>CALXUV010000027.1 GCA_944391815.1 uncultured Clostridia bacterium | reverse complement strand
TCAAATAAAGGAAATTATAGAGTATCAGGGACGCTTTAAAGAAAGCAATAAAATAATAGTATTTATATCGAATTTTCTACTATTCCTGCCTCTATTTTTCATATTAGGATTGTTTATTAGAGAAAATAACTTTTATCATAATTTCATTTGCCTAAATATAATTGGACAAAGCCTGAATATATTTGATTTGCTAATCATTGACCTTTTATGGTGGAGGAATACGAAACGTATTCGCTTTACAAAAATACCTGAAAAAGAATTGTATCAAAATCCGCAGAAACATATACAGTCGTTTATTCGAGGATTTATCTTGTATCTGATAATCGCCATAATAGACGGATATATATTGACGCTATTTTAAGGATAAAGATAGCAAAGCCAGCCGAGCCACTCAACGGTCAGCTCTTAATCTTCCGATTTTTTCTGATAGATTCATTGCTAAGCCCTCCTGTTTATGTTTTTATAGCTTACCGCTTAGTTATGACACGCCTGTTTTTCTCACCGTTTTGCCGGTTTCTCTTACGGTTTTGATTATAATACTTTTTTTGCTGTTTTGCAACCAACAAATAATTACCGTTTTGGCAACTGCCGGTTGCGTAAAAAAGTGTTTACCGAAAGTTTCATTTATTTTGCATTATATTTTCTGCCCGATTTACAAACAATACAAATATTATTTAAGTATTCAGTTTATAATTGAGACAGTGTATGTATTAAGCTCAAATTTACTGACTGCCATAGCATAATCAAAAATTTAAACAAAGCGGAAATGAAAACCTTTTTTCTTTAAAGCAGTAGTGAAAATATTTTTTATAAAGTTACCAGAAAAAACACGGATAAGTCAGAAATCAAAAAACAAAAAATCAAAAACAAGTAAAAAGGAGAGAAAAAATGTCAAAAATTCTTATCAGTCCTTCAAAGTACATTCAGGGTCCCGGAGAAATGAAAAAACTCGGCACCTATGCCGCAAGCTTCGGCAAAAAAGCTCTCTTGCTTATCAGCAAAGGCGGATGGCAGAGAAGCGGAGAAGTTATCGAAAAAGGTTTTTCGGAAACCGACTGCACCTTTATCTGCGACTTTTTCGGAGGAGAATGCAGCAAAAATGAAATAAACCGTCTTACTGACGTTGTCGGAAAAAGCGGTTGTGACCTTGTCGTCGGAGTCGGCGGCGGAAAAATATTCGATACCGCAAAAGCTGTCGCCTACTACTGCAAAGTTCCGGTTATAATCTGCCCGACCATAGCATCAACCGACGCACCGTGCAGTGCTCTCTCGGTCATCTATACCGACGACGGAGTTTTCGAAGAATACCTCTTCCTGCCGGCTAACCCCAACCTTGTTCTGATGGACACCGATGTTATTTCGGCATCCCCCGTCCGCCTTACGGTTGCCGGTATGGGCGACGCTCTTGCCACCTATTTTGAAGCACGCGCCTGCAAAAACTCCGACGCAGGAACCTGTGCCGGCGGCAAAATCACAGGAGCCGCAATGGCATTGGCAAGGCTTTGCTTCGACACACTTATGAGCGACGGACTTAAAGCGAAACTCGCTCTTGACGCTCACGCCTGCACTGAATCGGTAGAAAAAGTCATTGAGGCGAACACTCTTCTCTCCGGAATAGGATTTGAAAGCGGCGGACTTGCAGGAGCGCATGCAATCCATAACGGTCTTACTGTCCTTGAAGAGTGCCATCACATGTATCACGGCGAAAAGGTCGCTTTCGGAACGCTTACACAGCTGATTCTGGAAGACACGGATATGGACGGACTTGCAGAAATTTACGATTTCTGTATTTCAGTCGGACTTCCCGTTACTTTCGCTCAGCTTGGTCTCAGCGACGTCACAGACGAAAAACTGATGAGCGTGGCAAAAGCTGCGTGCAGTCCTTCCGATACAATTCACAACCTCCCCTTTGAAGTAACTCCGGAAAAGGTTGTTGCCGCACTTAAAGCTGCTGATTCTTACGGAAAATATTTTCTCGGACTTACTGATTAAACCGTATGCTTCCTGACCGAACTGTTTGACCGGTTCAGCAAAAAGTCCCGTCAAAAATATCTTCCGGATCGGAAATCCGCTTATAACATCCCCCGGCAAATTAAGCTGCACAAAATCAAGGCAGTAAGGTTTGCCGGGGTAATTTATACTCATACTTCTTTACATCGGAAAAATGTTAGTTCAGTTTTTCACTAAAATGAGCCGTAGCTTTCATTTATCGGCAACCGTTCAGAATTATACCTTTTTCGGCAAAAAACACATCATTTACAGTTTTCGAACAGTTTAATTTAATATTTTTCACGGTTTTCTTCATTTGTTGTTGACAAACCGTTAAGAAAAATATATAATAGTTGCATATGAAACTATTTTGTTTTTTCCCGAAGGCGGTAAAAAATGGAAAAATTTATGAAATACATAGGTCAGGTTTGGAGATGCGCAAACATCTACCGGGCGGAAATGTATGAAAAACTCGATATAGGACCTTATCAGGATTCGTATATTCTCTGCATTTGCAACAATCCCGGTATTTCTCAGGAGGAAATCTCCAAAAAGCTTTATGTGCACAAAAGCTCCGTTGCAAGACAGCTCCCCTCGCTTGAGGAAAAGGGATTTGTAACACGTACTCCCGACCTGCATGACAAAAGAATACTTCTTGTTTACCCGACCGAAAAAGCTTTTTCAGCTATTTCAGAGATAAAACGAGTCCACGAGGAATGGAATGACATAGTCACAAAAGATCTCAGTGAAAGCGAAAAAAATATTTTCTGCTCCGTTTGCTCGAAAATTGCGGAAAAATCAAGAAATACGGTAAGTACCAAACCCCGGGAGGATAACAAGTGAAAAAAGTCAGTGTGATTAACTACATAGCAAAAAGGAAAAAACGCATTGCGCTCGGAATGACCATAAAAATCGCCGGAACTTTTGCCGAGCTTCTGCTCCCTATAATCATGGCTTATATGATTGACGAAATAGCCCCTGAAAAAAATATTTCACTTCTGGTTGCATGGGGTGTAATAATGTTTCTGTGCGCTGTGGCAGCATGGGCAGGTAACGTCAAGGCAAACCGTATGGCTTCAAGAGTCGCCAGAGACACTACACGGGAGATCCGTAACGACCTGTTCTCATCTACCCTATATCTTTCCGCCTCACAGACTGATGAGGTTACCGTTCCTTCCCTTGTTTCAAGGCTTTCATCCGACACATATAACCTGCACAACATGATAGGCATGGTTCAGAGACTCGGTATCAGGACTCCTATCCTCCTTATCGGCGGAGTCGCTCTCACATTTACGGTGGAACCTGTTCTTGCGCTTGTTCTGCTCGCCGTAGTACCTCTCCTTACACTGATAGTCATTTACATATCCTCAAAAGGAATCGTCCTTTACACAGCTCTGCAAAAAGCGGTTGATGTAATGGTCAGAAAGGTAAGGGACGACTACACCGGAATCAGAGTTATAAAAGCCCTTTCAAAAACCGATTACGAAAGCGACGACTTCCGTAAAATAAACGAAAATGTCGTAAGCAAGGAAACCAGAGCAGGGCTGACCATGGGAATAACAAGTCCGGTTCTCAATATGCTGCTCAACCTCGGTATGACTGCCGTAATAGTCGTGGGCGCATACAGAGTCAGCAGCGGTAACGCAAAAGCCGGTGAAATCATCGCATTCACCTCCTATTTCACCATCATTCTGAATGCCGTAATATCAATAAGCCGTATTTTCGTTAACATATCAAAAGGTACTGCTTCCGCAAAACGTATATCAGCCATTCTGAATATGGAAAATCCCCTCAAAACCTATCCTATGCTTTCCGATGATGTGAAAAACGACGAGTTTATTGCGTTCGAACACGTAAATTTCGGTTACAGCGGTGCTCCGGCTCTGACAGATATCAACTTTTCCGTGAAAAAAGGAGAGTCGCTCGGTATAATCGGTGCCACCGGCAGCGGCAAAACCACAATCATTTCACTGCTTCTGAGATTTTACGATCCGGACAGCGGAGTAATAAGGGTTGACGGAAAAGACATCCGCAGTTACAGTGAAAAAGAGCTGAGGAAAAAATTCGGCGTGGTACTGCAAAACGATTTCCTGATGGCTGACACTGTAAAAGAAAATATCCGCTTTGAAAGAGAAATTGAGGATAAAAACGTCGTGACAGCCGCAAAATACGCCAAGGCTCACGACTTTATAAGCGCAACCGAGCACGGATATGAAAGCAGCCTTACCGCACGCGGCACCAACTTCAGCGGAGGTCAGAAACAGCGTATGCTGATCGCACGTGCTCTTGCGGCAAATCCCGAAATACTGATACTTGACGACGCTTCAAGTGCTCTTGACTACAAAACCGACGCAATGCTCAGAAAAACACTGCTTCAGAATTTCCCGGACACAAACATAGTAATGATAGCACAGCGTATCAGTTCCGTCCGGTTTGCGGACAAAATCATAATGCTGGACAAAGGCAAAATCGCCGGATTCGGAAGTCACAGCCAGCTGATTCAGAACTGTGAAGTTTACAGAGAAATGCAACAATCCCAGATAGAAACGGAGGACGGAACAAATGAATAAAAATCAGGTTTTACCCGCCCTCAACAAAAAAAGCAAGCGTCAGATAATCGCACGTCTTGCATCTTACTTTGTAAATTACAAATTCAGCGTTCTTGCAGCTTTTGCACTGATGCTGGGCAGTAACCTTTTCGCTCTGCTCGGTCCTTACCTCACCGGTAAAGCGATCAATGCAATCGGACTTGAAACCGGCGTTGATTTTGATGCGGTTTTCTACTATTGCTCGCTTATGGCGGTTTTCTATGTAATTTCCTCGGTACTCGCTTACATACTGTCATTTCTGATGATCAGGCTGACGCAGAAAATAATTCGGAAGATGCGTCAGGATGTATTTGACAAAATGATTTCCCTTCCGGTAGGATACCTTGACAGACTTCAGGCGGGTGACCTTATCAACCGGGTTTCCTACGACATAGACACCATCAACGCTTCTCTTTCCAACGACATTCTTCAGGCGGCTACCGGAATAATAACAATTATCGGTGCGTTTATCGGAATGCTGCTTATATCTCCTCCGCTCATTGCGGTATTTATAATCACTATCCCGCTTTCGGTTTTTATAGCCGTAAAGCGAAGCAAGGCAGTCCGTCCTCTTTTCAGAAAGCGTTCGGCAAAGCTCGCTGAACTCAACGGTTTTTCCGAAGAAATGCTTTCCGGTCTTAAAACCATTAAGGCGTATGCAAGAGAAGATAACATCATAAGTAAATTTGAGGACAAAAACGAGGAAGCTGTCGACGCATATTTTGAAGCGGATTACTACGGAAGCCTTATCGGTCCCTCCGTCAACTTTGTAAACAACCTCGGAACTGTTCTCATAAGCACGGTAGGATCGCTTATGTTCCTCCTTGGCTATATACTTATAGGAGATATTTCTTCTTTTCTGCTCTATGCAAGAAAATTTTCGGGACCTATTAACGAATATGCCAACATCATGGGAGAAATACAGTCGGCGCTTTCCGCAGCCGAAAGAGTTTTCAGACTCCTCGACGAGGACGGAGAACCGGCTGATCCCGCTGACGCCGTTACTCTTGTAAATCCAAAAGGTGACGTTTCATTTACCGATGTCCGTTTCGGTTACGATCCGGAAAATATCATTATCCATTCTCTTTCGTTTGATGCTAAAGCCGGACAGACGGTTGCGATCGTCGGCCCTACCGGTGCCGGAAAGACAACACTGGTAAACCTCCTCATGCGGTTTTATAAGCCGCAGGGCGGAGTTATATCACTTGACGGTACCGATATAGAGCATTATACGAGAAAAAGTCTGCGCGGAGCATTTTCGATGGTTTTGCAGGACACATGGCTTTTTGAAGGTACCATTTTCCGGAATATTGCTTACGGAAAAGAAAACGCAACAGAGGAAGAGGTAATCAATGCTGCAAAAGCCGCAAACATGCACGATTATATCGAGTCGCTTCCGGACAAATACGAAACACTTGTCACCGACGGCGGAGTAAACCTCTCAAAAGGTCAAAAACAGCTTCTGACAATTGCCCGTGCGATGCTTTCGCCTGCACATCTGCTGATTCTCGATGAGGCAACCTCAAATGTTGACACCCAGACCGAGCTTCTGATACGGGACGCTATGTACAGACTGATGCAGGGTAAAACTTGTTTTGTAATTGCGCACAGACTTTCGACTATACGCAATGCCGACCTTATACTCGTGGTTAAAGACGGAGATATAGTTGAACGCGGAAAACACGAGGAACTGCTTGAAAAAGGCGGATTTTACTCTGAAATTTACAGGGCGCAGTTCGAATAATATCTAAGATTAAGCAATGATAATTTAAAGACAGATAAATCAAATAGGAGCATTATATGGCTACTTTAAACAAAGAACTCAGAATTATGCTTATTATGTCGGTCCTGTCCTCTGTTCTCCTTGTCGCCGGCATTCCGATGATTATACTCGGAGCTTCAAACGGACTTACGGTCATCATGGTAATCGGCATCGTATTTACTGCCGTTGACTTCTATGCCTGCCCGATTCTTTGGGTTTTTTACGCTGATAAACGTTTCTGCAAGCGTGTTGTTTTCGCAATTGACAAAGAAAAACTACGTACCGTCAGCTCGATTGCTTCCCAGCTCGGAATGTCAGAGGAACAGGTTTATAAGACGGTTAAAAGATGTTTTGAAAAGGGTTGGCTTTACGGCTATCTGCTTGACGGAAAAAACATCACCGTAAACACCGCAAAGGGTCCGGAAGACACCTTTGTTTATGCAGTTTGTGCATCATGCGGAGCTTCGTTTTCCTACCGCTCCACCGAAAACGGTGTATGTCCTTACTGCAAAACGCCGCATAAAAAATAAATTTTCAAATTTCTGTAAAACATAATCGGCTTAATAAATTAAACCGGATAATCCCCGTAAAGGAGACTATCCGGCTTTTTTTCTGTTCGCTCTCATTCGCAGCAGCAGTTATCGCATTCTGTCTTTTCCTTGCCTGCACAGGCTTTCACAGAGTAACAGACGGGAATTTTAATACAGATTTTCTGCGTTATGATAACCTCACAGCGCATACCGTCCTCACATGTTCTGCATTTCACCGTCGGCTCACCGCAGCACTCGGTCTTAATATCCCCGAGTTTCGTGCCAGGCTCGATTTCTATCGGCAGACTGATTTCGGCGTACTGATATCCGGTCCTTAAACAGCCGTCTCCTGAGCAGTCGGTATCGGCAGGTTTTATTCCGTCAATAAGAGGATAATAACTGTTTTTCATAATTATTCAGTCACCTCTTCTGCCACACCGTTTGTGCATATATCAGTGCTGTCGGCACCGAGACAGTCAACGTAAGTGTCGCCGACCGTAGCCGTCGCGCCGAAGTCAACCGGAACAGCTATACAGATTCCCTGGCTTATAGTGAACTTACACACGCCGTTTTTAACTCCTTTGCAGGGCTCCTCGCCGCTTACTATCACGGGGTCGCCACAGCATTTTGTTACCGTTGTCATTGCATTGGCAAAAGGAGTAACTGTGACCGGAACGCACATGTTTACTTTCTGATATCCTATCGCAGGACAGGTTTGTGCTACCGGCTCTTCTGCAAGCATGCTGTTATTCATCATTTCAGACATTGTTTCACCTCATTTTTATGTCGATAGTACATTAATGCACACGCCTGTTTTCTGCTTATGCCAAAAAATGGTGTATTATTTCACTCAAAACGAAAAGAGACGGCTTTGCAATAAGCAGTCTCTTTTTTGTTATGTTTTTTACAGAATTCCTACAAATCAACAAATACGCATAATTTCAGGAAAGTCGGTGAGCGCTCTGATATACAGTGCTTTGGCTCCGGCCTCCGCAGGGTGTACTCCGTCGGGACACAGCATTCCTTCATACCACTCTCCGCTGTTTACATCGGGATTTACCGCAGGGCAAAAGTCGATGTATCTGAGTCCGCTTGATCTTACGTAACTGTTTTTTAACACGTTGGTTCTCGAAGGAACATTGGGAATAGTCGCAAGGACCGGAATTATCCCCTTCTCCCGGCAGATTATTATAAATTCGTCTGTCGCCTTTTTATATGTTTCGCTTATGCCGTCCCGGCTGTCGGGATCATTCATCCCGAGACACCAAAGTGCAAACTCCGGATTTCCGTATGTCAGTGCCTGCTTGAATTCCGAAAGCCCGGTCGTGCTGTTCATTCCCGGATATCCGAGCAACAGACTTCCGTTATATCCGTTTCCGATAAGATAGGAGGTCCACCTTTCCCTGGCGGTGGGATTAAAATAAGAATCACCTACTGCGTAAATCGGTTTACGGTAATCGTTACAGTCCCATCTTACGGCAACATCATGTGTGTTCCCTGCCAGCGACTGTACAAAAATGTATCCGTTTCTGCCGGCCCACATCACGTCTGAAATATCAAAACTCCTGCCGCCCGCAGACAGTGTTACCGACGCTTTTCCGCATCCGGCTCTTATCACCAGACAAGCACTTCCCTTTATTTCAAGTCCGTGTGAGACTGACTTTACGAGAACTGTTTCTGCACCGGTAAAAAATACCCTTATTTCCTTTCCGTCGACCTCGACATAAGAAGCAGAATATTCCTTTAATCCGTGTCCGGCTCTTAATCCGCCGAAATCCTGACCGGCGAAAAAACTTACCGTCAGATTTTTATTGCAGATAACCGTGTTTTTTTCAAGTGTAACCGTTTGCTCCGCTTCCAGTTTTTCCTGTTTGGCAAAAAGACTGCCGCCCGCTTCTCTTTTGTAACTTAAAATTTCCGGCATGGCTACTCCTTTCAGAAATTGCTTCCGTTATAGCCCCAGTGCTGATATTCACTGTACTTGACGTATATCCTGTTTTTCGGGATTCCGAGTACTGCGCTTACAGTTTCGCATATTTTCCCGGTCAGTTTTTCATATTCTGAGTCCTTGGCTTTTCCGAAAACATGGACATCAACCATTGCGGCTCCCGGAGTTCCTCTGAACGCCATATGCTTTCCGCCCTCTATATTGAGCATCAGCCATTCCTCACTCTTTCCCGGTATGAGTTCTATCGCTTTTCCAAACTCGCTTACAAGTATTTTTTCCGCTTTTTCGTCTATGACTGCGGAAGCTTTAAGATCAATATACGGCATAATTTTCTCCTTTATATCCGGATCAGGAAGCTGTTTTCTGACCGTTTTTAAATATTCTGATTTCAGTTAAGCTCAAAAACCTTTTCAAGCAAGGGCTGTGCCCCCGTTACCGGATCTTTGTCCATTATAAGTATATCTTTCATATACTCATCCCATTTTTTTACCACCGGACTTTCACTCTGTACACGGGCGGCATATTCAGCCCCTTTTTCGCATTCGTAGTAACCGAAAAGCATATCTCCTGTGTTCCAGATAGTGTAGTTTTTTATTCCGGCTTCCGTAAGCACCTTCTTCATTTCCGGCCATATTTCATCGTGCCTTTTTACATATTCTGCTTTTTTTCCCGGCACAATTCTTCCGGTCCATGCGTATTTTTCCATATTATTCTCCTTGCTTATATTTTCCCTTTGAAGATTACCGTTTGTCGGCAAATATATTATTCGTTTGTTTTCAGTTCTTCTCTGCCAAAGTAAAGCTGACTCTTATTAAAATCATCTGTTCTTCCGGTAAATCTTATATATTCCTCGCCTTCCATAAATCCGTCGTATTTTTTGACGTAACCTGAGAGAATCGATGAAAGTTTATTTTTTACCTGAGAGCAGGTTTTATCATCGATCAGATTATTCATCTGATACGGATCTTTTTCGTTGTCAAAAAGAAATCTTTCCTTACCGTTTCCGTAAACTGAGTAGGTGTATTTTTGCGTTTTTATTGCTCTCCATGCACGCATTCCTTTGTCAATTGCCTGATGGCACGGGAAAAGATCATAAAGATAGCACTCGTCAAGTCCTTTTCCTCCGGATAGAACCACATCTTTCAGATCTATGCCGTCGGTTTTATTTTTGAATTTCATTCCGAGAAGTCCCGCTACCGTAACGGGCAGATCAACAAGCCCGATCAGCTCCTTTGTAACACTTCTTTTGATAACACCCGGCAAGGACATTATCAGAGGCACACCTATCGCCTCCTCATAAGGCTGCTGTTTATCTTTAAGTCCGTGGCTTCCGAGCATATCCCCGTGATCTGATGTATAAATCACAAGGGTTTCCGATTTTTTCCCTTTACTGCTGAGTACATCAAGTATTTTTCCGACCTGTTTATCGATTGCGGAAATGTGCGCATAGTATCCCTTGGCAAGCTCGGTTTGTTCGGCCTTGCTCAGATACTTTCCGATTTTCTCCATTACTTTGTCTTCGGAGTTCGGACGAAGGGTTACTTTTCTGTCACGATACAAATCGCAGTATTCTTTACTTGCTGTATCGTGAGGATCGTGCGGAGTAGCGAATGATAAAAACAAAGCAAACGGCTTTTCCTCTTCACAGTTTCTTTCAAGAAAATCGCACGCCAGTCCCCCGAAAATTTCAGGTTCATAACCTTCTTCAAAATGCCTTACATTTTCTTCGTCATCGTAGTAACAATTTCTGTAATCGTGGTTGCAGTTTGCAACCTTCCACTCCTCAAATCCCAGTCTTTTGCCCTTTTCCACAAACTGCTCCCTTGGGACTCCGCATAAATGCCACTTTCCGATGTATCCGGTATGATACCCGTTTTCAATCAGGACATCTGCTATGCTCTCCACGTCGTATCTTATTTCCAGGTCATTTGTGAATGCTCCGTGATTCTGAGCGTATAATCCGGTAAGCAGAGAGCCTCGGGCAGGTACGCAAACCGGTGAATTGGAACAGCAATTTTCAAACCTGACTCCCTCAGATGCCAGCTTATCCAGATTCGGCGTAATTACCTCACTGTTTCCGTAACAGCCGATATCAAATTTCCGGTGCTGATCGGCAAAAATAAAAACCAGATTATATTTTTTATCCATTTAAGTTATTCCTTTTAAACAAACTTTTCGTCCGAATCTGAAAACGCCGGATAATCGCTTTCTTTGACTACCGTTTCGCTGCCGTCACGGAATATTACTTTTACCTCCTCACTATCAAAATCGTCACTTATTTCTATCTTGCTGATTGCACATTCGCCGTTATTTGACGGATAGAGTGCCGTCACTATTCTTGTTTGTGCGCCGCTATTTACATAGCGTAGACATGGCGCAGGGTTATGCTCGTGCTCCTCTGCACAGTGAACCGGTCTCCAGCCCATCCAGTAGGGCTCCTTCTGAGCTACAACTATTTCCGGAAGCCGGCTGCCTATCACCGACATTGTTACCCCGTCCCCGAAGTCAGCAGTATAAACCCCGTTTTCCACCACATACGGCTGCGTGTTCATCTGGTAAGATACGGCATATTTATGCTCTTTTCCGTCATTGGAGATAAATCTGTCAATGACAAGTGCAAAAGGCAGACTTTTTCCCAGACCTTTTTTGAAAAATATCATTTTGCGTTTATGGGTTACGTCAATAAGCTCCGAACCGTAACCTTCGTTATAAATGCCTTCCGCAACATCAGTTTCTCTTGTGAATTTCCATTTCAGGTCTGAACGTTTTTTTATCAGCTCAGGCTGCCAGTTATACTTTTTCCTCCTCGCCTGACTGCGATCGTCTACCATTGCGCAGTTATGGGAACGTGTATCAAGTATGAACTTTCTCATTTCCGAAGAATCGTATGCATAGTTTCCGGGATCTCTCAACACGTCTTTGCCGTATGCATACATCAGAACATTCAGTTTATCCTCGTGCTGATGCGCTTTTCCGAACGGAGCAGACTCCATAAAAGCCCAGACAGCGTCTTTTGACCAGTCGGTCCTCATAACTGCCATACCCGAATACGGAAGCGCTATACTTACATAGTCCGGAAGTTTGCCTTCCCTACCCTCTGTCGCAAAATACCTGAAATCCTCACGCTCCGGGAAATAATATGATCCGAGTTTTTCCCAAAAGGCTACATCAGCTCTTCCGCCGTCATTTATATCCGGCGTATGTCTGTCAGGCTGACAAAGCTTTATGTACATCTCAAAACAGCGCTGAAGATTTTTTGAAAGTTCGTCTGAAATTTTATATTCCATCGCCTTTGCGGTGTTTATTACCCAGTTGTAGTTCTGTACGACAACGCCGTGGTAACCGGTCGAAAGCTCATACTGAAAACCGTCAGGATATACCTGAACATCTATCTCAGAGGCAAGTCTTCCGAATGCGTAATCTGCCCATTCGTTGCTCTTTTTAAGAAAAGGGTAAAGCATTGCTATATGGGAAAGTCCTGCCATCTCCATTATAAGCCAGTTACCCGAAGAAGAATAGTTTTTCAGCCTGTAACCGTGTTCCCAGATAGATTTAAGATAAGTTGTTATAACGTGATCAGTCATGTACGGAGATTTTATAAAAGCAAAAAATGCATAATGCCAGTTTTTTGTCATTCTTATTCCTGCTTCTATCGTTCTCCAGCAGTTTGTAGCACCGGACGGCGCATTTTCAGGACATACCGCCTGTGCGCACCAGCTCATCAGATATTTTACAAAACACTGAGCGTATTTTTCGTCTCCGGTCATCCGGTAACAGTGTCCGAGACAGCGCCATTCGTGGTGTCTTGAAAGCTGCCAGGTCCACTCCTTGTACTCATTATAAGTGGGGTTAAGCTCCCAGTCGACATCCCCGTTTTCAAACTTATGAGTAAATCCGCAGGAACGCAACTCGCCGCGCATTATCTTTTCCGCAGCCGCAAAATCGTCATCCGTGGAAAGCGCCCAAGCATTTTCCCTCTCGTAGTAATACGGAATTCTGAAATACTTATCCGGCTCTATATTCTGCCTTACGTAGTCGGCAAGGACCTTTTCCGCCGCTTGTAGTCCGCTTTCCCTGTAAGCGCGTGCGGCTTTTTGCATCTCCGGGATCTGTTCATTCAGTTCCTCACAAAAAAATTTCTCATCTGTTATAAGCATGTTTACCTCCCTTTTTGCATATCTATGCAACTTATTGTTTATTTTGTGAAATTGTATTTTCTATACGTTCAAGAATCAGTGTTTGCAGGCGGATATTTTCATACATTTGTTCTTCAGCGAGTCGCTTTTTATCATCTGCCGCCTTCTGGGCAGCCGCTTTTTCTGCTTCCAGTGCTTTTTTTTGCGCTTCCTCTGCCTTTTTCTTTTCTATTTCCCTTTCACTCAGCTTGTTTTTTACTTTGGTTATGATTTTGACCGCAATGAACACGCTCAGTGCTATTATGAGGAAGTCGATTATCGCCTGCAAAAAAGCTCCGTACTGGACGGCAAGCTCGCTGTTTGTCTCAGTCGCATGTCTGACCACCCATTTTCTGTCGACTATACTGAATCCGCCCGTCATTACTCCTACGAGCGGCATTATTATGTAATTGACAAGACCGCTGACTATTTTATTGAAAGCCGTTCCTATTACCATTGCAACGGCGAGGTCGATAACATTTCCCCGTGTTATGAATTTCCGGAAATCAGACATAAACTCTTTTTTCTTCTTTTCAAGTTTTTTTCTTTTCTCTCTGCGTTCCTTTTCTCTTGCAACTTCGAGTTTTGCTTCAAGCGCTTCTTTGTCTGCCTGTCCCATAATTTTTCCTTTCCCGACTCTTTCGGACTTTTTATTTTCAAGGTTGATTTTACCACATTATTAAATAATTGTCAATCACAGATTAAAATTTTCACGTTTAATATTTTCGCTGAATATTATGCAGAATATGTGTATTTTTATACATTTGCGATAAGCCGGCTCTGCAATATTTGTTAAAATTAACACTTGTTTTTCCCGTAAAAAAGTATTATAATCATTATTAAAATCGGATAATTTAACACGGCAAGAAAGGACGGCAAAATGCAAACAAAAAAAATGTGGGAGGGACGCTTCAAAAAGGAGCTCAGCGCCTCCGTCAACGACTTCAACTCATCCATATCATTTGATAACAGACTTTACAAAGAGGATATAACCGGAAGTATGGCTCACGCCGCAATGCTCTGCCGTCAGGGAATAATTTCAAAGGAAGACTGCTCGGCTATCCTTAAAGGTCTTGCGGAAATAATGGAAGACATTGAGACCGGAAAGCTTGAATTTGACATGAATGCGGAAGACATCCACATGTTTATCGAAGCTGAGCTTACCGACAGAATAGGAGATGCCGGAAAAAGACTTCATACCGCAAGAAGCAGAAACGACCAGGTGGCTCTTGACTGCCGGATGTATGTCATAAAGACAATGGGAGATATTAAGTCCTCTCTTCTTAAACTTATAAAAATAATTTCAGATAAGGCGTCGCTTCACCTTGAAACGGTAATGCCGGGATATACACATCTTCAGCGGGCTCAGCCTGTAACGCTTGCTCACTACATAATGGCTTATGCACAGATGTTTATGCGGGATGTAACAAGAATCGAGGACGCCCTCGAAAGAATGAATTATCTTCCGCTCGGATCGGGGGCTCTGGCGACTACCACTTATCCGATTGACAGGGAAAGCGTTGCAAAATCCCTCGGATTTGACGGGGTAATGCAGAATTCGATAGACGGTGTCTCCGACAGGGATTTCGCTATCGAAAGCGTTTCCGACCTTTCGATGATAATGATGCACCTCAGCCGATTCTCGGAAGAAATAATTCTCTGGTGTTCATCCGAATTCGGGTTTATTGAGCTTGACGACGCTTATTCCACCGGATCTTCGATTATGCCTCAGAAAAAAAATCCCGATATTGCCGAGCTTGTACGGGGAAAATGCGCAAGGGTTTACGGTTCGCTTATGACACTGCTCACACTGATGAAAGGTCTCCCGCTTGCATACAACAAAGATATGCAGGAGGACAAAGAAGCGATTTTTGACGCCGTGGACAACACCAAGCTCTGCATTGATATCTTCGGCGAAATGCTTGAAACCTCTAAGGTAAACGTAGGCGTAATGAGAAACGCCGCAGCCAAAGGTTTTATAAACGCTACCGACTGCGCCGATTATCTTGTAAAGAAAGGTCTGCCGTTCCGGGACGCTTACAAAATAACCGGAAAAATAATAGCTTACTGTATCGACAACGGAAAAACGCTTGAAACGATGAGCATGGACGAATACCGTGAATTCTGTCCGGAGTTTGAGGACGGAATCTACCCGGCGATTGATCTGATTAACTGTGTCAACGGCCGTAAAGTAACCGGCGGTCCGGCGGCTGTAAGAGTTTCAGAGCAGATTGCGCTTTGCCGTGATTTTCTTGACAAACACGCAGCTAAGCACATTGACTGAACCGTACGTCAAAATAAGCTAAGAAATGAATAGCTGACATTATCGGTAAATAAAGAGTAAATACAGAAAAATTCAAATTAAATCGAGGACAGAAAAATGAAAAAGATAAATGCAGGAATTGTGGGAGCCACAGGTTATGCCGGAGCAGAGATTGCACGGATACTTTGCCTGCACCCATACGTAAATATAGCCGCGCTCTCTTCTGTGTCGTATGAGGGACAGTGTTATTCCGATATATTTCAGAATTTCAGAAACATTCTTGATCTGACTCTGGAAAACGCCGATGCGGTGATTGAAAAATCGGACGTGATATTCGCTTCTCTTCCGCACGGTCTTTCAGAACCTCTTGCAGAGGCCTGCCTTGAAAAAGGTAAACTGCTGATAGACCTCGGCGCAGATTTCAGAATGTATGACGAAAACGACTATTCGGCATGGTACAAGCGGAATTATTCGCATCCCGACATACATAAATACGCCGGATACTGTCTGCCTGAGCTTTACCGGGACAAAATAAAGGAAGCAAAGATAATCGGAAATCCGGGCTGTTATCCGACATCGATAGCACTTGCCTGCGCTCCGGCGCTTGCAAACGGACTTGTTCAGACTGAGAACATAATAATCGATTCAAAATCCGGCGTTACCGGTGCCGGCAGAGGTCTCACCCAGGGCAGCCACTACCCCGACACAAACGAAGCCTTTTCTGCCTATAAAGCAGGAGAGCACCGCCACACACCGGAAATAGAACAGACTCTTTCGGATATTGCCAATGTAAAAATAAATGTTACGTTCGTTCCTCACCTGCTTCCGGTAAACAGAGGCATTGAGTCGACGGTTTACCTCAGCCTTAAAGAAGGCGTCACAAAGGAAGAAGTTATCGCCTGTTATGAAAAAGCGTACTCGGGTGAAAAATTCGTCCGTCTGCTGCCGTCCGGAAGCTATGCAAATATAAAAAATGTCAGAATGTCCAACTACTGTGACATCTCTCTGCATTTTGACATGCGCTGCAAGAAACTCATTGTCTGCTCGGTAATCGACAACATGGTCAAAGGTGCCGCCGGACAGGCAGTTCAGAATATGAATATATATTTCGGATACCCCGAAGACACTGCGCTCTGCGCTGTACCTCAGCAGTTCTGATTTCTTTTACTTTGAAGCGTGTACCGTTCTGCGCACTGTCGGTTGAAATTATGCCCGACTCTTTTATCTTACGTTATTAAACACATTTCAGTGCACATTACATCGTATGCCCGACTTCTTTATATTACAGTATTAAACACATATCAGCGCACTTTACAGTGCTGTATATACTCTACCTTTTATCTGATATTGCGCTGTATGGCTTTTCCGGAAGCTATCGGTGTACAGTTATTTACAACGCCAGTCGTTTTTCCGGATACACAGCGTCAGAATCCGCCTGCTGAAAAAGCATCCTCGGATTTTTTGAACCATTACTTTTGTTTCTGCATTTCGTGTTACATAAAAGAATTTTCAATAATCAATACTTTTGCTATGTCAACTCATTTTTTATACCGGAGGTTAAAAATGGACAACATCACTATTCCGAGCGCACCCGAATCGGTAAATAAACTCTCAAACCTTGAAAAATCATACGTTCTTTCAAGAGCTTTGCCGTACATTCAGAAGTATTCAGGCAAAACCGTTGTAGTCAAGTACGGCGGAAACGCGATGATTAACGAAGAGCTGAAAGCGGCGGTGATATCCGATATCGTCCTGCTTTCCTGCATCGGTATAAATATAGTGCTCGTTCACGGAGGCGGCCCGGAAATAAACGAAATGCTGGAGAAAACCGGAAAGGTTTCAAAATTCGTAAACGGACTGCGTTACACCGACAAGGAAACAATGGAAATCGTACAGATGGTACTCGCAGGCAAGGTCAACAAGGAGCTTGTAAACTACATTGAACAGATAGGCGGAAAGGCTGTCGGACTCTGCGGTGTAGACGGCGAGCTTCTCTCTGCAGAAAAGCTTACCGGCGAAGACGGCACCGATTACGGATATGTGGGAGACATTGTGTCATGCAACCCCTCAATAATCCTTGCAAACCTCAAAGCCGGTTTCATCCCGGTTATCAGCACGGTAGCAAAGGGTACGGACGGAGCTCCGGTTTACAACATAAACGCCGACACTGCCGCCGCTGAGATCGCCACTGCTCTCGGAGCGACAAATCTCATATTACTTACCGATATCTCCGGAGTTATGCTCGATCCGAAAGATCCCGCAACACTGATTCCGGAAATCAAAATAAACGAAATAGAATCGCTTATTGAAAAAGGAATAATCAAGGGCGGCATGATTCCGAAAATCCGCTGCTGCGCAGAGGCTATACGCAAGGGCGTTCACAGCACCTGTATAATCGACGGCAGAGTACCGCATTCCATTCTTCTTGAAATGCTTTCCGATGAGGGTGCCGGTACAATGTTCAGCCTCTGAAAACATATAAACTGAGAAAAGCACAAAGAAAAAACATTTCGTTTGAAAAATAAATTTTAAATATTTATGCTGAAATAATTACTGCATTACGCACTGAAATGATTTTTGCATAACTGTTCTGAAACAAACTATTATTTATCGCTCTTACTTCCGGAGGTATTTACAATGAATGAAACCGAAATAAAAAATCTTGACGGGGAATATATCGCTTCCACCTACGGAAGACTCCCACTTTGCCCCGCTTACGGAAAAAATGCTACCCTTACCGATGTTCAGGGCAAGGAATATATCGACTTTACAGCCGGAATAGGCGTCAATTCTCTCGGTATTGCACCGCAAGAATGGATAAAGGCAGTAACAGATCAGCTCGGAAAAATCCAGCACATTTCAAACTACTACTATTCCGCTCCAAGCGCCGTGCTTGCCGAAAAGATTGTAAAATCATCAAAAATGAAAAAGGTCATCTTTTCAAACAGCGGCGGAGAAGCCAATGAAGCGGCAATAAAAACCGCACGTAAATACAGCTTCGACAAATACGGTAAAGGCAGAAGCAAAATAATAACCCTTATCGACTCATTCCACGGCAGAACGATAACGACGCTGTCGGCGACAGGTCAGGAGGTATTCCACAACTATTTCTTCCCGTTTACCGATGGCTTTGAGTACCTGAGAGCCGGCGAAACCGAAACGCTGAAAAAATTGTTGTCAGACAGTTCGGTTTGCGCTGTTATGTGCGAGGTGATTCAGGGAGAGGGCGGAGTAAACGTAATCGACACGGAATTTCTCTCAGAAGTCAGAAAGCTATGCGACGAAAACGACATCCTGCTTATTTTTGACGAGGTTCAGACCGGCATAGCCCGTACCGGTTCTCTTTACGCATTTGAAAATATCGGAGTTAAGCCTGACATCTTCACTCTTGCGAAAGGTCTCGGCGCAGGTCTGCCGATAGGATGCTGCGTACTCGGTGAAAAATGTGCCGACGTTTTCCACCCGGGCGACCACGGCTCAACTTTCGGAGGCAACCCGGCTGTATGTGCAGGCGCATGTGTGGTTATGGACACGGTATCAAAACCTGAATTTCTTGCCTCGGTAGCAGAAAAAGGTAAGTACATTGTTTCAGAAATATCCGCAATGAAGTTACCCGCAGTCGTCGAAATCAGAGGTAAGGGACTGATGATAGGGGTAAAAGTCAACGGTTCACACAAAGAACTTGCAAAAAAATGTCTTGCCGAGGGACTTATGGTTCTGACAGCCGGTAAGGATGTTCTGCGTTTCCTGCCGCCGCTTACCATTACATATGAAGAAATCGACAAAGGACTTTCAATTCTGAAAAAAGTACTCGGTTAAATTCCGGCTTAAATTAATATTTTAAAATCAAACGGCATACACTATTTTATAAGCGTATGCCGCTTGCCGTATATTACAGATCAAAAATGTTAAAAGAGGAGGATTTTATGCGGGAAAAAGCAAAAAAACAGGTCTTTCTGACCGGGGTTATTGTTTTGACGTGCGCAAATCTGATAACTAAAATTATCGGACTTGTTTTCAAAATCCCCCTTACCAACATGCTCGGAAACGAGGGCATGGGTTATTTTAACACAGCGTATCAGATATACACTTGGCTTTATATGCTTTCAACAGCAGGGGTGCCGGTTGCGCTTTCGATTCTTGTGTCGGAGTATAACGCAAAAAACAACCCCGCCGCCGCAAAAAAACTCTTCCGTCTTACAATTTCGGTGTTCTCTGCCTTCGGACTGTTAGCTTCCTTAGCTATGCTTGTTTTCAGCAGAAACCTTGCAGAATTTATTGCCGCCGACCTCTCTTTTCTCTGCATCATGGCTATTTCTCCGGCTCTGTTTTTCGTATGTATTTCAAGCACGGTACGGGGTTATTTTCAGGGACAGAGAAATATGGTTCCGACCGCGGTTTCGGAAATTATCGAATCTCTTCTTAAACTATGCGTCGGTATAGCTCTCGGTATGTATGCCTTAAAAAAAGGTTATCCGATTTACAGGGTTGCCGCTTACGCAATATTCGGCGTTACCGTCGGCGTTATTTTCGGCGCAGTTTTTCTTGCTCTTTCCGCACTGCTTTCAGGATGTCTGCGTAGGGAGAAAACAGCTGATTTTCATGCTCCGGAGGAAATAAAAAGCAAGGCTATGCTCGCATCTTTTTTCAAGGTTGCACTGCCGGTAATGCTTTCTTCTTCACTACTGAGCATGTCGTCGATGATAGATACTCTCATCGTTATGCGACGTCTGCAAGATATTGGATTTGCAAAAGAGGCGGCAGTTGCCGTTTACGGAAACTATACGGCTTACTGCGTGACTCTTTTCAATCTGCCGCCGGTTCTTATATATCCGATAGTCAGTGCCCTTATTCCTGCGCTGTGCTCTGCCGTAGCGTGCGGTAACGACAAAAAAATCTCTCTGCTTTTAAATAAAAGTCTGAAACTGTCGGCTATAATATCGCTGCCCTGCACTGTCGGGCTCGCTCTGATGAGCTATCCGGTTCTTTCTCTGATATTTGAAAGTAAAGCAAATGCCGAAATGGCAGCTCCGCTCCTTTCGGTTCTTGCACCGTCGGTTTTCCTTATCGGCGTTATGGCGGTAACAAACGGAGTTTTGCAGTCTTTCCGAAAACAGAAATACTCTGTCTACTCGATGATTGCCGGAGCCGCAGTAAAAGCCGTTTCGGCATATCTTCTCCCGGCAGTTAAGGTCGGTGACGGTTACCTCGGTATTTACGCCTCACCCATAAGCACTTTTCTTTTCTATCTGACAATCACGGCACTGAATTTTTACTTTATCGCAAGATACGCAAAGGTAAAATTCTCGGCACTGAAAATATTTATAAGACCGCTGCTTTCTGCACTGCTATGCGGAGCGTCTGCTATTGCTGTCTACGGAATTGCAGTCCGCTTTTCAGGAGAGAGCAGGCTGATAACACTTTTATCAATTTTTACGGCTGCTGTTGTTTACGGAATCTTTTTGATACTGCTGGGCGCAGTCAACCGTTCGGATACGGCTCTTATTCCGAAGCTTGACAGAATTATTGAAAAAGTGCCGCTGCTTTCATTTCTGGTTTCAAAAAAAGACAACTGATATTTTTATAAGTTCTTCAAATCTCTTAGCTATACACTGCTGACCGATTTTGCACTGCTTAACAGTTAAACGATGCAGAAAACCGGCAAAAGCGTCAAACAAAATTCGCTTTTGCCGGTTTTTACTATTATCTTAATTAACTATTCCCATCTTCTTTACTTTGCGTGCCGCAACCGCAGTTTTTACTGCCGCACTTTCCGGAATAGGGGCAACCGATACATTTCTGCCCTCTCTTTTTTGCACGCAAAATGTAAAATAAAGCTAATCCTGCCACCGCGACAAGCACAGCCGCAATTATTAAGTTTTTCATTTTCCTCCTTCTGCCTCTTCCGGCTTTTTCAGGACGTGAAATCTGCCGGATGTTAAATCTGTTTTGATTCTGCTTTGGTCAGCCTGAGATCGATTTTCAGATTATTTTTTTAAGATGGTATTTTAAAAATATTTCTGTTTTTAATCTGACAAAAAAGCTGACTTATTTCGAATTTTTCAGTTTTATCCCACTTTCAGTAAAATTCAGTACTGATATTTCGGATTTTTCCGGACTAGAAATTTTTTCTGAAAATCCTTGTATCCCGGATTTTTATCCTATGTTCAGGTGTTTGTTTTAAGATTTGAGAGCGTTTCCGGCTTTCGGAGCCACACCGTATTTTTCACGGAAATGAATATCGTTTCTCCTGATAACGAATATTATTGCCGCCGCCATAAGACAAACGGCTATAAGTCCGGGGACAAAACCGCTGCCAAGTCTTCCCTCAGTGATTAGAGTTCCTAACTGATATACGGCAAACGCAACACTGTATCCTGTCGCAAGCTGCAACGCTATTCCTCCGAAAAGCCATTTTTTGTCCTTGATTTCGGCGTTCATTGCACCTATCGCCGCAAAACAGGGCGGTGTGAACAGATTGAACATAAGGCAGGCGAGCGCCGCAACCTTTGTTATCCCGAAAATTGCCGCAACCTCGGCGGCTCCGCTTTCAAGCACCAGATCGTCAACGTTTATGAAATTTGTAACTCCATAGCAAACGGCGAGAGTTCCGACGACATTTTCCTTTGCTATAAATCCTGTTATCGCCGCAGCAGCCATCTGCCAGACACCGAATCCCAGCGGAATAAGCAGGAACGCAAACGGAGTCGCCACTGAAGCAAGTATTGATTCAGATGCCTGACCTTCTCCCACGGGAGTAAAGCTCCAGGTAAAGCTCTGCATTATCTGTACCACCATGTTGCATACGAGTATGATCGTTCCGGCTTTGATAATGTATGCCTTACCTCTCATCAGCATTGAAAAGAATGCCTGTTTTACCGACGGTTTTTTGTACTCGGGAAGTTCTATAATGAAATAAGATTTTCTGTGTTTGTAACCGGCTATTCTGTTTACAAGCAGCGCTCCCAGGAAAATAAGGAATATTCCGACAAAGTACATAAGAGTGCCTACCCATACCGAATCCGCAAAAAACACTCCTGCAAACAACGCTATAACCGGAAGTTTCGCGCCGCACGGCATAAAGGGTGTAAGCATTGCCGTCGTTCTGCGTTCACGCTCGTTTCTTATCGTTCTGCAAGCCATTATTCCGGGTATTGCGCAACCGGTTCCTATAACAAAAGGAATTACCGATTTTCCGGATAGTCCTACTTTTTTGAATATCGGATCAAGAACGACTGTTGCCCTTGCCATATAGCCGCAGTCTTCAAGTACTGCGATAAGGAAATACATTACCATAACAAGCGGAAGAAATCCTATAACGGCTCCTACTCCGCCTATTATTCCGTCGACAAGAATTGCGGAAAGTATGGGGTTTGCGTCCTCAAGAAGCGTTCCGACAAAACCCTGGAAAGTTTCTATTCCCAATACGAGAAAATCGGCTATAAGCGGCCCCACCCAAGCCTGGGATATGCCGAAAACAAGGAACATGACAAGAGCAAATATCGGAAGTCCGAGCCACTTGTTGGTAAGAACCGCATCGATTTTATCTCCGAGGTTTTTATCCTTTGTAAATACCTTACGGGTTTCAACTTCTGCAACTATTTTTCCGACAAATTCAAATCTGAGTCGGTCAGCCTCCTGTACCTGCTTTTTATCCGTGATGTCATTTATGTGTACAGTAAACGGTGCTTTTTGCGACTTGCCTGCCGCCGCTGTTGCCGCATTGATGACATCTCTGAGTCCCTTTGACGAAACCGAAACGGTTTTGATTACCGGACAGCCGAGTTTTTCCGAAAGCAGCCTTTCGTTTATCTCGGTTTCCTTCTTTTCGTTTATGTCGCTTTTATTAAGCGCAACAACGACCGGTATGCCGAGCTCCAGAAGCTGCGTGGTGAAAAACAGACTTCTGCTCAGATTGGTTGCGTCAACTATATTGACTATTACATCCGGTTTTTCACCTGTCACATAACTGCTCGTTATGCTCTCCTCCGAGGTAAACGGAGACATTGAATACGCTCCCGGAAGGTCAACCGCTATCACCTCGGCATAACCTCCGGTATAGCTCTTCTTTACCGGATACATCTTTTTTTCGACGGTAACTCCCGCCCAGTTACCAACCTTTTCGCTTCTTCCGGTAAGTGCGTTGAACATTGTTGTTTTCCCGCAGTTCGGATTTCCCGTTAAAGCAATTTTCATTTTTTTCTCCTTGTATTTATTTCTTTTTTTGCTTACTTTATTTAGACCGGCTGAAAACACATCCTCCGCCGGTTTTTTCCGCTTATCCGACTGTAAACGGTTTAAGCTATCCGAATTTTTTACGCTGTTTACTGTGATCCTTAAACAAGTTAGCCTACGCTAACCGAGAAGCAAAAAACAACCGGCGTTCAGCATTCTGATTTTTTCAGATTTTTATCGCCTTAGCCAGTTCTGAATCAATGTTGTATCTGCTTTCCTTTATAGAGACCACGCAACCGCCCTTTTTATGTGACACTACCGTTATCGGCTGATCTTTATAGCATCCGAGAGAAAACAAAAAAGCGTCAAGCTCCTCGTCGCCTGTTTCAATGCTCTTTATTATGTATTCCTTTCCCTCAACTGCTTCACTGAGATTCATCACATAACTCCCTTTGGTTTTGATTTGCGGGTTAGTCTCTGCTAACTGTTATCAGTATACTCTATTTTATCCGATTTGTCAACATTTTTTCAGATTTTACAGAATTTTGTGTTAAAGCACAAATAGTTAGCTTTAGCTAACCACGCTTTTATACAAATAATCCAATCTTTGACTGCGGTTTATAAAGTTTTTACAGACATTTTTTCGTTAAGTAAGGTTAATCTTTTGCTCTTAAGCACTTATTATCTTCCGAAGCTTTGTTTCTTCAAATCTTACCGAATTATTTCATAAGCAACTTTATTTTCTTAAACTGAAAGATTTTCTGACAGCGTAATTAAATTTTTTCAGATCTGAACCCGAGCTTTTACGTCAGTTTTATTTAATATTTTTCAAATAAAAACTGTTCTTTTCCATTCAGGTCAGTCAGCTTTTTAAATTAAACCTTTCCTTTTCACGCTGTCAGTTAATCCTTTTAATTTAACCCTGACACGCTTCCGGCAATTATACCGACATATTTTTCAGCTTACCCCTCATGATTTTACTACAATTATATTTATCCACTCTTTCATTTATTACAAACTTATGCTATGTGCTGAAGAATCGTTGTCTTGAATTAAAAATGTTTCGGAAATACTAAAAAACTCTTGATTATTCAGAGTATTTCGTATATTATATTGTCGGAACAAGTGAAAAAACTTGAAATAAAACAGCTTCTTTTACAATTATTTACCGTGAGATGTGCTATGAAAAATACTATTCTGAACAAAGACTGGCAGATTTCATCCGGCAATGAAACCGAAAAAACCGTAATTCCGCATGATGTTATGATTTCACGCAAAAGGTGCGCTGACAGCCAAACGGGTGCCGACCAAGGATTTTTTGAAACAGCATCCGCACTTTATTCCCTTAACTTCAACTCCGACGGTAAAAAACATCACTTTCTTTATTTTGACGGCATAATGGGCAATGCCGAGATTTGCCTTAACGGGAACCTTCTCTCCTGCCTTCATTACGGATACACACCGTTTATCTGCAACTGCGATGATTTCATTCCGGAAGAAAATAACCTTTTACAGGTAAAAGTAAATAATACCGCTCAGCCATCTTCAAGATGGTACACGGGTCTTGGAATCTACCGGGAAGTAAAACTGCTTTCCGCAGACGAAGATTATTTTACACCACTTAAATCCTCAGTTGCTACCGTAAAAATCACAGACGACGAGGCGTATCTGACATTCTCTGTAAGTGTACACGCCTCAAGCTCGAAAAATGCCGTTATAAGCTTTGATATCTCACAGAATGGCAAAAAAATCAAAAAATTTGAAAAACATGTATGGCTGACATGCGGCGAAAACTCTTTCAGCTTCAACACGACTGTGTCGGGTGCCGGTTTATGGTCACCGGAAAATCCCATCATGAGTTATGCTGACCTTACTCTCAAAACAGACGTTTCGGAAGACAATGAAAATATCGGGTTCGGAATCCGCACAACAGAATGCAGTCCTGAAAAAGGTTTTATGATAAACGGAAAGCCGGTAAAGCTTATCGGTGCCTGTATCCATCACGACAACGGCATTGTCGGCGCCGCCTCTTTCAGAAGTGCTGAGGAAAGAAAAATCAGAATACTTAAAGAAGCCGGTTTCAACGCCGTAAGAACTGCGCATAATCCGCCGTCTTCTCTGCTGCTTGATGTGTGCGACAAGCTCGGAATGCTGGTAATAGATGAGCTTTTCGACGCATGGCGCATGCCGAAAAGAACGTACGACTACCACCTGTATTTTGACTCTGACTTCAAAAAAGACACCGCCGCCACGGTAATGCGTGACCGTAACCATCCATCTGTCATTATGTGGTCGACCGGAAATGAAATCGAGGACAAACGCGGAGTTTCCTACGGCTACCGCACAAGCAATGAAATAATCGGTCTTATAAAAAAACTTGACAGCAGCAGACCTGTAACTCATGCTCTCTGTACCTTCTGGGAAAGTCCTGCCGACAATGATGCCGATATCAGAACGAGAGATGACACAGGTGACGCATTTGACTATTTTACCGAAAAAACCGCTCCTATTGCCGAATGTCTCGACGTCTGCGGCTATAATTACCTGCTTTACCGTCTTGAAAAGGATCTGAGGATATTCCCGGAACGACTGATAGCTATGACTGAGTCCTTTCCGCTTGATGCCGTAAGGGTAAAAAAAGCTCTTGACAAACACCCGCGATTTATAGGAGAGTTTGTCTGGACAGGTCTTGATTACTTCGGGGAAACAGGTATCGGACATACCGTTGACGGAGAAGGCGGAACTTCTTCCCTGACTTCTTTCCCTGAACATACGGCAAACTGCGGAGATATAAACATAATCGGAAATAAAACACCTCAGTCATACTACCGCAAAGCTGCGATTAACCCCGGAAGCGTTTACATAGTAACTGAATCACCGTCGCAGTACGGAAAAAAATATTCAATGTCGGCATGGGGATTTTACCGCGTTTCAAGAAGCTGGAATTATACAGAAAAAGGAGCAAAAACAAAAGTTTTCCTTTACAGCACTGCCGATTTATGTGAGCTCAGGTTAAACGGAGAGCTTATCGGTCAAAAAAAGCCGAGCGACATAGGAATTGCGGAATTTGAGCTGAATTACAGACCCGGAAAACTCGAAGCAACTGCATTTACAAACGACAAGATTTCGGGAACCGATATTCTTGAAACAACGGGTAAAACCGAGTGTATCGAAATTAAACCCGATCTGACCGGAACTACCGGAAAAGCCGATCTTATATACGCCGAAATTTCGCTGAAAGACGCTTCAGGAAGAACTGTGCCTGATGACGACATGGAAATTACCGTTTCCGCGACAGGTGCTAAGGTAATAGGAATCGGAAACGGAGACAGCAAAAGCGTTTATGATTATACAGGCAGCGTCTGTAAAACATATCGTGGATGTTTGCTTTGCGCTTTACTTCCGGACAATTCTGATGATATTGTCAAAATCAAAGCATTTTCAGCCAATAATTGTTTAAGCGAGGTTGAAATCAAGCTTTGTGATGCCGGAAACCTTTAAAAACGAATAACATAAATAAGCATCCTGATTTAAAGCGGAAAAATACCAAAAACGCGACAGAAAACAAAACCGTCAGGCAAAAAATTGAAGTCATCAGGACAGGAAAATTGACGACAACGGCACACAGTTCAGAAGATTGCCAATAAAATGTACATGAGGATCAGAATTGACGCAAGCACTTAATTCCGCAGAAAAGCTAAAAACCACAATTCAAATCCTGAACTTCTCACGACAACAAAAAAACATTTTTTCGTTTTTTATAAGTAAAATCGTCAAAGTAATAATAAGACATTTTCAAACTTACACAAATAGCAATTTTTAAGACACAATAAATCAATTCCAGCAATTTTAAGAACATATCGTGTTAAATAAAGCAATTTTTATCAAACAAATATCAGTCGCAATTATCAGCACATAATGAAAGGAAACAATTATGAACGAAGAAAAGAAGATATTTTCAGGAACACTTTTTTGCCCGGCCGATCCGGAACTGAAAGCTATCAAACTGAAAACTCACAACCTCTGTTACGAATATAATAAAACTTTTGAGGATGAAACGGAAAAGCGTACAGAACTAATAAACCGTATTTTCGGAAAAGTCGGTAAGGGCGTATTTTTCCAGGGACCGATATACATCCATTACGGAACGCATACCAGTATCGGGGACAGTTTTTTCGGGAATTTCAATATAACCATTCAGGACGACGCCCCGGTTACAATCGGCGACAACTGTAATTTCGGTCCCGGCGTCACAATTGTAACACCTGTTCATCCCATTCTCCCTGACGAACGCAGGCTGATGCTCGACGGCGAAGGTAACAAAAAACGTATGTGTTACGCAAAACCGGTTAAAATCGGAAACGACTGTTGGTTCGGAGCAAACGTGACTGTTTGTCCGGGCGTAACGATTGGTGACAACTGCGTAATCGGAGCCGGAAGTGTAGTTACAAAAGATATCCCGTCAAATGTCGTTGCTGTCGGCAATCCCTGTCGTGTTCTGAGAGAAATTTCCGAAAAAGACAGTATGGAAAATCTGCCTGAGGTTCTTGCGGACAACAAGGTTATAAAATAAAACCGTAAGGCAGATAAAGAGATAATATAGAAAAATACCATCGGGAATGATAATATCTCATACCTGTTAAGATAAGATAAGATAAGATAAGATTAGATAGGATAGGATGAGATTAAATCAAATTAAATACAATCAGAATAAATAAAATCAGATCATAAAATATTTTAATTCAATACAAAATACGGTATTCCGTACCTTAAAAAGCCGGAATACCGTATTTTTAATATATTTTATAATTTTTTAAATCGGATTTCAAAGCGATATATCGTCTATTAATCTTAATTCTTCTTCGGTAAAAGATACAAATTCATGACATAAAAATTCTGCTTCTGAGCCAAAATGCATAGTTTATAACCGCCGGATTTTGACTTTGTAAACGAAAATGAATATAATCGGATTATACTGACTTTCGAAAAAATAAAAACGTTAAACCAAAATGTGGAATGGAACTTCTTATGTTATAAGACAATTGGTTGCTTTTGAAATAATGAATTAACTGCTTTGTTTTCAACTACGTTTTATTTATCCGCGCTGTAAACAATACTCGTCATGATCTTTACATAAAAACTCTGCTAACCTTTCATAATCGCCTGAAGACTGAAAAAATGTCATAAATACATTTGAATCTTTTTCCAGACTGTACCTCCATTCTCTTATATTGTGAATTTTCAAGCTTTTTAGTTGATCACAATCTGAAAAAGCATAATCATAAATCAAATTGACCTTGCCGGGAATTTCTACACTTTTCAGTGAATCACAGTTCGAAAAAGCATATTTTCCGATGCTTCTCGCAGAACAGGAGATTTCTATGTCTGTCAGTGCAGTGCAATTGGAAAAAGCCCAATTACCGACAGTCGTAACCTGCTGAGGCATTATTACCTCCGTGATCGAAGTACAATTTTCAAAGGCATGGTCTCCTATACAGTCAAGTCGACTCTTTGCACCGAATATCAAAGTTTTAAGCGCTGTACAGTCGGCAAATGCGTATTCATCTATATTTCGTACTTCATCACCGAAGGTTACGCTTTCAAGTGAATCGCAACCCCGGAACGCATTCGCTCCGATCCTTGTAACATTATCGGGAATTACTATATTTTTAAGCGAACTGCATCCCGAAAACGCAGAAGTGTAAATAAATTCCGTGTTTTGATTGATCTGAAAATCCGTTATATCTGTTGATTTTAACTTCATAAGCACAGAATAAGGATTTTTTTGGTTGCCGAGATAGTAACCGTTGTTGTTTTCATTGTACACAAGCGAAGTACAATTATCGAACGCGTCAGCTCCGATACTTGTCACACCTTCCGGGATTACAATGTTTTCTATGAGGGAACAACCGGAAAAAGCTTCCCTGCCAATCACTGTAACGCTTTCCGGCAAACTTATACTTTCCAAAGCACCGCAGTTCGAAAAAGCATTATTTCCGATAACGGTAACATTCGCCGGAATGTTTGCTTTTTTCAGCGAAATACAGTTTGAAAACGCCTTTTCACCTATATGTGTCACATTTTCGGGAATATATATTTCAGTCAGAGCAGTACAGTTGTTAAAAACCGAATCATCTAACAGTGTGATTTTTTTCGGAATATTGATTTTTTCGATGGAAACGCAGTAATTAAACGCATAATGACCTAAATCGGTAACGCTTTCAGGTATGACTACATCCGTAAGCTTCTGGCAAAGCTCAAACGCACGACAAGTTATGACTTTGGTACCGGGATTAATTTGACATGAGGTTATATCCTGAGATTTTGCTTTAATCAGCAGAAGGTACGGATTATTTTTATTTCCCAGATACAAGGCGTTGTCATACTCATTGTAAACAAGCCGGCTACAACCTCCAAAAGGCAGATTGGATGCACTGCATACACTGTCGGGAATTTCCACATTTTCGAGCGAAGTACAATCCGTAAAAGCTCCTGATCCTATGTATTCAAGGTTTTTGGGTAACTTTATATCAGACAGGGACTCGCATCTGCCGAAAGCACCGCCGCCTATTCGGGTAACACTGTCCGGAATCTCTATTCGTTCAAGCGATATGCAACCGTAAAACATGATGTCACCCAAACTTGTTATCCGGCAGTTTTCGCCAAACGTCACCTCTGTAAGATACGGGCAGTCGGAAAAGACATTTATTCCGAATTCTTTAACATTGCTATTGTCTGAAAATCTGACGGTTCTGAGCCTGCAATTATTAAAAGCATAGTCACCTATTTTTTCAACATTTGCCGGAATTTCTATACTTCTAAGGGATCCGCATTCCAAAAAACAGCGAGCTTCGATACTTTTAACGCTGTCCGGAATTACAACTGATTCAAGAGAACTGCAACGTAAAAATACTTCGTAGCCGATATTTTTCAGCTGGATATCTTCATGAAATCTGACAGTTTTCAGCTCATCACAGTTTGAAAATGCACCGTCTCCGATAGTTTCTACACTCGACGGAAATGTTATTGTTGTAACGGAATCACACCCCATAAACGCTCCGTCACCGATTTTCTTTAATTTTGTATCTCTGGCTAAATTTATTGTTTTCAGATTGTAGCAGCTTAAAAATGCATAATTGCCTATCATAGACAATTGCCCTCTTTCAGCCAAAATAACACTGCTAAGCGAGAAACAATTCATATAAGCCTCGTCGCAGACTACCTTTGTGTCTTCCGGAACATAGCATGAAGTAACAGAATCCGACTGACTCTTTACCAATATTACGTAAGGATTATTTTCATTTCCGAGAAAGCATCCGCTGTAATCCTCGTGGTAAACAAGCGAAGTGCAATTATCAAATGCGTCCGAACCAACACTGATAATACTGTCGGGAACTGTAATAATTTCGAGAGATGTGCAGTCCTCAAATGCCGAATCATAAATGAACTTTGTTTTTTCCTTAACTTTGCAGGATGTTATATCGGTTGATTTTGCTTTTACAAGTACGACGTATTTGTTTTTACTGTTTCCGAGATAACAGCCTCCTTTATAATCACTGAAAACAAGCGAATCGCATCCGTCAAAAGTGTAATATCCGATACTTTCAACGCTTTCCGGGATATTGATATTTTTAAGGGAGACACAACCTGAAAACGCACTGTCACCAATGTATTTCACACCGTCCGGTATTTCCACATCGGTAACCGACTTACAGTCTGAAAGAGCAGCCTCTCCGATAGCGAGCACAGGTAACCCTTCGTAATTATCTGCAATAACTATCTTTGTATCGGTACAGCTACCTATACCTGTTAATTGGTAAGCGGTACCGTCATCTGTAAGCATGTACTCCAGACCTTCGCTCGGTTTTTGCCCACCCGCAAACATCCGGATAAACAAAAAAGCCGCAACTCCGATAATCAAAGCGACCACCGGAATAATCACAAGCCAAAGTTTTGATTTTGCTACGTTTCTATTCATGGTTTCCCTCCGAAAATATTATTGCAACGAACGCTGTTCAAACATTTATATGATCTGTTGCAGGGTTTTGACACTTTTTATCAGACTGAAAAGGCAGAAATGCTTTTTATTATTGTGCCGACTGTTTTTTGCAGGTTGTAATTCGATTTTTAAAACGATCTCGGTTTTAAGTTCTGTTAAATTTTTACTTTAAAAAATCAATTACGGACTTCATTAAGTCAAATCTTGTATTGTTTTTACCGGTAAACCATCAGGAAAATTATTTGAATAATGTCATATAATTCGTTGAGAATTCATATTCAAAATTTTGACCGCGACACACAGTAAAAAAATGCAAAATTCATCTGAGGTTATTTTCATTCTATCACACAATTAATATTTTGTCAATAATTTTGTCATTTTTTTACAATAAAAAACATTAAGAAATGTATCAAGTTGAAATAAAAAACACCGTAGTTTCACTCCTTATGAGCAAAAACTTCGGTGTTTATGACGATAAATTATTCAGATATTCAGAAATCAACCTGCCTCAACATCACTCTTTAACGTAAGCTCCGGTTTTTTTGATCCGGAAACGGTATCCTTTGTGATAGTTACCTTTTCCACATCGCTCCTTGAAGGGACGTCATACATAATGTCGAGCATAGTTTCCTCTATAATGGCTCTGAGTCCTCTCGCTCCGGTATTGCGTTCTATTGCCTTTGCGGCTATCTCCCTGAGCGCATCTTCAGTAAATTCGAGATTTATATCGTCCAGCTTCATCAGCTTCTGATACTGTTTGATAATAGAATTCTTCGGTTCTTTCAGTATCCGGACAAGCGCAGTTTCATCGAGATTATCAAGACCTACTATTATCGGGAGTCTTCCTACAAGCTCCGGGATAAGACCGAACTTTATAACGTCATGCGGAGTTACCTCTTTATAAGGTGACTGCGACAGTTTTTCCGCCTTTGTCGTTATCTTTCCGCCGAAGCCTATGGTACTGCCGCCCTTTCTCTGCTCAACTATTTCGGAGATATTATCAAAAGCTCCGCCGCAAATGAAAAGTATATTTTCGGTATTTATCCGTATAAACTCCTGATTCGGGTGCTTTCTTCCTCCCTGAGGCGGAACATTTGCAATCGTTCCTTCGAGAATTTTAAGAAGCGCCTGCTGTACTCCCTCTCCGGAAACGTCCCTGGTTATTGACCTGTTTTCCGATCGCCTTGAAATTTTATCTATTTCATCAATATAAATAATACCCATCTCGGCAAGATTGACGTCAAAATCAGCTGCCTGGATAAGTCTGAGCAGGATATTTTCAACATCCTCTCCCACATAACCGGCCTCTGTAAGTGTCGTAGCGTCGGCAATCGCAAACGGGACTTTAAGAGTTTTTGCCAAAGTTTGCGCAAGGTATGTTTTTCCGACTCCGGTAGGACCGAGAAGAAGCACGTTGCTTTTCTGTATTTCGACGTCATCTTCGCCCTTCGATTTTCCACGACCGCCCCTGGCGTTTTTCTTTCCACCCTGGAGTATTCTCTTATAATGATTATAAACTGCGACCGACAGTGTTTTCTTTGCGTCATCCTGACCGATTACGTAATCGTCAAGTATCTTTTTTATCGTCTGCGGCTTCGGAAGAGTTTCGTAACTGAGTCCGGCATAGTCCTTATCCTTTTCCGCTTCGCTTATTATTTCGTTGCAGATCCGGACACAGTTGTTACAGATATAAAGACCTGTCGGTGACGGAATCAGAAATTCCACACTTTTTTCGTTTCTCCCGCAGAACATGCAGTGTCTTATCGGGCTTTTTCCGCTGGTGTTTGCCATAGTCCCTCCGTATCATAGAAAGGACCGCCTTTTCCGGCGGTCCTCTACCGTTTGTTTTTCCGCCTGTGCGGGAATTTCAGTGCCTTACGTAACCGCTTTTAAGCTCTTTTTTCAAGAACCTTGTCAATCAGTCCGTATTCAAGCGCCTGCTGAGCTGTCAGAAAATTATCTCTGTCGGTATCTGCTTCCACGACCGAAAGCGGTTTTCCGGTATTTTCCGCAAGTATGCGATTCAGTTTTTCCTTTGTTCTCAGTATGTGCTCAGAATGTATCTTGATGTCGGACGCCTGACCCTGGAATCCTCCGAGCGGCTGATGTATCATTATCTCGCTGTTCGGAAGTGCAAGTCTTTTTCCTTTGGTTCCCGCCGAAAGGAGAAATGCTCCCATGCTCGCCGCCATTCCCACGCAAATTGTGGAAACGTCACATTTGATATAATTCATTGTATCGTATATTGCAAGCCCTGCGGAAACCGATCCGCCCGGACTGTTTATATAAAATGATATATCCTTATCGGCGTCCTGAGATTCAAGGAACAGAAGCTGTGCCACCACAAGCGACGCCGTTACGTCATTGACTTCGTCCGACAAAAATACTATTCTGTCTGTCAGAAGTCTTGAATATATATCGTACGCTCTTTCACCGTGATTTGTCTGCTGTATGACGGTTGGTACCAGTGCCATCTTCCATCATCCTTTCTTTTCCGTATTTTTCATTAATTATATTCCCTTTACGGGTGTTTTATTCAGTTATTCAGATTTTTCTTCGGCAGCTGTGTTATCCGCTTCGGCGACCGGCTCTTCTTTTTCGGTTATCTCGGCGTTGTCCTTTATAAGCTTGAGTGCCGCCTGTACGCATATATCGTTTGCTACGTCTTCTTTTGCCACAGCTTCTTTAACCTTATCGATTTCCATCGAGTACATATCCGCCATGCGCTGATACTCTTTCTCGATTTCCTCGTCGCTTGCGGTTATATTCTCAGCCTTTACCACCGCTTCAAGTGCAAGACGTACTTTGACTGCGCGCTCTGCTCTCGGTCTGAAATTTTCTCTGAGCTGATCAAGATTCTGACCTGTATACTTGAAGTATGTATTCAGATCAAGTCCGTTTGAGCGGAGCTGCATATCATACTCTCTTACTTCGTTTTCGGTTTCAGCGACAAACATGGATTCCGGTATTTCAGCTTCCATATTCTCAACAAGTGCGTCAAGAAGTCTGTTCTCGATTATCTGATCGGTTGTCTTTTTGTTTCTGTCCTCGAGTTTTGCTCTGACATCCGCTCTGTATGCGTCAAACGTGTCAAATGACATATCCTTTGCAAACTCATCGTCAAGCTCGGGAAGCTCTTCCTTTGTCAGCGAATGAAGTTTGCATTTGAAAACTGCCGCTTTTCCTGCGAGGTCCGTTGCATGATATTCCTGCGGGAAGGTAACATTGACGTCAAACTCATCGCCCGGCTTCTTTCCGACTACCTGGTCCTCAAATCCGGGTATAAACTGACCTGAACCGAGTTTGAGCTTATGTTTTTCACCTTTTCCGCCTTCAAAAGCAACGCCGTCAACAAATCCTTCGTAGTCTATTTCGGCTATATCGTCATTTTCTGCCGCTCTGTCACTTACTTCGATCTCTCTTGCCGCTCTTCTCTGGGCATTTTTGATCTCGTTATCGACAGCTTCGTCGGTTATTTCGGTTTTTTCTATTTCAGCTTTAAGTCCTTTGTACTGTTTGAGTGTAACTTCCGGTTTTACGTCAAATGTTGCTTTAAGCACAACCTTTCCGTCATCATCCATCGACACAACGTCAAACTCCGGACGGGAAACCGGTTTCATTTCCGATTCCTTAAGTGCCTCTTCATAAGCGTCGGGAAGAAGATTGTTGAGTGCCTCGTCGGCGAATATTCCCTTGCCGTAAAGTTTTTCGATTATCGCAAGCGGGGCTTTTCCTCTGCGGAAGCCGGGGATATTCATCTTGACAACCTGTTTTTTGTAAACGTTTTTGATTTCGGCGTCAAGTGCTTCTTTTGCAATGCCGAATTCTATAACTACCTTATTTTTTTCCTGTTTCTCTGTTTTCAAAAGACTCATTTTTTCACTTCATCGCTTTCTCTTTGGTCTTTGCGCGCGATGACGCTCCTTTCATTGTACATTATATATTTAATTCACCTTTTTATTTTACACACCGACTGCCGAAAAGTCAACCTTTTTTTGCAAAATTAATATTTATTTAACTATTGACACCGTCGATTCTCAGCGGAGAGAATTCAAGATAGTCGGAGGATATGATTTTCATTCTGATTCCTTTGTATTCCGTTTCCGGCGGAATGTCATATTTACCGTGAATATGTCCGAAAAATATTCTGTCAATGCCGTATCTGAGCAGTATATCCACAAATTCCTCACCGACGAAATCACCGAAAACCGGCGGAAAATGAAAGAAAACCTTTTTATCAAGCTCCGGATAATTTTCTTCCGCGTGTTTCAGGCTTCTTTCCAGTCTTGCCGCTTCCCTTGCCATTATTTTTCCGTAATCTGCATTTTCAGGCGCTGTTTTTTTATCGGTATACCAACCCCTGCATCCGCAGATCACCGCATTTTCCGCAGGAATGCTGTTGTTATAAAGCAATTTTATGGTGCAAATACCGTTTTTCCGCATGAAATCTTCCGTTTTCTTTACCGTTCCCCACCAGTAATCGTGATTACCCTTGCCTATTATCTTTGTGCCGGGCAGTCTGTCAAGCAGTTTCAGGTCTTCCAGAGCTTCATCCGCCGTCATTGCCCACGATATGTCTCCCGCTATCACGACCGTGTCGCTTTCCCTGACCTTGTCCGTCCAGTTCCTGCAAAGTTTTTGCGTCCAGTCCGACCATCTCGGCCCGAACACCGTCATCGGTTTACCGGAGCTTTGCGAAAGATGTGTATCCGCTATTGCGTACAGCGCCATATTTTTTCCTTTCTTTTGCCGTATAAATTCCGCTTTTCTGCGGAAAATATGTACATATTCAGTCTGGGAGGTAAATTATGCAGTCAAACAGCCAAAGTCCGCAGATTTCCGGAGTTCTTTGCAACGTTGTTTCGTGCGTTTACAACGATAAGCACGGCTGTTGCCACGCAAGTCAGATCGAAATCGGTCCGCTTCAGGCAACAAGCTGTCAGGAAACCGTTTGCGCCACGTTTAAACCGGATCCGGAAGATGCAGAATCCAAAATATTCTGAAAAAAATTCAGATCCCTTAAAAAGCCGCTCCGTCAGCCGACGGGGCGGCTTTTCAGTTAAATAAGTTCTGCCTTGATTGTTTTATATGGTATCGGCTTTATGCTTAAATGAATTCAGTTCCGGCACCTGATAATTAAAGTATGGCTGTATAGTGTTATTCCTGCCGCTTACCGTTTCCGGCATCTGAAGGTTGACGTACGATTATATGGTGTTCTCCCTTACGGTCTCAGGCATCTGACCGACCTCGATAACTTTTGTGAATCTGACTTTCTTTTTGTCAAGTCCCGAAAGAGGTGCGGGAATTTCAACCCCTGTGAGCTCACTCAGTGCTTCAAGCGCTTCAGGTCCCTCAGGCGCTTTTTTATCTGTTATCGCCTCGTAAACCGACGAAGCGAATTTATACGGGCTTGCGGTGGACGCAACTATTATTTTCGTGCCGTCGCTGACCTTTTCCGCAAACCTGAGCGCCGCATTTATGGCAACAGCTGAATGAGTATCGGAAAGATAACCGTATTCGCGGTAGATGCTGCTCACCGTTTGCGAGGTGTTTTCCTCATCGCAGTAGTATCCTTCAAAATCCTCTTTAATCTTATCGAAAACCTCTTTTTCAACCTGATATCTTCCGGTTTCTGAAAGCTGCTTCGTATATTCCGCCGTAGCTTTGCTTCCGGCGACGAGGTAAAGAAGTCTTTCGAGGTTAGAAGAGATAAGTATATCCATCGAGGGTGACATCGTTGTATAAAAACTGCGGTTTCTGTCGTAGACTCCGGTGCTGAGAAAATCTGTGAGTATGTTGTTTTTGTTTGACGCACATACGAGCTTCCTTACCGGAAGACCCATTCTTTTGGCTATGTATGCCGCAAAAATGTTTCCGAAATTACCGGTAGGAACGCATACGTCCACCTTTTCTCCGTATTCTATATCTCCCTTTGCGACAAGGTCACAGTAAGCTGAGATGTAATAAACTATCTGCGGCGCAAGTCTGCCCCAGTTTATTGAGTTTGCGGATGAGAAGAAATAACCCTTTTCGTCCGCCTCTTTTATCTGACTGCGGTCGGAAAAAATCTTTTTGACTCCGGTCTGCGCATCGTCAAAATTTCCCTTGACTGCGTAAACCGCAACGTTATTTCCTTCCTGTGTTACCATCTGAAGCTGCTGCACTCTGCTGACGCCGTTTACCGGATAATAAACCGCTATCTTTACCCCTTCAACATCTTTGTAACCTTCAAGCGCCGCTTTTCCGGTGTCTCCTGACGTTGCCACAAGTATAAGAGCCGTTCTCTTTTCTCCGGTCTTTTTAAGCGCACGCACAAAAAGTCTCGGCATTATCTGGAGCGCCATATCCTTGAATGCCGCAGTAGGACCGTGCCAGAGCTCCAGTATTCTCATTCTTTTTCCGACAGCCGAGCACGGTGCAGCTCCGCCCGGGAATCTGCTTTCTCCGTAGGCTTCTCTGCAATCGGACAAAAGTTCCTCGTAGGTGTAATCGTCAAGAAACATTGAAAGAACCGTTGCCGCTCTTTCCGGATAATCCATTTCCGAAAGCTTTTTCATCAGCTTTTCGTCAAGCTCCGGAAGTTTTTCCGGCATAAACAGTCCTCCGTCACTTGCAAGACCCTGTTTGATCGCACCCGCGGCTGTCGTTACGCCGCCGTTTCCTCTTGTACTTACGTAATTCATATTTTTTGCCTTTCTTTTTTGATTGACTTTGATTGCTTGTTTTTCATTTTTGTATTTTAAAAATCCGGTTTATCTCTACGTGTTTTCACGTCGGAAAAGCCATCGGAATTTGCTTTGATTTTACTTTTCCGTTATTGATTTTGCGGAAAATACCGTCAGACTATTTTTCAGTGCCGGCGCTGTCATTTTCTTTTCTGTCGGATTTCACTGAAATTTCCGGCATGGCTTTCAGCGAATGAAGAAAATCAAGTGTTCTGAAATTCTTTTCAACATGGCAGAGAAGATACTTTTCACAGTAGTCGTAAAACCTGTCGGCGTATCTTGCCGGAAGATCAAACGACAGAAATTTCTTTGCGTTTGAGTAACAGACGTACCTCATTACGTCAAGCAGAGGTTTTTCAAGCTGAAAAAGCAGAAGACTGTGTCCCTCCCGCGGCGGAAGGGAGTTTTGCCTGCGCCGGCAGTTTTCGCACTGAAGCACTCCGTCCATTACGTCAAGAAACATAACTTCCGCCTCGCTTTTGCCGCATTCGCTGCATCTTACAAGATCGGGGCTGAATCCGCATACAGCCGCAGTACGGAGTTCAAACGCAGCTTTTATTTCATCTCTTTTTCTAAGCCCCCTGTCAAGCGCATACAGGGTATTCAAAACCAGCTGGAGCATTTCCGATTCATCGGAATTTTCAACGCAGACGTCACCCGCAACATCGCATATATAGAGTGCCGCCGACGTAAGCTCAAGATTTTTTCTGATCCTCGGAAAGCTCTCGATCTCCGACGCCTCACGCACCCATGGTCGCCCGCCTCTGTCTGCGGTTACAAATTCGCTGAAACAAAACGGAATACAGGACGCCGCAGATTTGTTTCTGAGACTAGCCCCGCCTTTAAGGAGCACCGATATTTTTCCGGCTTCAGCTGTCAGCACGGTAAGTATTTTGTCGCTTTCACCCCAAGGGTTTTCGGCGAGCACCAGCCCTCGGAACTGAGAAAGCATCAGTCTTTATCCTCCGGAACATATCCGAAACCGCTGAGCAGGACCTCGCTGTTTCTCCAGTTTTCCTTTACCTTTACCCACAGATCGAGAAACACCTTTATTCCGAAAAACTTTTCCATGTTTTCTCTTGCACGTGAGCCTATCCGTTTCAGGTTTTCGCCGTTTTTGCCGATTATAATTCCCTTATGCGAATTTTTTTCACAAAAAATCTCCGCTCTTATTCTCAGCATCGATCCGGTTTCTTTGAATTCCTCGATCACCACCGCGGTTCCGTGCGGAATTTCATCGTCACAGCATTTCAGGATCTGTTCTCTGACCATCTCCGACGCTATCATCCTTTCGGGCTGATCGGTTATGACATCCTCCGGGAAAAACCAGCTTCCCTCAGTCATATACCTGTCCACTTCATTCAGCAGTGTATCGATGCCCTTGTTCTTTACCGCAGACATCGGAACAACCGCATCGAAGTCATGTATTTCCGAATAGGCTTTTATTGTGTCACCGAGCTTTACGGCATCGCATTTATCGGTTTTGTTTATTGCAAGTATCGCAGGAATTCCGAGCGATTTTATTTTTTCTATCAGAGAAAGCTCTGTATCTCCCGGGTGCGGGACCGGCTCTGCCATAAGGATTACCGCATCGACACCGGACATTGCGCTCACCGTCTGTTCAACCATACGGTTACCGAGCTTTGTTTTCGGCGCATGCATGCCCGGAGTATCCATAAACACATACTGAGTCTCACCTTTTGTCAGCACACCGGTTATTTTATTTCTTGTTGTCTGGGGTTTTCTTGAAACTATTGCGAGCTTCTCACCCACAAGTGCGTTTATCAGAGTCGATTTTCCGACATTCGGTCTTCCTACGATTGCTATAAATCCTGTTTTTTTCAACTTTTTTCCCTTTCTTTATCACATTCTGAGCCTGAAAAAATCAAGCGGATTACCCCGAATTTGATTTTCCGGTTTTATGTGCCTTGCGGCAGTGCTTTACCGGGTAAGACCGAGAAGGCGCATAACCTCCTCCTGCTTTGTAAACATTTCCTTTTCCTGCTCCGGTCCGAGCTCATGATCGTAACCGAGCAGGTGCAGAACCGAATGAACACACAAAAACGCCGTTTCTCTTTCAAAGCCGTGCCCGTATTCGTTTGCCTGTTGCACCGCTTTTTCAAGGGAAATCACTATGTCGCCAAGGGCAGCCTCTTCACCGTCTGCGGTATCGGATACCGCCTCCGAAGCACTACTGTAAAGCGGAAACGAAAGAACATCCGTCACAGAGTCCTTGTTTCTGTATTCGGCATTAAGACTCTTTATCCCCTCGTTATCGGTCAGGGTTACCGAAATTTCGGCGGCAGACGGAAATTTTTCGTATTTCAAAGCCTGTCCTATCGCACGTCTTATAAGTCCGTAAAGCTTTGCGTCGGTTTTTACCGCCTTCTGATCGTTTTTTATATAAATTCTGTTTCTCACCGCTGACTGCCTCTCTTCACCCTCATCTTCCGCATTTCCGACGCCGCCGTTTTCCTTTTTTCGGACTTTTCGTACGCTCCGATAATGGCTTTTACAAGCCTGTGTCTTACAACGTCTCTTTCGCTCAGCCTGTGAATGGCTATTCCCTCGATATTCTGGAGTATTTCAGCCGCCTCTACAAGTCCTCCGCTGTTTCCCGACGGAAGGTCTATCTGGGTTACGTCACCCGTAACCACTATCTTTGAACCGTTGCCGAGTCTTGTCAGAATCATTTTCATCTGCTCTCTGGTTGTGTTCTGACCTTCATCCACTATTATAAAAGCGTCGTCAAGCGTTCTTCCTCTCATGTATGCAAGAGGTGCTATTTCTATCGTTCCTCTTTCTACATGTTTCTGATAATTTTCCGCACCGAGCATGTCAAATAATGCGTCATGGAGCGGTCGCAGATAAGGATCTATTTTGTTTTGCAGGTCCCCCGGGAGAAATCCGAGCTTTTCACCCGCTTCCACTGCAGGACGGGTGAGTATTATCCTTGAAACGGCTTTTGCCCTGAGTGCGGACACTGCCATGGCAACCGCAAGATATGTCTTTCCGGTTCCCGCCGGTCCTATCGCAAGTATCACTGTGTTTTTTTCTATGAGTCTTACATATTTCTGCTGTCCGGCGGTTTTCGGTCTTACCGGTCTTCCTTTTGCAGTAACGCATATACAGCCTGAATCGTAATCCTCAAGCTCTTCGGCTTTGCCTTTCAGCACTGTATCACAAACGTATTCTACGTCCTGAAGCGTCACCTCTCCGATAAATGCCGCTTTTTTGAGTAACTGCTTTACTGCAGTCCCGGCTTTATCCAGCATTTCCTCATCCTCGCATGAAATGACAACGCTTGGGTTTCCGCTTTGACCTTCTCTTGACCGTATTTCAACTCCGAATTTATTTTCAAGAAGCTTTATATTTTCGTCAAACGCTCCGAAAAGCACCGCAAGTGTATCCATGCTTTCGGTTACGACTGTTTTTTCCGCCATATTTTCCCTTCCGTTAACCTTATTTTCAGTCAGTCCTTTTTATGTATGTCGGGACCGCTATTTCACGCACGCAGCTGTATTTTGCGACAGCTGTAACTCCGTTTTCTTCAACCGTAAAAGCTACGTTTATTTCCGTAAGTTCCGCCTGACCGAGTTTCTCGGCTACCGCCCTGTAAACCCTCTTTTCAGCTTCGGCTCCTGCCTGCGTATCATCTCTTTCAGTATATCCGGTTTTCTGGCTGACAACGTCAAATGTCCGGTATGTGACCGGTATTTCGATAAGCCCGAATATTTCAACGTATTTCTCCGGCGACCCGACAGCTCCGTTTTCCGGAATGCTGCCGAAAACAAAATCAACACCAAGAACTGATATAACCGTTGCCGAGCGCTCCGTTACGGTTTCGGTAACCGTTTCTTCGGTGAAAGGTACGAATACGCTTAACTCTTCTTTTACTTCCGCAGTCACGGAACCGAGCGCACCTTCATAACGGAGCGATGGGTGTTCTTCGTATTGCAGTCCGCTTCCGCTTATGTAGCCCATTATCAGAACGTCACCTTTTTTCACAACAGTCCCGGGTTTTACCGTCGCCTTTCCGCTGTAAACCAGAACGCTTCTTATCACGCCGTCACTGTCCGCTGCAAGAAAGTCGCACTTTTTGTCTTCGCTTGCGTCCTGCTTGTCTTTTTCTTTGAGTGTAATGGTTGCTGTCGTACCCTCGAAATTTATAGCCACCCATGAAAACTCCGGATACTTTGCCAGAAATCTGCTCGCACATGTATCTTTGTCTATCTCCGAAATGCGTGTCCCCACGCTTATCCCGAACTCTGCAAGGTCGTCTATGACCGTTTGACGTGAAAGCAGCTGACTACCCTCCACCTCTATTTTCATTACGTAGCCGGTGGACATAAAGAGCAGTGTGAAAAAAATCAGAATTCCCGCTATAACTCCCGCCCTTTTTCTGTTGTCACTGCAAAATCTCGCAAAACCGTATACATCTTTAATATATACTATTATCCCCGATTTGTCAAGTATCGGAGCGATTTTTTTTACATCCGCCGGTCTTATTCTGACGTTGACTCCTCCCGTTTCCCTGTCCGAGCTTATCCCGGCATGAACGCCGTGCTCAGTCAGAAAAGTAATGAATTTTTCTCTGTTTTCACTGTCTGCATACAAAACCGCCTTGCCTTCCAGAAATGATATTATCCTGCTTATTACCATTTTACAGCACGCTCCGAAGATTTTTGTGTTTTATTAACACCGTAATTTATGTTCTGAATCTCACCCGTAATTACGATTTCTCCGCTTACATAGGTTGAAAGCGAAAGCTTTTCACCGGTTACAGTCACGGTAAAATCGGATAACTTAACCTGAATTTCGTTTTCCGAATATTTTCCCACACCACGGCACCCGCAAAACGTTATTTTTTTATTTGAACTTACAAAAGCACAGCTTTCACTGCCCGTAACGGATTTTCTCACTTTTTTCTCCCCTCTGCTTTTTTTGCACCTGTAATTATTTTTCAGGTATTGACATATACTTGCTTACAAATTATATGCGGAGGAATCGATTTGAATACACTGAAAATCCCGGAAAAGTCATCAATCAGCCCGAAGACTTCGTTTTTCGCGGCGTTTACAGACTTTCTGCCTCTCATTACGGCAATAATTTTTCTTTTTCTGCTTGTTTTTCTGCCCGATATTTCCGGAAAATCCGTGCGGATGTCCTTAAATACCTGTTATTTTGCGCTGCTCCCCTCACTTTTCCCTTTTATGGTTTGCGGCGAAATTATATTTTCACTCGGTTGCGGAAGCCTTTCCTTTGGATTTGCCGGCAAAGTTTTTGAAAAATTCACGGGGATAAACGAGAAAGGTTTTTCCGTATTTCTTTTCGGATCGCTGTGCGGACTTCCGACCGGTAGCAAATATGCGCTTACGCTATACAAAAACGGTGCGATTTCAAAGAGCGACTGTGAAAAACTTATGGGGGTTTCAAATAACGCAGGACTTGGTTTTGTGGTTGCCGGCATCGGAGGAGCTTTTTTCGGAAGTTTGTTATTCGGAGCCGTACTGTATGTGTGCCAGGTAACGGCTTCACTCATTACCGCACATCTGCTTTTCGGAAAACAAGCTTCAGTAAGCGTGACAAAAACTCTTCCGCCCCCTGAGAAAAAAACGTTTTTCGTAGCTTTGACCTCTGCAGTGTCAGATGCGTCGGTGAATTTCGTTAAAATCTGCGGTTTTGTGATATTTTTTTCAACGGTCAGCGGTTTTGTGGGATATTTTTCTCAGACTTTTCATTTACCCGTGCTTTTTTCCGCAACTCTTATCTCGTTTTTCGAAATAACCGGCGCATGCAGTTCTCTTGCCGGAATCGCTACCGAAGGCTCTCACGTTTTTGCCTGCTGTGTTAATATTCTTACGTTTTTTGCTGTCGGATTTTCAGGTATTTCTGTGCATTTTCAGACGTGCTCGCTTGCATCGGAATTTAATATCAGCATGAAAAAATATTTTCTCACAAAACTTCTTTCGGGTGTAATTTGCGCATTTCTGGGTGCGATATTCTTCGTTGTTTCCGAATTTTGAATTTTTTAATTGACTGATGTTTGAGTCTTAATCATATATGGTCGCTATCTGAGTCATAAATAGCCGCTGTCCGAGTCTAAATAGCCGCTGTCTGAGTCATAAAGTTGCTGTCCGAGTCATAAATAGCTGCTGTCTGAGTCATAAAGTTGCTGTCCGAGTCTAAATAGCCGCTGTCTGAGTTTCAGTGAGTAAAAACAAAACTTTGGAAGCTATTTAATAAGCGGAGTATCTTTCCTGACTGCCTTTCAGGCGGTTTTTACAAATCGTTTTTTAAAAATCGTCTCTTAAACCGCTTTTATATATTTTTCCAACTGTTTGCATAATCTTTTTTTAATATTTTTTCAGTAATCGGTATAATCGTTTTTAAAATCAATTGAAAATCGACCTTGGAATTTTCATGAATTTTATGAGAACTTGTATATCGTCAACTAATTTCGTTGATTCCGTTTTATCTGTTATTCGCATTTTAATTTTCACTTACGGGTTATTACGGGTTCTTCCAAAATGCAAAAAACAGCCTCCGACAATATCGGCTTCATAAATTTATTCGCATTCCGGGTGCGATCTTTTTTGTTTTATGTGATATAATTGTCAAGCAAGAGAGATCCCGCATATAATGCAGAAGGAATATTTTTTCCTAAAACAAAAGAAAGGATAATGCGCAAAATGAATTCCTCGGCGATCTTTATTCTGAAATCCGTCACTACCGCGATAAAAGCCAAAAGTTTCTTGACTTCCGCCGGGATTGATGCTAAGATAATCAAACACACTTCAAAAGATTCCGGATGCCGCTACGGAATTTCGGTCAGGCAATCTGCTTCGGACAGAGCCGCCGAAATTCTGAGCGAAAATCAGATCACCCCAATCAGTCAGTTTTTCGCCTGAAATTTGCGCACTGCTCATGAACAGATATATTTACCTCGACAACGCCGCAACTTCTTTCCCGAAACCTGCCGCTGTACAGAAAAAAGTCGCTCAGACGCTTCGTTTTTTCTGCGCTAATCCGGGACGGTCATCTCACAGACTTTCCCTGCGTGCGTCGGAGGAAGTCTATCTATGCAGGGAAAAAATCGCCGCTTTTTTCGGCGGTTATGACGAACGCGTTGTCTTCACTATGAACGCCACCGCGTCTGTAAATACGGCGCTTAAATCGGTTCTGAGACGAGGCAATCATGTTCTGATTTCGGACATCGAGCACAATGCGGTTCTCAGACCTGTTGCCGCACTCGCAAAAAAAGGTCTTATAACCTACGATATTTTCAAAACAGCCGAAGATCCGGTTATTCAGATACGTGAAATTACTGCTAAAATCAAACCCGAAACCGCTCTTATCGTTTGCTGTCACCATTCGAACATCTGTAATTTCACCTTGCCGATAGCAAGTATAGGAAATTTATGCAGAAAAAAAGGCATATATTTTATGGTCGATGCTTCACAGAGCGCAGGTATAATTCCGATTGACATCGAAAAAGACAACATCGACATTCTCTGTGCCCCGGGACATAAAGGACTGTATGGAATTCCCGGATGTGGGTTTTGTCTTTTCGGTAAGAAATTTGAAAACGCTTCTCTTTTATCCACATTCACCGAAGGCGGAAACGGTATTGCATCGGAAAGCCTTTACATGCCGGACTTTCTTCCGGAAAGACTTGAAGCCGGAACTCTGCCGCTTCCTGCGATAACGGCTTTGTCTGCGGGTATAGATTTCGTGCGTCAAACAGGACCGGAGCGGATTCACCGGAAAGAAATAATTCTTTCATCAATGTTACGAAAAAAACTTTCGGAGCTTGAAAACATTGCCGTCCATTCCGAAAAAGACGGAAGCATTCTGCTTTTTTCGGTAAAAAACTGCCTGTCCGAAGATTTCGCTTCAAGGCTTGACTCAAAAGGTATATGCGTCCGTGCCGGACTTCACTGTGCGCCGCTTGCTCACAGAAAACTCGGAACACCAAAAGACGGAGCGGTACGGGTAAGCTTCGGCTACTTCAACACGCCGGCTGATGTTGAAAAATTTGCTCTTGCATGTAAAAAGATAACTGAGTCGGAAATCAGGCGTAAATAACTTTTTAAACATCCGGAACTTCCGGATGCAACCAAATTAAATTCAGACTCGTAGCTGACCGGATAATCAGCTAATAAATTCTTTTTGGATTTTACGGGATAAAAATTTTTCTCTCGGTTTAATCTTTTAAAAGACGGGTTAACGGCAGCCAGACGCAAACGATAAATACAGACATGCAAAAAAACGGAGCGCAGCTCCCGCATTTCCGGCGGGAACAAACGCTCCGTTTCGTTTGATTTGGCCTTATATAAGCTCCTTGACTTTGGAACTTTTTCCGACTCTGCTGCGCAGATAGTAGAGTTTTGCTCTTCTGACTTTACCTTTTCTTACTGTCTCAACTTTTGCAATATTCGGTGAATGTACCGGGAATATCTTTTCAACTCCGACGCCGTAAGAAATCTTTCTTACAGTGAAAGTCTCGGAAATTCCGCCACCTTTTTTAGCAATAACGGTTCCTTCGAAAAGCTGTATTCTCTCGTTTGATCCGTCTTTGATTTTGCAGTGGACAACCACTGTGTCACCGATGTTTATATCCGGTGTCTCTTCTTTGAGCTGCTCATTTGTAAAAGCCTTCAGCATATCCATTTGGGCTTCCTCCTTAATATTTTCCCGGACGTTCATGCAGAGCTTCGCAGAGGACCGTCCTTCTGTTCAGTCCCGATAATTATATCATAATCAGTCTGAAATTGCAATAGTGTCACAAAAAATTTACATTTGCCGTAAAAGTTATATGCCGCACTTTTAATCCTTTATAAAAAATCTTCAAAATATAATAAAATCTCTTGAAATAAACCTTAGACTGTGGTATACTGTATTGTATATAATTACAGACTTGTCGGCTTATTTTGACCGACGGGCAAATATCTGAAAAGGACTGAAGTTATGAAATACCTTATTTTGCTCTGCGACGGCGCAGCGGATTATCCTATCGAAAAGCTCGGAATGAAAACACCTATGGAGGTTGCCGATGTGAAAAACATTGACTCACTCGTCTCTTCTTCAATTGTCGGTACCGTTTCAAATGTACCGCAGGGAATGGTTCCGGAGTCTGACACCGCTAACCTTGCAGTCATGTCTTACGATCCGAAAATCTATTCAAAGGGCAGATCACCGCTTGAAGCCATGTCGCTCGGACTTCATATGTCGCCCGATGACACCGCTTACAGATGTAACGTCGTGACTCTCGGAAACCCAGGAGACACTGAGGTACCCTACGAAGAAAAAATCATGGTAGACCACGGCGCCGACGAAATAACAACCGCCGAAGCCGATATTCTGATAAAAGACATTCAGAAGCATTTCGGTAATTCCGACAGAAACTTTTTTACGGGAGTAAGCTACCGTCACTGCCTTATCTGGAAAAACGCTCCGGAATTCACCGATTTTATGCGCCCTCACGATATTCTCGGACAGAAAATCGGAAGTTACCTGCCTGCCGAGCCTTTTCTCTCGCTTCAGAAAGAAAGCTATGAAATCCTCAAAAACCATCCGGTAAACCTCGACAGAATAAAAAGAGGTCTGCGTCCGGCAAACTCGGTTTGGTTCTGGTCTCCCGGTAAAAAACCGGCTCTTCCCTCTTTTGAAGAAAAATGGGGACTTAAAGCTTCGGTCATTTCCGCAGTGGATCTCATAAAGGGAATCGCCATCTGCGCCGGAATGCGTTCCGTTAACGTCAAAAACGCAACCGGCAACATAAACACCGACTTCAAAGCAAAAGGTGCCGCCGCAATCGAAGAGTTCAAAAACGGTCAGGATCTGGTTTACATCCACGTGGAGGCTCCAGACGAATGCGGTCACAGAGCAGAAACCGAAAACAAAATTCTTTCGATGGAGAAGATTGACAAGGACATACTCGGAAACGTTCTTGATTATTTAAGGTCCTGCGGGGATGATTTCAGGATTATGATACTTCCCGATCACCCGACGCCCATTGCAAAGAGAACACATACAATGGATCCGGTGCCTTTCATGATATACGACAGTGCAAAAAAACATAACGGCACTGAAAAGTTTGACGAAAAACATGCCGCAAAGACAGGACTTTACCTGCCGGAGGGTCAGGTTCTGATGTCACTTCTTGTAAACGGCAGCTCAGATAACTGAGCCGAAAGGAAATTCAATGGAAGATAAATTCAAAACCAACGAAGATCCGGAAAGTTTCACCGGTAAAAATCCGGAAAACGGTTCTTCTTCAAAAAATGCCGATACAGATATACCTGAAATCCGCGGTTTTCAGTCAGAAAAAAATGTCAAGGAAACGTCCGCAGTAACCGAACAGGAACAGAATGACATTCAGATAACTGACAGCAGCTCCCGGTGCCTAAAAGATACAACCGAAGAAAATTCTGACTTAGATGACGGTACTGCCGGAAGCGCCACAGATGATTTATCCTGCACAAAAACAGACGATTCGGAAAACTGTGACGATCCGGTTACCGCTCTTCACAGAATTTTTGAGTGGATAGAGCTGTTTGCGCTTTACTTTTCCATCGGAGTGATAATTATTTTCACATTTTTCCGACACAGTCCGGTTGTGGGTTCATCAATGTTCCCCACCTTGGAGCAAGGCGACGTGCTGATCATCGGAACTTTCATGTACACTCCGGAACAGGGAGACATTATCGTTTGTCAGTCTGAGCTTTACGGGCTTGAAACACCGCTTGTCAAACGCGTGATTGCGCTCGGAGGACAGACGGTAAGTATCGATTATAAGAACTGGACCGTATCGGTAGACGGCACGGTTCTGGACGAAGTATATATCAACAGAGAAGCGGCTGATATGAACGGCTCAAACTACCTCCCTGACACCTTCACTGTGCCCGAAGGGTATGTGTTCGTTATGGGCGACAACAGAAACAACTCAACCGACAGCCGTTCGGCAAGCGTAGGTTTCATTGACGAGAGGATGGTTCTCGGAAAAGTGTATTTCAGAATTCTTCCGTTCAGAAAAATATCGGCTTTTAACTGAAAAACCGGCTGTTCCGGAACTGCATAATTGCAGACTGATCGGCTTTTTACCGAACTATGCCTGAGCTCGGAAAAACCGCCGGAAAGCACTTATTAATAGTAAGTTATAAGCAAAAGAGTATATAGTACAAAAGTAACGTACAACGGTTCCGGACGGTGATAAACTTACGTCACCGAAAAATGAAATCAAAAACCGACTGATGTCGAAGCGGAGTAAACGGAAATGCCGGCAGTAAAGGAAATCAAGGTAAAAAGCTACCTTACAAAATCAAACTTACCGGGTTCGGATTTTGTCATAAATCCGTATGCGGGTTGCCCCCATGCCTGTAAATACTGCTATGCTTCTTTTATGAAAAAATTCACGGGTCATGAAGAAGACTGGGGAGCATTTACCGACGTGAAGTTGTGCGACGAAAAAATCGATCTGAAAAAAATTTCAGGCAAAAACATTTTTATGTCGTCGGTTACAGACTGCTACAATCCTTTTGAAAAAAAGTACCGTATTACCGAGTCGGTTTTGCGTCAGCTCAGACAGTCGGACTGCAATCTCACAATCTGCACAAAATCGGATCTTATTTTAAGAGATGCCGAAATTCTCAAAGGTATTAGAAATCTGACGGTAGCTGTGTCTGTAAACACCCTTGACGAAAATTTTAAAAACGATATGGACTGCGCTTCCGGCATTTCACAGAGGCTCAGCACTCTGGAAACGCTCCACTCCTACGGAATACGAACTGTTCTTTTTATGTCACCGATCTTTCCGTACATTACCGAGTGGAAAGATATAATGATGACGGCAAAAGGTTACACCGATGAGTTCTGGCTTGAAAATCTGAATCTCCGCGGCGACTTCAAAGACAGTATTCTTAGCTATATAAAAAGAAAATATCCGGAGCTTTACGGAAAATACACCGCCATCTATCTTAACGGTGACAACTCATACTGGACTGAGCTTTCCGAAAAAGCGGAAAAGTTTTGCCTTGAAAACGGCATAGCTTTTAAAAACCTGTTTCATCAAAGCAGCTTTTCGCATGAAAATACCGGAAAACAAAAACATACAAGCAAAAGTGAAAACATTCAGCTGAACTTTTTTGATTTACAAAATCCGGAATAGTTCAGACCAGATTTATGTAATGTTTAAGCCAAATTTTCTGACTGAAAACATCTGAAAAAGCTGAGCGTGATAGCTGAGAACCTGATTAGTGTCAAAGCTATGGAACCGCTGAATGTCGAAAACCATTTCTTAAACAAATACTGTAAACGCAAAACAAACCGAAGGAAAAAACGAAGGGAAACAAAATTATGAGTGAAGAAAAAATACAGAGAAATAAAATAAACTGGTTTCCCGGTCACATGGCGAAAACAAAGCGGCTTTTGCGTGAGAATATTTCGCTTGTCGATATAGTTATCGAGATACTTGACGCAAGGATTCCGCTTTCCTCACACAATCCCGACATAGAAAAAATCGCTGAAAACAAGCCGAAGCTGCTTTTGCTGAACAAATCGTCGCTGGCAAATCCCGATCTTTGCGGGGCATGGGCTGACTACTACGAAAAACATGGGTATACCTGCGTTTTTACCGACTGCATAACCGGTAAAGGAATTCAGGAAATTCCGGAATTAATAAGAAAAATTCTTTCGGAAAAAGTTTCAAGATACAGGGAAAAGGGTATGGAAGGCCGTGCTTTGAAAGCAATGGTCGTCGGCATCCCTAACTCCGGAAAGAGTACATTTATCAACCGCATGACCGGACTGAACAAAGCCAAAGCCGAAAACCGCCCGGGAGTCACAAAGGACAAGCAGTGGATATCGACCGGTAAAGGCATTGATCTGCTCGACACCCCGGGAGTGCTCTGGCCGAAGTTTGAAGACGATACAGTCGGGGAAAATCTCGCAATTACGGGTGCGATAAAAGACGATATTCTCGATGCGGAAAATATAGCCTGTATTCTGATTTCAAGACTGAGAAAAACAGCAGTGCGTGAATTTACCGCACGGTACCGACTGGATGAGTCAAGCCTCTGCGACGATTTTTCCGATTATGATCTGCTTGAAGCTGTCGGAAAAAAACGGGGGTTTCTTTCGGGCGGCGGTGCCGTGAATACCGAAAGAACGGCGTCTATGCTGATTGACGAATTCAGAAGCGGAAAAATAGGCAGAATAACTCTCGAAACTCCCCCGAAAACGGTTTGAAGTCGGCAATATGATCGCTTGGCGGCTTTCGGTTCAAATTTTTTATTACGATGCTTTCAGAACAGCCGCTTAAAACTTTTTCGTAACAGTACGGGGCTTTTCAGATAGTGAGAATTTTCATTCCGGAATATTTGAGTATTTACAACACAAAATTGATGCTACGGGATTTTTGCAAGCTTTAAAAGTCTACACGCAACCTTAAACACTCAAAACTCTGAATAATAGTAACGTTAAGAAAGCAGAAGCTGAATTTTAAAGCGGAGTTCTGTTCAGGATATCCTAAGTTTTTCCACTTAAACACATCAAGCCCGAAGGACTTTAACGAGGTAACAAAATGAAGAAAACAGAAGTCAGTATTTTAAACTGGGATATTGAAAAAAGTTGCTTTGACGAAGGATTTTCAGTCGTCTGCGGCACCGACGAAGCCGGAAGAGGTCCCCTTTGCGGTCCTGTTGTGGCGGCTGCCTGTATTCTTCCGCCTTTTATAGAAATTCCGGGGCTCAACGACTCTAAAAAGCTTTCCGAAAAGAAAAGAGAAGAGCTTTTCGAAATAATTAAGGAAAAAGCCGTAAGTTTTGCGGTCGCTGAGGTGTCAAGCGAAGAAATCGACCGGATAAACATTCTGAACGCTTCGCAGAAAGCCATGAGAATCGCCGTTTCAAAACTTACACCCACGCCCGACGTCGTCCTTGTGGACGGCAATATAGCAAGGGATTTTCCATGCAGAGCCATCACAGTAATAAAGGGTGACTCAAAATCCCCGAGTATCGCCGCCGCCTCAATACTCGCCAAAGTGACAAGAGACCGTCTTTGCAAAGAACTTGATGAAATGTACCCTCAGTACGGTATTGCAAAACACAAGGGTTATCCGACAAAAGACCACATGGAGGCAGTCCGGAAGTACGGTCCGAGTCCTGTTCACCGCCTTTCGTTTCTCGGATTTTTGAAAAACGGCGACGACGACAAAGAAAAAGAATAGTTTGTCATGACTGATACAAAAAATTACATCGGAGCCACAGGCGAGGCTCTTGCCTGTCAGTACCTTACCGGAATCGGGTACAAAATAACCGAAAGAAATTTCCGCTGTAAAGAAGGAGAAATCGATATAATTGCAAAGGACGGAAACGTTACTGTTTTTATCGAAGTCAAGACAAGAAGTTACCGCTATGACGGAAAATTCGGAAGCGCAAGAAGTGCGGTAACGCTCGCAAAACAGAAAAAATTCACATCAGCCGCCCAAGCCTACATAAAACTTTTCCCCGAGGCGGCAAAATGCCGGACAGATGTAATAGAAGTTTACATAAACTCGGGAAAACCGATTATAAACCATCTGAAAAGCTGCAGATTCGCACTTCGCTGATTTTATATATCGTGCAGAGAAACCGTTTGAACGCCGGAAAAAACTGCATTCGGACGGAAATATTCTGCAATTAAATTTCAAAACAGCCGAGTAAATCCCTTATTTTACGATTTAATAACCGGTTGCTTACATAATCAGCCGTGCATAACAGCTAAAAAACAAAAATAACTGAGAAAGAGAAAAATGTCTGAGATAAATACAACTGAAACCAAGTCAGTAAAGACTCTTGAACTTGATAAAATACTGGAAATGCTCGCAAACTGTGCTTCCACCGACGGCGGAAAAGAACTTGCGCTCAGCCTGAGACCTGAGACTGATATTTTCAGAGTAAGAAAACTCCAACAGGAAACCGAAGCGGCAAGATACCTGATAAGTCAGAAAAACAAACCGTCGTTCGGAGCGGTTAAAGATGTAAGCGAGTCAATGGAGAAAGCCAAAAAACATGCCGCTCTTACCCCTCGTGAGCTGCTCGATATCGCACAGATTTTCAGAGTCAGCTCAAATCTTCTGAACTACATTTCCGATAATCCGGTCGACGAAACGCTTATCGACGTGATTTTCAGGCGTCTTATACCTAACAGAATGCTCGAAAACAAAATTTTCAAGGCTATTCCCGTCGATGATTTCATTGCCGACGAAGCAAGCCCGACGCTTGCGGATCTGCGCAGACAGATAAGAAATGCACAAAACTCCCTGCGCCGTACCCTTTCGAACTTCACTACCGGATCTTATTCCAAATATCTGCAGGAAAACATTGTGACCGTCAAAAACGGCAGATTTGTTATTCCCGTAAAAGCGGAATATAAGAACGAAGTCAAAGGGCTTCTTCACGACACCTCGCAGACCGGTGCTACCGTCTTTATCGAGCCTTACGCAGTAGTTGAAGCAAATAACCTGCTACGTGAGCTTGAAGGCAGAGAGGATGCCGAAATTCAGCGTATACTCGCAGAGCTTTCTGCCGAATGTGCGTCTCATGCCGAGGTTATAGCACTTGACTACAATAACATCATCCTGCTTGATTTCATTTTTGCCAAAGCCGAAATTGCCGCAAGAATGAACGCCTGTACCCCGATTCTGAACGAAAACAAAGTTTTTTCATTGACCGGCGCAAGGCATCCGCTTCTGAGTCCTTTGACGGTCGTTCCTATCTCCGTCTGCCTCGGAAAGGAATATGATACCCTCATAATAACCGGTCCGAACACCGGAGGAAAAACCGTTGCCATCAAAACGATCGGACTTTTTGCTCTGATGGCTCAGTCGGGGCTTGCTCTTCCGTGCGAAAAGGCAGACGTCTGCGTATTTGACGAAATTCTGGCGGACATCGGGGACGAACAGAGTATTGAACAGTCGCTCTCTACCTTTTCCTCACACATGGTGAACATTCTCGAAATTCTGAATTCTGTAACTCCGGGCAGTCTTGTTCTCTTTGATGAGCTCGGATCCGGAACCGACCCGGTTGAGGGTGCGGCAATCGCCTGTGCTATACTCGAAGAAATACATTCCTATAGGGCTCTCTGCGCCGCCACTACGCATTACTCGGAGCTGAAAGAATATGCCGCAAAAACCGAAAGAGTTGTAAATGCGGGATGCGAGTTTGATATAGAAACCCTTCGTCCTACTTACAGACTGATAATCGGTACCCCGGGCAAATCAAACGCTTTCGCGATTTCCGAAAAGATAGGTTTCCCTAAAAAAATTATCGACAGAGCCAAAAATTTCATTACACCCGAAAACAGAAATCTCGAAGACGTCATCGGAAATCTCGACAGAGAAAGAATTGCTCTTGAAAAAGAAAAAAATGCTCTGCGTCAGCAGGCGGAAAGTCTTCGGGCTTTAAAAGAGTCTGAGGAAAAAAGACTTGCCGAGCTGAAAGAAAAAACCGAAAAAGACGCTGCAAATATGCGTGAAAAAGCACTTAATATGATCGAAAGCGCACGTGCTTCCTCCGCTTTCGTTTTCGAAAAGCTTGATAAGCTGCGCAGGGAAAACGAAAAAAATCTCAGCCGTGAAATGCTGGAAAAGGCGAGAAGCGAGATAAGAGAATCCCAGCGCACTTCGGAAAACGACCTGATTCCTTTCCTCGGCGGAAAAAACAAGGACTTTTCCGATTTGACCGAAAACCGTCCTGTGAAAAAAGGAGACAAGGTAATCCTTCTGAACCTCGGAAAGCCGGCGGTAGTGGTCACCGCCCCCGATAAAGACGGAAAGCTGACCGTACGGGCAGGCATGGTAAACATAAAAACATCAACAGACAATGTAAAGCCGTTAAAGGAAAGCAAACTCCCGAAGGAGAAAAAATCCGGCTCCGTCACGAAAACAATAAGCAGATCCGATTTCAAAATGGAAAAGGATGTAAGAGGTATGAACGGTGAGGAAGCCTGGTCGGTCATCGATAAATATTTTGACGACGCTTATCTTGCCGGAGTTCATTCGGTTACCGTTCTGCACGGAAAAGGTACCGGAGCTCTGAGAAAAGCGATCTGGGATAAACTGAAAAAAGATCCGCGCGTGGCGTCATTCCGCTCCGGAGTATTCGGAGAGGGCGATTTCGGTGTCACGGTTGTGGAGCTTAAATACTGAACAAGTTTCTCCGGACCCCCTTTTTCCGTGATCAAGTCTTAAAGCAGTCCGTAATTTCAGAATAAATCAGCCTAAGATCGGATTTTTTCCGATTAAATCGGATTAAATAATAAAACTTACCCGCAAACAGGCAGTATCCGTTTGCAGCAAATATTAATTATCCGTAAAAAGTCGGAAAATAACCCCACTCTGCGTTTTTTTCTCTTGACCTTTGCAAAAATGCACGATATAATATATTCGTAGTTTTGACTTAAAAGCCAAAAACAGGATCTTATATTCCTGAATTTTAATTAGTAACTTTTCTGAAAGGAATACAACCATGGCTAAATTTGAACTCAGCGCATTCACCGACGAATATTCTCAGGATTTCTCCGCCCAGATTGAAGGTATGCTCAGTAATGGCATAAAATACACTGAAATCAGGGGAGTAAACGGAAAAAACATATCCGAGCTCACCTTAAACGAAGCTCGTGAGGTCAGAAAAATGCTCGACGATAACGGTCTTGCAGTATGGTCGGTAGGCTCTCCGCTCGGAAAAATCAAGCTCACTGATGACATAAACAAACACATAGACCTTACAAAACATGTCTGCGAGATTGCAAATGTTCTCGGTACACCTCGTATCAGGGTTTTCTCTTTTTATGTTCCGGACACTTCAAACCTTACTCCTTACAAAGAACAGGTTTTCGACTACATGGGCAGAATGCTTGATGCATCAAAACCCTATTCCGTAATTCTGTGCCACGAAAACGAAAAGGGCATTTACGGTGAAAAAACCGAAGGTGTACTTGACATAATGAAACAGTTCGGAAACGGTTACAAATGTATTTTCGATCCCGCAAACTTTATTCAGGCAGATGTAAAAACCTATCCTGAGGCTTTCGGAAAGCTCGAAGAATATATTTACTATATGCATATAAAAGATTGCAGAGCGGACAAAACCGTTGCTCCGGCAGGTAAGGGAGAGGGTAAAATTCCCGAAATTCTCAGTGAGCTTGACAAAAAACGCAGTGACACGGTTGTTCTTACAGTTGAACCTCACCTTCGTGTCTTTGCCGGACTTGCAGCTCTTGAAGAATCCGGAAATACGACTGAAATCATTGATCAGTATCCGACAAGCCAGGCGGCATTCAATGCGGCGGTCAGCGCAATCAAAAAAATACTTGCCGACATGGGTAAATAAACCCGGATTTTCATATATAATTTTTCAGCTTCAGGAAACTGAAAATATAAAATGTTTAAATCCGTTTTCCGGTATAGCCGGATTTGAAAAGTCAACGTTTTTTCTTGTTTGTCATCAAAGACGAACAGGATTCGTTGTAACTTTTGATTTGAAGCAATACTCAGTTGCGTGAAACGGATAAATACAAACTACATTTTCATACCAAGCCTGTACTTTTTAAAAAACCTTTTTCGTTAAAGAAAGGAATACACTTATGGCAGAACTTAAAATGCTGGGCATTGACCTCGGCGCAACCAGCGGAAGAGGTATCATCGGTACCTTCGACGGAAAGAAAATATCATTAAAAGAAATTCACCGCTTTGACGACACCTCTTCCTATCTCGGCAAAACTCTGTCCTGGAACATTTTCGATATATTTGAAAACGTAAAGAATTCCATACGTCTTGCCGGAAAAGATATAGCAAGTATCGGTATCGATACATGGGGTGTTGACTACGCACTGATAGGCAAAGACGGAAGAATGGTGTCAACGCCTGTCAACTACCGTGATTCAAGAACCGACGACATAATATCATATTCGGATAAATTCATGTCGAAAAGCGAGCTTTACCGTGCCACCGGAATACAGATTATGAATTTCAACACCATTTATCAGTTTCTGGCTGATATGCGTGAAAATCCTTCTCTGCTTGACAGTGCCGACGGATTTCTGATGATGCCGGATCTGCTGAATTATCTGCTCACCGGCAACAGGTATAACGAATACACCAACGCCACAACCGGAGCTTTGATCAATCCCGTAACGCGTGATTGGGCTTGGGATGTAATAAAAAAACACGGAATTCCCTCTCACATTTTCGGCAAACTCGTCCCGCCCGGAACAAAGGTCGGAAAGCTTACCCCTCAGATAAGATCGGAAGTCGGAGACATCGATGCCGACGTTGTTTCGGTAGCATCGCACGATACCGCATCCGCAATACTTTCGGTTCCTGCCAAGGGTGATAATTTTGTTTACATAAGCTCAGGCACATGGTCGCTGATGGGCACAGAACTCAAATCACCGCTGATAACCCCCGAAACGGAAAAGAGCGGCATTACAAACGAGGGCGGTGCGGAAAACAAAATATGCTTCCTCAAAAATATCATGGGACTCTGGATTCATACCGAGTGCCGTCGTGATTTTGCGAAAGCGGACGGTTACAAAACTTCTTACGACGACCTTGCGGAAATGGCAATGAACAGCACCCCCATGCGTTCGATAATCAACCCGGACGATGTCATATTCACTCCTCCCGGAAACATGACCGGAAGAATTGCCGATTACTGCAAAAAAACCGGTCAGCCTGTACCTGAAACCAAAGGACAGTTTGTACGTTGTGTGTTTGACAGCCTTGCGCTTCGCTACCGCAAAACACTGCTTGACATTGAAAGCATAACAAACATAAAAACTCCGTTTATCAACATAATCGGAGGCGGTTCAAAGGAAACCTTCCTTTGCCAGCTAACCGCAGACTGTTGCGGAATACCGGTTTATGCCGGTCCCGACGAAGCAACTGCAATCGGAAACATAGCGTCACAGGCAATCGCCGCCGGAGAAATAGCAAATGTTGCCGAGGCAAGAGAAATTATATCCGATTCTTTCGGTGTCAAATGCTTTACCCCGAATCTGTCAAACAAAACCGTCTTTGACTGCGGATATGAAAAATTCCTCAGTCTTATCGATTGACGCTCGGGCTGTTAATTCAGTGCGCCTGTACCCGGAACTTTTTACAGTTTCCGGAATAATCAAACTATAAAACCAAATCTTTATAAAAATCATGCAATCTGCAATCAAATAACAAGGAAAGGTACCCGTTATGAGCACAATAAACGCATACGCTTATGCAAAGGAAATTTACGCAAAATTCGGAGTCGATACCGACAAGGCTATCGAAAAAGCTTCTCTTATCCCGATTTCAATACACTGCTGGCAGGGAGACGATGTTCACGGCTTTGAAAATCCCGACGGAGACCTCACAGGGGGAATCCAGGTAACCGGAAACTATCCCGGAAAAGCAAGAAACATCGATGAACTGAGAGCAGATTTTGAAAAAGCAATTTCAATGATCCCAGGTAAAAAGAGAATAAACCTGCATTCATTTTATCTTGACAGCTGCGGCGAAAAAGTCAGCCGCGAAAAGATAGCGCCAAAACATTTTGACTCATGGATACAGTGGGCAAAAGAAAAGGACCTCGGAATTGACTACAACCCCTCCTGTTTTTCTCATCCGCTCAGCGCTGACGGAATGACAATAAGCCATCCCGACAAAAACATACGCGATTTCTGGATAGAACACTGTAAAGGTTCTCGCCGTGTTGCCGCCTACATTGGTGAAAAACTCGGAAATACCGTTATCACGAACTTCTGGATGCCGGACGGCATGAAAGATATTCCCGCTGACAGATACGGCGCAAGACTCCGCATGAAGAAAGCCTACGACGAAATTTTCAGCGAACCGATAAGCACTGCTTTCAATAAAGACGCTATCGAGAGCAAGGTTTTCGGTATCGGCGCTGAAAGCTTTACAGTTGGTTCCGGCGAATTCTGCCTCGGATACGCCGCAAAAAACAATAAACTTCTTACTCTTGATACCGGACATTTCCATCCGACCGAATACGTTTCGGACAAGATTTCATCAACTCTTCTTTTCCTTGACGAAATTCTTCTGCACGTTTCACGCCCTGTACGCTGGGACTCCGACCATGTCGTCATTTTCGACGATGAGCTCAAAGCCATAGCGACCGAGATAATCCGCGGAAACTTCACTGAAAGAGTTCATATCGGACTTGACTTCTTTGACGGCTCAATCAACCGGATTGCCGCTTGGGTAATAGGAACCCGTGCAATGCAGAAAGCTCTGCTTTATGCTCTTCTTGAACCCTCTGAGCTACTCCGCAAATATGAGCTTGAAGGCGATTACACTTCAAGACTTGCGCTTATGGAGGAACTCAAAACACTTCCGTTCGGTGCGGTTTTCGATATGTACTGCGAAAAGCAGAATGCTCCGCTCCGTGACAACTGGATTTCCGAAGTCAAAGCATACGAGAAAAACGTTCTACTGAGCAGAAAATGAGCGACGAACTCTTATTTTCACTCAATACCGTACTGCCTCTTATACTGCTGATTGTCATTGGTTACATAATCAGGCTGAGCGGACTTTTTACAGAAAATTTCTTTTCGGGAGCGGAGAAATTTGTTTTTAAAGTCGCACTTCCATGCAGTCTTTTTATGAGCGTTTACGGGGCAAACGACGGCTCGGCCTTTTCAATGCCGCTTATCGTCTTCTGTGTTGCGGCAATTGTAGCGGTTTTCGTTATACCGTGCCTTATCACACCGCTGTTTATTAAAGACAATCCTTCACGAGGTGCGTTTATACAGGGCACTTACCGTTCAAACTTCGCAATTTTCGGTTTACCTCTTGCCGAAAGACTTTTCCCGGGAGCCGGCAGAGCCGCGGCAAGCTCGGTTATGCCTTTTGCAATACCCTTGTTCAACATTTTTGCCGTTGTTATACTGAGCATTTTCGCTCCGGCAGAAAAGAAACAGTCGGTCGGCAAAACCGTAAAAAAATGTCTGTACGGAATAGTCACTAACCCTCTTATCATAGGAATTGTTCTTGCACTTCCCTTTATGATTTTTTCTCTTAAACTTCCGGATCCGATAACAGCAACCGTTTCGTACGTCGGAGACATCGCAACCCCGCTTGCTCTTATTTGCCTTGGCGCTTCGCTAAATCTGAAAACCGGAAAAAACAGATTGCTTACAGCGGCTGTCGCTTCGATTATCAAGGTTGCAGTGGTTCCTGCCCTTGTTCTCACGGTCGCAATAATTCTTGGCTATCGCTCGGTAGATCTCGGAATAATTCTCATTCTGTTCGGAAGTCCGACTGCTGTTTCAAGCTATATTATGGCTAAGAACATGGGAAGCGACTCAGATCTTGCAGCTCAGATCCTGGTAATGAGCACCGTTATCTGCTCGCTGACGCTGTTTGTTGCGATATTCCTGCTTGCTCACTTTTCTCTGATTTCGGTATACTGAGTTCGCATACACATGCGAAAAAATCCGCAGAAAAGAAAAACAAGCTTTTGCAGCTGCACACAACGATTATCAATGCAGTCAAAATAATCAAACAAAGTCTCACAAACGATTAAACAAAGAAAGGATAACTAATATGATCAATCTCGAAAAAGAAATCAGAGAGCAGCCCGTAACCCTTGCAAAAATCAAGGAAAACTGTCTCAGCACAATCAAAGCTGTAACGGAAGAAGCCAAAAAGAGGAATGTACGTTACATATATCTTTCAGCCAGAGGAACTTCCGACCACGCATGTATTTATGCACAGTACCTTATTCAGACTTACATAGGTCTGCCCTGTATGCTCGGAACTCCTTCCGTCCTTACAAAATATGACGGAAAACTCTGTCTTAAAGACGCTTTGGTTATCGGTGTTTCGCAGTCAGGTGCGGCTGAGGACGTACTGGCTGTTCTGAAGCGCGCTAAGGAATGCGGCGCTATGTCTGTCGGAATAACCAACACTCTAGGTTCCCTTGTCGCTGAAAACGCTGATTATCATATTTATCTCGGCGTCGGATACGAACAGAGTATTGCAGCTACAAAGACTTTCACCGCTCAGCTTGCGGTAATGACTCTGCTCTGCGCCTGCTGGAATAACGATGAAGCTCTTCTTTCTGATTTTGACCGTCTGCCGGGACTTATAAATGAGGTTTTCGATACCGTCCCTGCTCAGATAGCATCCTTTGTAAACGATTTCAAATCCTTTGAAAACGGTGTTGTTCTCGGCAGAGGATTCAACTACCCCATTGCTCTTGAAGGTGCTCTGAAAATCATGGAGACAAACAAGATAAGCATGAGAGGTTATCCGACTTCCGATTTCTATCACGGTCCGTTCGCTCAGCTTACCAACGGCGGTACTGCGTTTCTCATCGCTCCAGAAGGAAAGATGTACGATGACGCAAAAGCTGTTCTGGCAAAGCTCCGCACAACTCCCACTACGGTTGTCTGCCTTTCCGACAACGAAGAGATCCTTAAAGACTGCAAGTACGCCATAAAGGTGCCTGCGATCGGAAACGAAGCGCTTTCTCCTTATCTTTTCGTTATCGCTTTACAGTTCTTTGCGCTCAAGCTTTGCGAGGTAAAGGGAATAGATCCTGATAAATCTGATGTCATCAAAAAAGTTACGGTTACAAAATAATTTGGCTGTCAGGCGAAATTAAAAAAATAACCGGTTTAAAAAAGCGGTAAATTACCGGATACATTTCTTTCCGTTCAGTCTCAGAACAGATGTGCGGAATACGCACCCGGCGCATACAGCATGATTTTAAATCTGTAAATCAGCTACTCTGTAAAAACTCAGTTTGTATTTGAGAAAATTCTTAAACAAAAATACAGCTGACGAATAATTAAAAAAACATCTGCGCACCGGGGAAAAATTATTTTAAAAACATAAAAGAGAAAAACAGAAAAAAACAGCCTGAAAAGGGCGTGCAAAATTATCGGAGAAATCACAAAACATTGACCTGACACACGGTAGGGGCGAACTGTGTTCGCCCGCGGGAGACCGCAGGTCTCCCCTACGGATAATCAAAAGGTAGGGGCGTTCTGTGAACGCCCCTACGGGTAATAAAAATTAAACCGCAGAAAACAAAGATTCACCCCGACAGCCCGCTTAAACATAACACATTTCTTAAACAAAATCAAATTCACAATAAAAAACCGCGGCACAAAGGGCGTGCAAAATTAGCGGAGAAATTACAAAATATTTGCATAACACACGGTAGGGGCGAACTGCGTTCGCCCGCGGGAGACCGCAGGTCTCCCCTACGGATAATCAAAAGTTGATACGCAGAAAACAAAGATTCACCCCGACAGATTTTTTAAGTCTGCCGGGGGTTGCTTATTCATTTTCAGAATTAAATAAATACATATCAATATCTATTTGCGTTCTTGTAGCATGACAAAAATCAATGACATCAAGAGGTGGCGCAAG
>CALXUV010000026.1 GCA_944391815.1 uncultured Clostridia bacterium | reverse complement strand
TTTCGTCATACTCATTTTTGCCTCATTTCGTGGCTTTTTTCTTTTGTTTTGCCGAAACGTGCAAAATTGCACAGCAAAAGGCTGAGCCATTCGCTTAATTTTAAGCTTTTGACTCAGCCCCTTTTTTATTTTTCATGCGGTCTTAACTACTTTGTTTTATCTAAGCATAAGCTGTCAGGAGATTTCAACGCTGAATTCTTTTTCGTCTTTGTTTAAAGCAAAGTCGATAAAGTAACAGGTCTCTCTTTCGTTTTTAGGCTCGCTGTCGATAGTGCATACACATTTTTCAGGATTGTATTTTACCGTTACATCCTCAATTTTAACGGTTCCGGGTTCGGTTATTTCCGGAACGAGGAGGGTAACCAGTCTTTCAGTTATCTTTCCGTTTCCGTTATAAGTGAAGCTGTCGGAAAGCGTTACGCTTTCTTCGGTAAAGCTGAACTTTCTGTTTATTGCCTCAAGCCCGTCGCACTTGTAAGCCGTTGCGATGTTCATGGAAAATACGCCGTTTTCGTATTTCGTAGCAGTTGCTTTGGCGTCTTTTGAGGTAAACTGATTTACTCCGTCCACTATCGGAACGTTGTGTCCTCTTGACGAGCATTCAAGAATGGTGTATCTTGTGTCAGCGGCAAAATACTGTCTTGAATACCGACCGGAGCCGAGGTCCATTATGACCTGTCTGCCGTTTTTGGCGAAAATGAATGTTCCGACGTCATTATGGTTATGATGTTCGGCATTGTTACCGCCTTTTCCGGCAAATCCGTAAGCGGATGTGCGTTTTATAAGCCATTCGGACTCGGGCGCATAGTATTCGGCAGACTTATTGTCAGGCGCAGGATTATTGAAAATTTCCTCATCCATCCAGATCGCCGAACGCAGTTGCAGGCAGAAACGTCCGCATCCGTCGTAGTTATATGAGTATTTGCTGTCATAAACCAATACGTCGTCCGGATATTCGTTTTTGAGGTAATGAAGAAGTCCGAGATGATAGGAAAGGGTTCTTCCGCCGTCGGCAAAGCTTACGCTTGATCTTCCGGAAAGGTACATTTTCTGGATGAACGTCGCTATCGTTCTTACCTTGTCACGTTTGAAATAATCGGTTTTTCCGTCTGTAAAGCGGCGGATCATATCGGCGTAAACGGTAAAGAATCCGAATCCATAGTGCCAGTATCCGCAGCCTTCAAGGCACATACCGTCCTCGGTAAATCCCGACAGATAGCATTCCATGGATTTTGCAAATCTCTCCTGCATTGCTTCGTCCACTTTATCAGGATAGAGAAGCATAAGCATGCATCCGACAGAACCTTCGCAAACCGCAGTCCAGTTGTTTGTTCCGCGTTCCCACCAGCCGTAATTATCGACTGCTGTGAAAGGTTTTACTATTCTTCTTTCAGTCTCCGCAAGTATTCTGTTTTTGATAAGCGGTTCGAGTCTGTCCTCAAGCATTGTGTATATCTCGGAAAGTGCAAATCCCGTTTCGGATGCGAAAAGGTCGATTTTTACGTTATTGTTCGGTTCAAGCTGTCCCTGATGAGCGGGCAGACACCAGGTGTACTCGTCACAGATTGCGTAAATCACGTCCATCAGCTTTATAAGGTATTTTTCTTCCTCAGGATAGATAAGCGAAAGCAGAGCGGCGCAGTCCATTGCCTTTCTGCGGCTGAAATATGTACGCTCATAAACCCCGCGGTCTCCCGTTACCCAGTAAAGCTTGAAGTCGCTGTATTTAAGCGCCATTGTATCTTTGTCTTCGCATTCGTTTTTCCAAAGATAAAACAGCTCGTCACGGTATTTTTTATAACAGTCTTTTTCTCTTACTTCCTTCCAGAAGTTTTTGTCCATTGCTTTTCCCAGCAGGTTCATGTTTTTTCTCCTTTTTATATTGAATTGTATTTTGCTTGTTATTATTTAAGCGGTCGTTTTTTCACCTTGATTTGTCGGCATTTAACATACTATAATTTTGAAATGTCGGCGGTCGGACGGTTATTCGATCGTTGCGCTGAATTCCTTTACACCGTCTCTAAGGTTAAAGTCAATGAAATAAAAGTTTCCGCTCGGGATTCTCGGTTTGCTGCTTATTTCTATGTCGCAGATTCCGGGGTCAAATGTAACTGTTGCGTCTCCAACCTTTACCTTGTTTTTATCTATGATTTCCGGCTGTATCATTGTTACCATTCTGTCGGTGATTTTTCCGTTTCCGGAATAGGTAAAGCGGTCACGAAGGACTACGGTGTTTTCGGTAAGAGTAAAACTTCTGTCGATTCTTTCAAGTCCCTCGCATTTGTACGCCGGGGCGATATTCATCGAAAGCACTCCGTTTTCAAAACTGAAATCCTCTGCGTGTGCGTCTTTTGAAGCGAACTGACATACTCCGTCAACAATAGGCAGGCTGTGACCGGCCGAAGAGCATTCAACTGTTTTATATCTTGTCTCCGCCGCAAAATACTGCCTTGTATACGGACCGGAGCCGAAATCCATAAGCAGCTGTTTCCCGTTTTTGGCGAATATAAAGCTGCCGACGTCGTTGTGATTGTGAAATTCGTTATTGTTTCCGCCCTTTGCCGCAAAGCCGTAATAAGGAGTACGCTTTACAAGCCACTGCGATATCGGGGCATAGAACTCAGTCGGCACTTTATTGTCTGCGGGGTTATTATATATGTTTTCGTCGAACCAAATTGCTCCGCGCAGGTGTGTGCAGAATTTTTCTGCTCCGCTTCTTCCGTACTGAGGAGAGTATACAATGACGTCTTCGGGATATTCGTTTTTGAGGTAATGGAGAAGTCCGATAAGATATGTGACGTTTCTGCCGCCGTCAGAAAAGCTGACGCTGGCGTTACCGGACAAAAACATGTTCTGAAGGAAGCATGCGACTTTCTTCACCTTCGGTATAGTGAAGAAATCCGTTTTGCCGTCGGTAAAGCGGCGGATCATGTCTGCGTACATCACGAAAAATCCGAATCCGTAGTGCCAGTATCCGCAGCCTTCAAAGCATACGCCGTCGTCTTTGAATCCGGTGAGGAAGCTGTTCATTGAGGCGTCAAACCTATGCTGAAGCTCCGGCAGAAGGTGGGGGTAGAGAAGCATGACTGTACACGCAACCGAAGCTGTACAGACTGCCGTCCAGTTCATATTGCCGTTTTCCCACCAGCCGTAATTGCTTACGGATGTATAGGGGATAATTATACGTCTTTCCGTTTCAGCCATTATCCTGTTTCTTATAAGCGGCTCAAGTCTGTCGCCAAGCAGTGTGTAGATTTCGGCGAGCTGGAAGCCGGTCTCGGAAGCAAAGAGGTCGATTTTTACATTATTGTTCGGTTCGAGCTGTCCCTGATGAGCAGGCAGACACCATGTGTATTCGTCGCACACAGTGTAAATTGTGTTCATAAGAAAGCTGAGATACTCTTCGTTTTCCGGATAAATCAGGCACAGCAGTGCCGCTGTTTCCATGGCTCTTCTTCTTTCAAAGTACGGAGCCTGATAAGTACTTCTGTCTCCCGTCGTCCAGAACAGCTTGAATTCACTGTACTTCAAAGCCGGATAAAGTCCGTCGGGGTATTTTTCACTGTATTTACGGTAGCTTTCAAGTAATTCTTTGCGGTACCATTCGAAAGCGCCGTCATTTTTTACCTTTTCCCAGAATCGGGGATCATGTGCTTTTCCGAGCAGATTCATGATAAAGTTTCCTTTCTTTTCCGATATCAGTTGCGGAAAATTCAAGTTTTATCCGCACTGTCCGTTAATTATACCACATCCGGCACTTGATTGCAATAAAATCGGGATATTTAAATCAGTGCACATTAAACAAAAAAACTTAGGTAATTTTGTCACAATTGATGTTGAAAAGTCAGCTGTAATCTGCTATCATATATTCATATAAAATGTACGGAGGAACAGATTATGAAGGATTACGGATTACAGCTATACAGTGTAAGGGATATCACAAAGGACGATTTCCGCGGAACTCTGAAAAAGGTGGCGGATATGGGATATAAGATGGTGGAAAGCGCAGGATTTTTCGGACATTCGGCGTCTGACGTAAAGAGTTGGCTGAGCGAATACGGACTTACGCTTTGCAGTACACATACCGGATGGAATCTGATGACAGACGATTTTGACGCAACGGTAAAATACCACAAAGAGGTCGGCTGTCGGGATCTTATTATTCCCGGAGCTCCTCACGGAAACAAGGAAGAAATAGAAGTTCTTGTAAATAACATCAACAAGTGGCAGCCGATTCTCGAAAGCGAGGGCATAAGACTTCACTACCATAACCATCATCAGGAGTTTATTCCCAACGCTGACGGCTCGGTAACAATGGACGCTCTTGCGGAAAAAACAAATGTTCTGCTTGAAATCGACACATATTGGGCGTATGTAGCGGGAGAGGATCCGATAGCTGTTCTTGATAAGTACGGGGACAGGGTAAAATTCATTCATCTGAAAGACGGAACAAAGGACAAGGTCGGAAAATCCCTCGGACTCGGAACTGCTCCGGTACTCGATGTGCTGAGAAAAGCACAGCAGACCGGCAGAGTCATAGTTGTTGAGAGTGAGGGACTTGAACCCACCGGTGAGGAAGAGGTTCGAAGATGTATCGAATTCCTGAGAAAAGCGGACTGAATTATATTTTTTAAAACTCTTTAATCAAAAAATGCTGTCGCCTTCGGTGCGACAGCATTTTTATTTTGCAAAAAGTAAATTTTCGGGTTATTAAATATTTTATTCTGCAAAAAGCGAGGTTACGGGTTATGTCGAATGTTTTTTTCGCAAAAAGTGAGGTTGCGGGTAATGCTCAAATCTTTTTTTGCAAAAAGTGAGGTTGCGGGTAATGCTCAAATCTTTTTTTGCAAAAAATGAGGTTACGGGTTATGACCAAATAATTTTTCGCAAAAGTGAAGTTCGGGTTGTGATCGAATCTTTTTCCGCAGAAAATGAATCTATGGGTTATTATAGACATGCAGTTGAGTAAAAGCGTTATTTGTTGATCAGAAATAAAGCGGATGTGCCTTTACCAGAGCTGTTACTCTTTCTCTTATTTCATCAGCTTTTGAATCAAAGTCGGTAGCGGTCAGCTTTATAAGCTTTCCTATTTCCTTCATATCAGCTTCTTTGAAGCCTCTTGAAGTAACCGCCGGAGTTCCGATCCTTATTCCGCTGGTGACAAACGGCTTTTCAGGGTCATTCGGAATTGCGTTTTTGTTGACGGTGATATAAACTTCATCGAGTTGTTTTTCAAGAGCTTTTCCGGTTATTCCGACTTTGCGCAGGTCAACCAGCATAAGGTGATTATCCGTTCCGCCCGAGACAAGGTCAAAGCCTTCCGACAGAAGTGTGTCTGCAAGTGCGGCTGCGTTTTTGACAATCTGCGTCTGATATTCTTTGAATTCGGGTTTCAGGGCTTCGCCAAAGCAAACGGCTTTTCCTGCGATAACGTGCATAAGCGGTCCGCCCTGAATTCCGGGGAATATCGCTTTATTTATCATTTTCGCGATTTCTTCGTTATTGGTCAGGATAAGTCCGCCGCGGGGACCGCGCAGGGTTTTATGGGTTGTTGTGGTCGTAACGTCGGCGTAAGGCACGGGGGAGGGATGAAGTCCTGCTGCAACAAGACCGGCTATGTGCGCCATATCTACCATAAAGTATGCGCCGACACTCTTTGCAATTTCGGAAAGTCTTTTGAAATCAATGATTCTGGGATACGCCGACGCTCCCGCAACTATAAGCTTCGGACGGCATTCCTTTGCGCTCTTTTCAACCTGATCGTAATCGATAACGTTTGTGTCGTCGGTTACACCGTAGGCAACGAAGTTGTAATATTTTCCGGATATGTTAACGGGAGAACCGTGAGTAAGATGTCCGCCGTGTGCGAGATTCATACCCATTACGGTGTCGCCGGGGTTGAGCAGTGCAAAATATACCGCTGTGTTTGCCTGCGCTCCGCTGTGAGCCTGTACGTTTGCAAACTGTGCACCGAACAGCTGTTTTGCTCTCTCGATTGCGAGATTTTCAACAACGTCAACGCATTCGCATCCGCCGTAGTATCTTTTGCCCGGGTAACCTTCGGCGTACTTGTTGGTCAGCACCGAACCGACCGCCGCCATTACCGCAGGCGATACGAAGTTTTCCGAAGCGATAAGCTCTATGCCTCTCTGCTGACGCGCGCATTCCGCTTTTACCGCATTTCCGACTTCCGGGTCAAATCCCGTAAGAAAGTCCATGTTTTCTTTTACCATTTTCGTTCTCCCTTTATTTTTATTAATATCTTTTTTCAGTATGTTTCCACCTGTCTGATAGGTTTTCTGCAAGACTCTTAAAAGCAGTTTTTCCGGACCGGATTTCATTAAGAAGGTGTTTTGATGTTCCAGCACTTCCTTATATTTCTACGGAGAGTGATAAGTGAAGTTTGCTTTGCTGCTTAGTTAGCCCACGAGGGGACTTTCGGCACTTAAACCGATCCGAAGGCAGAATTTCTTATCGCAGTTTTTTGTGATCAGAATTAATCACTCTGATATTGTATACTTTGTTCCCTGAGGCGTATCTGTAAGAGTAACTCCTTTATCAGCAAGTTCCTTTCTGATTCGGTCAGCCTCAGCGTAGTTCTTTTCTTTTTTTGCTGCGGCACGCAGGCTTATCTGCTCTTCGATATAGCTGATAAGCTCGGAGTTTTCCGCCGAGTCTTTTTTGACGTAACCCATAAGCTTGCAAAGCGTGTCAAACGTGTCAAGCGCCGCTTCTGCGGATTCCTTTGAAATACCTTCTTTTATCCATGCAAAAATGTCGGTTATCAGCTCAAATATTACTGCCGTTCCGTCTGCTGTGTTAAGGTCGTCATCCATTGCGGTTATGAATTTTTCCATGTGAGCGGAAAGTTTGTCGGTTACCGCTTTTTCTTTTTCTCCGGATGGAGCGTTCTTGCAGTAGAAAACCAGGCTTTCTCTTGCGTTGAATATTCTTTCAAGTGAGCTTTTTGCTGCCGAAAGAGTTTCAGCAGAGAAATTTACCGGGGTTCTGTAATGGGCGCTTAGCAGGAAAAAGCGTATCGGCAGATAGCCGAATTTTTCCGCCGCGTCACGAACGGTGAAGAAGTTACCGAGAGATTTTGACATTTTCTTGTTGTCAACGTTGATGTAGCCGTTGTGCATCCAGTAGCGCACGAACTGCTTGCCGGAGCAGCATTCCGACTGTGCGATTTCGTTTTCGTGGTGTGGGAATGTAAGGTCCTGACCTCCGCAGTGGATGTCAATCGTCTCTCCGAGATATTTTCTGCTCATAGCGGAGCACTCGATATGCCAGCCCGGTCTTCCTTCTCCGAACGGAGATGCCCAGAACGGTTCGCCCGGTTTTCTGGCTTTCCAGAGAGCGAAGTCAAGCGGGTCTTCCTTTCCGCTGTCCACTTCAATTCTTGCTCCGGCTTCAAGATCGTCACGGTTCATATGTGAGAGCTTTCCGTACTGCGCAAAGCTGTTGGTTCTGAAGTAAACGCCGTCGGGGGTGCGGTAGGCGTGACCTTTTTCGATAAGTGTTGAAATTATGTCTATTATCTGATCGATATTTTCCGTTGCCTTCGGATGGAAGGTGGCTTTTTCGATTCCGAGCCCCTCTGCGTCCTTAAAATATTCGGCAATGTAACGCTCGGCTATATCCTTTACGGTTGTGTTTTCCTCATTTGCCTTTTTTATCATTTTGTCGTCGATGTCTGTGAAATTCTGGACAAACGTTACGTCGTAGCCCCTGAAAGTCAGATATCTGCGAAGCATATCGAAAACCACAAAGCATCTGGCGTTGCCTATGTGAAAGTAGTTGTAGACGGTAGGACCGCAGGCATACATTCTGACTTTGCCTTCTTCAAGCGGTATTAATTCTTCTTTCTGTCTCGTTTCGGTATTATATATTCTCATTTTATCGCCTCTTCTGTGAATTGTTCAAGTTTTTTAAGCTATTCCGGAGTATTCAGGCCTAAGCAGTCAGACCTGATTTCCGGTGTCTTCGTATTCTTCGATTTTGTCGAAAATTTCAGCATCGTCGCATTCTTCTCCGCCGCAACAGCATCCCATCATTTTTTCAAGGGTGCTTACCCTGTCGGCAAGATAAGAGAGCTGCTGTGCTACCGGGTCCGGAATGTGTACCTGGTCGAGGTCGCTCTGTGGGACCTTCCGGTCACCGCGCTTGACTATTTTTGCAGGTATTCCGACTGCCGTGCAGTCCGGCGGAACTTCTTTCAGTACTACCGCTCCTGCCGCTATCTTGGCGTTGTCTCCCACTTTGAACGGTCCGAGAACCTTTGAACCGGCGCCGCAAAGTACGTTATTTCCGAGCGTCGGGTGACGTTTTCCGGTGTCCTTGCCGGTACCTCCGAGCGTAACTCCCTGGTAAAGGGTACAGTTGTCACCTATCTCGGTTGTTTCTCCGATTACAACACCGCTTCCGTGGTCGATGAAAAGTCCTTTTCCTATGGTAGCGCCCGGATGTATCTCTATTCCGGTGAAAAATCTTGCCGTCTGGCTTATTATCCTTGCAGTGAGGAAATGTTTGTTTTTGTAGAATCTGTTTGATACGCGGTAGGCAAGAACTGCGTGAAGTCCCGAATAAGTCAGAAGTACCTCGGCAGTGCTTTTTGCAGCCGGGTCACGTTCTCTGATTACCGCAACATCCTCTTTTATCTCTGAAAGGCAACACTTTGCGGAGTTTCTCAGTTTCTTCAGTTTTTTTCTGCATTTCTTAGTCAAATCCATAATTCTCCGCTTCCTTCCTGTTTATTTTTTATATTCGGCGCTGTTTTTCTCACTTGCGGCTGAAAGCATTCTGACAGTGCCGCTTCTGCCGTCCTGCGAAAATGATATTTTTGTAAATCAGCTTTGTGCAAAAAAATGTTTTTGCAAATTTGTCTCACCCAAAAACGATATTCAAGTAATTCTTCTTTACTGAACAACGATATTTGATTATACACACTTTGTATAATTAATCAATTCATTATATCATATATTGTCCGTTTTTTCAAGGGCTTACGGCAAATTTTGCTTATTCTTTTTATATGTTTTATGGGCGTTTGTGAGCGGCAGAAATTTCCGGCCTGTTTTTCTTCTGAAAACAAAAAATTCATTTAAATTGTGTTGACAAAAAATGTGTTTTGGTATAAAATATAAGTGGTGACAGGGAAGACAGCCGACATAATGGCTCCCTTTCCCGGACGACTGATAAGAGAGGTTTGATATTTTTATGGCAGATGACAAGAATATAATTGAAGACGGCGATATGCCGGAATATTTTCTTCTGACTGACGAAAGCGGCAAGGAAAGCAAGTTCGAACTTATCGGTGAAACCGAAATGGACGGCAGTATATACTATGCGATGATACCTGTAGAGGATAAAGGCGATGAGTATGTAATACTCAAAGTAGTCACCGACGAAAACGGCGAGGATATGCTCGAAAGTGTTGACGACGACGACGAGTTTGACAAGATTGCCGACATTTTTGACGATATGTTCATGGACAACGATTACGATAACTGAGTCGGGAAAAATCAGCCGGTACTTACCGGGGGCGACGTGTTTCATGTGTCGGATTTGCCTGAATGAGCAGTATGGGCTTTATCCGAATCTGTACACTGATTAAGCCAAAGAAGAGCTTTGCATTAATCGGCAGACTTTTTAAGCAAAATAATCAGTTCAGCTGAGAAGGTGTATTTCAGGTAAACAAAAGATTTTTTAACGTTGTTTGTAACGACTGAATAAGTGTTTTAAACTGAAAAGATTCTTGTGTCAGGAAAATTATTTATTTTATCCGATACATCGTATTGTCCAGAAAAACGGATTTGACGGGTTTCGGGTGAGACTGAAAGAATATTTAACTACCGGTTGTTTTTGAAACGATGTTGTGATGCGGTGAAAAAACATAAAGCAACATTTTTCCGCATAATATTCCACATTCCGCATATAATATTTTCAGGCGATGCTTATCCTGCGGTGTGCGTGATACGAAGTTTAAGTGGAACCTACAATTAAAAAAAGGAGTCCGGGTTCGGACGCAGGTGAGCAGACCTCCTCTTCTTACGAAGAGACGTTGGTAGCCCGAAACGGCCGACAGGACGCCGCCTTGCGTGAGCAGGGTTTTCATTATTTTCGTACACGGCACGGTGGGGCACATTGCATCAAAAAGCCTTTGATCTTATGGATCAAAGGCTTTTTCTGTTATGCGGTACTTTAATACTGATTTAAGTGTTTTCGGTTGGGCTTTTTTAAGTATTTCTGCTGAGCTTTTTGCCGGGTATTTTATCAATTTTTCTTTTCATTCTTTTTGTTGATTAAATGAAACATTGTTTATCAGCGTTATTATTTCAAAGAGTTCTTATTTTTTATTTGAGATGATTGTTTGTTTTTTGTGATTTTACATTGTATGCAGATGGTTTGGAACAACAAACTGAATACTTTAAAATACTGTTTTTTAAAATATTGAAAAGAGCTCTTGGAAACTCAGCAGTGCATATTTCCATGAAAAACTCCGCTGCGGGTTACGTTTTTCTCTGCAGCCTTTCTGTTAAAGCCGAGCAGCTTTATGTTTTTGTCCACGGTGTTTTGGTATATTTTTTCCATATCGTTGAGGTGTGGCTGAGACATATTTATACCTGTCAGACCTTTTATGCCGGACATAACTTCTATATAATGATCACCTCTTCCGCAAAAATGTATGGCGCCGCCTCCGAAATGATCGAGAAGTTCTGCGTCGTACGGCAAAGCAAATTCTTCGTAGAAGTCGGAAGATATGTTCATTGCGCTGTCATTCCTGAGAACGATGTAACCCTTATACATAAAACTTCCCCAATGTGAGTTTATGTCGCGTTTGTTCGGGAAAAGCTCAAACCATTTTTCCATGAATTTTATGTAAAGGTCGGTTGAAAGTCTCAGCATTCCGTGAATCAGCTCCGGTTCGTCATACATTGAATAGAAAATATCGCTGCCCCACAAAAGCTCACATATGTCAAGCGGTCCCTGTGCGTCGGGATGGTAAACTGATACATATTCAGAGATTTTCGGGTACTTTTCAAATACTTCTTTGAAGATTTCTCCCATCTCAAATACGTTTTCCCCCCAACCATCAAGCGGCGACGGCACACCCTTATCGATAATTTTCTTTATTTCATCGACGCTTCCTGCCGGGTAAGTAGTCGGGAGAGTGTTCTGCTCATACGGCATAACGAAGATTTTTGCGCCCAAAACCGAAGTCATTATTCCCGTCCCGTAGTTGCTCCGAACATCAAGCGTTCCCGAAGGACGTTCAAGTGCACGCGATACGCCTTCCATCTGACTTACCAGCATCAGCTCATAGTCTCCGATAGCGTGTTTATGTTTATGTTGCGGTATGGCACACCCGTTTTTGAAGTTTTTTTCCTTACGGGAGTGAAAATATCACCTTTGAATCTGTTTTCAAGAAAGTCTTTCCACTGCATAAAATAGTCGTTTTCGGTTTCCGGGTCGATTCTTTTTTCAATGTCCTCAAGTAAAGCCGTTGTTTCCTTGGTTAGTTTCAGCATTGCCGTTACCTTCCTTTCGGGAAATACTTAATTATCCGATTATGTCCGGTTATTATTTCAGAAAGTCTGAAAAGTCTTCTTTGAATACTGAGGTTTGTTTCTTTTCCGGATCGTACTTTTCGCTGAGATTATGCACAAAATTGTATTCCGAGCAGTACTGCGGATATTGATCGCACACCACCTGAACCGAAAATCTTTCCGGAATTTCTTCGTTTATTTCAAAAACAAAGGATTCCGATCGGCTGTTGTTCCTCGCTTTTGTTATCTGAGTTTTAAAACTGCAAATGAGTTTTTTTGAGTTGTGGGTTACAAGGAATACCGAAACCTCGAGCGGCGGCACTTCACCGTCACTGTCGTTTAAAACCCAGACCTCGCCGTGAAAGGTTTCTCCGGTTAGATATCTGTTTTGCTCGGTGGAGAGCGAAAGAAGAGTCGGTCGGAGCGCCTGACGGACGCTTTCAAGACATGGTTTGGGCTCTGCCGGCCAGTTGACAAGCGAGTTTCCGGCGGCGCAAGGCCACGGTTCGTTGAAGTCCCAGTTTATCGCCATCATGCAAAGCGGAGCCTTGCGGCGCATTTCCTCAAACATGGCTTTGTAGCACAGACATTGCAGATACACCGATTTTTCAACGAGGTCGTCTACGCTGTTATACCATCCGAAAAAGTATACAACTTCACCCACGCCGAGCCAACAGCTCTCGTTCCAGGCTTTGAAAGCGTGGTGAGCCGTCCAGATTTCGTTTTCGTCATTGCAGTCAAGGTAATTTTTTCCGTCCATGATATATTTCAGAATGTAATCCTTTGAAGAAGCACCGTTGCAGCCGAATTCGGTAAATGCTGTGCTGTGGGTGCGTTTGACTGCTTTGATAAACTCTTCTCCGTCCGTATAGATACCTTTTTTTCGTTTGTCGTCCGGGAATGTGACTTTGACGTATGAACCGTGAGTTACACCGTACACGGGGGAAGTCATATTGAAAGGCGTATATCTGTCAAGCTGATAACAGATCGAATTAAGCAGACGAAGCGGATGCGATTGTTCCGTAAGTCCCGACCATGAGTTGAAAAGCTCGTTTCCTCCACACCAGAATGCGATACACGGGTGAGTTCTCAGACGTTTTACGATTGTTGTTGCCTCTTTTTCGAGAACCCTGAGATAACCGTCGCTGTCCGGATGCAGGTTGCAGGAAAGCATGAACTCCTGCCAGACCATTATGCCTTCCTCGTCACAGCGTTCGTAGAAATGTTCGTGGTTTATGTACTGCCCGCCCCATAGTCTGAAAATATTCATGTTGGCATAAACAGCAAGAGAAATCAGTTCATCGTATCTTTTGTCTGTCATCAGACAGGGGAAAATTTCTGTGTTTACCCAGTTTGAGCCCTTGGCGAATATCCTTTTTCCGTTGATTTCAATGCACATCGGTGACGGCATCGGTCCTTTCGGGAAGTTTGCCTCAAATTTTTCCGAACCCTCATTACGCACCAGCTTGCTTCGTCTGAAACCTATTTTTCTCTGTACCGAATCATTTCCGCTGATTTTAAGGGTATACAAAGGCTGACTGCCGTATCCTCTCGGATACCAGAGCAGTGGGTTATCAAGTTCAAGGATGAAAGTTTCGGTTTCATGCTCTCCGACGTCTCTTGTCAAGGCAGCCTCCACTTTTCCGTCAGGTGATATAAGCGAGGCGGTAAATGTCCCGCATCCGAAAACCCTGACCGAAGCGGTGACTGTAACTTTATCAAGCTGTTCCGACAAAACGTAGCTTGCTTCAAGGTCGACGGGCGAACCGAGCGGGAAAATACCGACGTAAGCTTCACCCCAGATTCCTGACGGCACCAGACGAGGATGCCAGTCCCAGCCGTAGGATGATGCCGGTTTGCAGCAAGCGGCAGCCTGAGAGCGGTTCTGCGGAGCCGGAAAAAGTTTCGGGATGGGGTAAACTGTTACGCTTACCGGCACTTTTCTGCCGGAGAACTGCGTAACGTCAATTGATACCGGAGTGAAGGCGCCCTCGCCCCGTGCCCGAATCTTACCGTCGATTGTAATAACATATCGGTAGTCTATTCCGCCGAAGTAAAGAACTGCGCACTCATACGGGCTACACCTGAATTCAAGTGTCGTGTGATAGGTGAAAAATTTGTCCTCCATCCAGTCAAATTGCCGGAAGTTCAGCCCGTAGTAATACGGTTTGTAGTTGCATGCCTTAGCGTAATCAAGCTGAACTGCGCCGGGAACGGTTGCCGGAATTTTTTCCGATTGAACACCGTCTGCGGTATCGGAATATGATAGCGTCCAGCTCGGGAAAATCTTTTTCATGGTAAGATGCTCCTTTTTCAGGGTGTTTTTCGGATTTTACGATATTTACCTGGATTTGGACCTGCGACGTTACTTTTTGGCTTTGGACATTTCGGTAAGTTTTTTCGTTTTCTGTGCTTTTATATAAATAGGAACGAAAATCACCGCAGCTATCATCAGAATGATAAGAACAAAGATAATATAGTCGACAAACGCCGGAACGTTTTCTCCGAAAATTTTGCTTGTGTGAACTTCTTTTACAGTTGAAACGAGTTTCAGGCAATTTTCTCCGTTATAAACGTCCGCCTCGGTCAGCGAGTCAGCATTTGAGCCGACTGAAATATTACAGCCTGAAAATGTTATTCCGCGTGTTGCGTTAACGGCAGATGTATCAGAGGTAATTTCGACGTTTGCTCCCGAAAACTCGACTTTCCCCTTTGCCTTAACCGAAGGGTTAAGATTGATTTTTCCTGACACAAACTGCATATTGTTGCCGGACAGCGAATTTGTCTTTGCGCTGACATTGACCTCGGCTCCCGTGAATGAAAGAGTTGCGTTTTCCGAGTATATGCCGTAGCCCTCGGAAGTAATCGTTATCGTCCCGCTTCTGAATCGCACGGTGTCCTTTTCCGAGGTTGATGCACAGGTGATACCGATGCTCTCTGCTATTATTGTCAGGGAACCGCTTCCGCTGAAAGTTACCGATGAAAGACAGTGTATGCCGACTGACGATGCCTTTATCACGTTTTTGCCGTTCAGTTCAACAACGGAGTTTGCCGGAAGTTTAAGCCCGTACTCGTCGGATGTGTTTATCTCGCAGTCGCTGAGAGTCAGAACTGAATCTATATTATTCCATTCGTAACCGCTGCCCTTTGTGTTCTGGTTGATGGCAGCAATATTAAGGGTTGAAGTCAAAGGTGTGTTTTTGGCGGAAGCCGCTACCGGTAAACAGCAGCAGATCATTATCGCCGTGAGAATTATTGTTGTTATTTTTTTCAGCATAGTTTGGAAAGCCTCCGCCGGATTTTTTACCATTATATCATATTATTATCCCGATTTCAAGTGAATTTATTTTGCTTGTGGCAAAATATGTGGTTTTTGTGTGCATTTTGCACAATGAAATTTGGTTATTTTGGGCTTAATATAAAAAATATGTCAAAGTTATAAAAAAATGAAAAATCCGCTTGACAAAATGAATAAGGAATGGTATAATAGACAAGCGCTCCAAAAGAGAGTGGGGCGCGTTGATCCTTGAAAATTGAACAACGAAGAGGAAGTACAAAGAAAGTACGAAAGGAAGCGAAGAGATGCAGATAGGCATCTGAGAGCAACCAAAACTCGACAATTCCTTTTTTAGAAAAAACAGTAAAAAACAGCTAAGATAAACTTTTTAATCGAGAGTTTGATCCTGGCTCAGGATGAACGCTGGCGGCGTGCATAACACATTCAAGTCGAACGGAGAAAATTGAAGCTTGCTTTGATTGACTCAGTGGCGGACGGGTGAGTAACGCGTG
>CALXUV010000025.1 GCA_944391815.1 uncultured Clostridia bacterium | reverse complement strand
CAGAACATCCCCACCCCGGGAATACCGGAATCGTTCAAGGTTCTCGTAAAAGAGCTTCAGGCTCTCGGAATGGACGTAAGGGTACAGGATCCGAGCGGAGAAGAAGTGGAGCTTTCCACTCTTGCCGAAGTGGAGCTTGACCATGCGGACAGAGTTTCGTACTTTACCGAAGAGGAAATAGGAAAGAGCGTTGCCGAACAGAGCGAACTGCTTGCAAGCGGAATGAGCGAGGTCGACGAAGAGTCCGAATTTGCGTCGGACGACGATGACGACCGGGATTTTGCCGAGGAAGAACAGTTTGCTGACGATGACTTCGACGACGGTGACGACGAAGAATAAGACCACTGAAAAGTAGAAAATGAAAACACCGCCAACGGCGGTTTGGAGGCTTATATTACATGGAACGAAATGTTTTTGATTCAATCAAAATAGGACTTGCATCCCCCGATATGATCAGAAAATGGTCTTATGGCGAAGTAAAGAAACCTGAAACTATAAATTACCGTACACTGAAAGCGGAAAGAGACGGACTTTTCTGCGAGAGGATTTTCGGCCCGACAAAGGACTATGAATGCTTCTGCGGAAGGTATAAAAGAACCCGTAACAACGGTAAGAAGTGCGAAAAGTGCGGAGTCGAGGTAACAAGCAAAAAGGTAAGACGTGAGAGAATGGGACACATAGAGCTTGCCGCTCCCGTGTCGCACATATGGTTTTTCAAAAATGTGCCGTCGAGAATCGCAACTCTTCTTGACATTACACCGAGACAGCTTGAAAAGGTACTTTACTTCATTGAAAGCATAGTAACAGATCCCGGTACCACACCTCTTATGGAAGGTCAGCTTCTCAGCGACAGCGAGTACAGAGATTACTATAACAAATACCAGAATGACTTTGAAGTCGGAATGGGAGCAGAGGCAATAAAAACCCTGCTTGCAAAAATAGATCTTGAAGAGCTGTCTGCAAGACTGAAAGCTGAGCTTGAGACGGCAAACGGTCAGAAGAAAACCAAAATAATAAAGAGACTTTCCGTTGTTGAGGCGTTCCGTCTTTCAAACAACAAACCGGAATGGATGATACTGGAAGCTCTTCCGGTACTTCCGCCTGATATAAGACCTATGGTACAGCTCGACGGAGGAAGATACGCTTCGTCGGACATAAACGATCTTTACAGAAGGGTAATAAACAGAAACAACCGTCTTAAAAGACTGCTTGAGCTGAGTGCTCCTGCGATAATCGTCAAAAACGAGAAGAGAATGCTTCAGGAAGCGGTTGACGCACTGTTTGACAACGGTCAGCACGGTAAAAACGTAACCGGTCCTTCAAACAGACCTCTTAAATCCCTTTCAGATATGCTCAAGGGTAAGCAGGGACGTTTCCGTCAGAACCTTCTCGGAAAACGTGTCGATTACTCAGGACGTTCTGTTATAGTCGTAGGTCCGGAACTGAAAATATATCAGTGCGGTCTTCCGAAGGAAATGGCGCTCGAACTCTTCAAGCCTTTCGTTATGAAGAGACTTGTGGAAATGCAGAAGGCGTCAAACATCAAAGACGCAAAGAAAAAGGTAGAAAGAGTTACTCCCGAAGTCTGGGACGCTCTTGAAATAGTGATAAGAGAGCACCCGGTACTTCTCAACCGCGCTCCGACTCTTCACAGGCTTTCGGTACAGGCTTTTGAACCCGTGCTTGTCGAAGGAAGAGCAATCAAACTTCACCCGCTGGTATGTACGGCGTTCAACGCAGACTTTGACGGAGACCAGATGCCGGTACACGTACCGCTTTCCGCCGAAGCTCAGGCTGAGTCAAGATTCCTTATGCTCAGTGCCAACAACCTGCTTAAGCCCGCCGACGGACGTGCAGTTTCGGTTCCGTCTCAGGACATGGTTCTCGGATCCTTCTATCTTACCATAGATAAAAAAGGCGAACCGGGAGAGGGAAATATATACCGCAATTTCGATGAAGCGGTTATGGCTTATGAAAACGGCGAGCTCGGACTTCACGCTCCCATAAAAGTCAGAATAACAAAGGAAATAGACGGCAAGACAGAGAGTGCCCTTATCGATGCGACACTCGGAAGAATGATTTTCAATAAGCCGATTCCGCAGGACCTCGGATTTGTCGACAGAAGCAAGCCGGAAAATTATTTCAAACTTGAAATTGACTGCACGGTCGGTAAGAAAATGCTCGGTAAGATAGTTGACAGATGTATAAAAATGCACACGATCAGCGAAACCGCCGAGGTTCTTGACGCAATAAAGGCACAGGGATTCAAGTATTCAACAAAGAGCGGAATTTCCATTTCCTACGCCGACGTAACTATACCGGAAGAAAAATATACGCTTATTGAAAAAGCGGAGAAAAACGTTGAACTTGTCCGCGAAGCGTATGAGGACGGAGAGCTTACCGAGGACGAAAGATATAAGAATGTCATAAAGATCTGGGAAAAAACAACGGCAGATGTTGTTGCCGCACTTCAGAAACGCTTTGATAAGTATAACTCAATCAAGATGATGAGTGACTCCGGAGCGAGAGGAAGCATGACGCAGATGAGACAGCTTGCCGGTATGCGCGGACTTATGTTCAAAGCTTCCGGTGAAACAATGGAGCTCCCGATTAAATCAAACTTCCGTGAAGGACTTAAAATACTTGAGTACTTCATAGCGGCGCGCGGAGCGAGAAAGTCGCTTTCGGATACGGCTCTGAGAACAGCGGACTCCGGATATCTGACGAGAAGACTTGTCGATGTTTCTCAGGACGTTATAATCAGACAGGAAGACTGCAAAACAACAAGGGGAGCCTGGGTTTACGCAATTAAAGACGGAAACGACGAGATAGAGAGCCTGGCAGAAAGACTTCTCGGAAGATATACGCAGGGTGACGTCACCGATGAAAACGGAAACGTGATAGTCGAAAACGACACCATGCTGACCGAAGAGGAAATAAAGAAAATCACGGCAGCCAATATCGACAGAGTATGTATAAGAAGCATTCTTGAATGCGAAGCGCTGCACGGAGTATGCGCACACTGCTACGGAGCTGACCTTGCAAACGGAAAGAAAGTCAATATCGGTGAAGCGGTCGGTATTATAGCCGCCCAGTCGATAGGTGAACCCGGAACTCAGCTTACGATGAGAACATTCCACACCGGAGGAGTCGCCGGTTCGAATATAACGAACGGTCTGCCGAGAGTTGAGGAGCTGTTTGAGTCAAGAAGACCGAAGAGAACTGCCATAATAGCGGAAGCAGACGGTACGGTTGAAATTTCCGAGGTCAAGAGAGCACGCAGCGTAAGCATAAAGAATGAGGAAGGACAGAGACTGGCAACGTACAGTATTCCTTATAACTCAAGAATAACAGTAGAGGACGGAGACGTCATAAAGAGAGGAACCCCGATAACCGAGGGAAGTCTCGCACCGGCTGATATTATGCGTATCAGCGGAGTAGACGCAGTTTACGATTATATAATCACAGAAGTACAGAAGGTTTACCGCAGTCAGTCTGTTGACATCAACGACAAGCATATTGAGGTAATAGCAAGACAGATGACGAGAAAACTCCATGTTGAGTATCCCGGCAGTTCTGATATGATGCAGGGAAGCATGGTGGACAAATCCGAATTCAAGCAGGAATGCGACAAAATAAAGGCGAGAATAGACGCCGGTGAGCAGGGTCTTGAAATGCCGAGAGTCTCGGTTGTTCTTCTCGGAATAACAAAGGCTTCGCTTAATACCGAATCGTTCCTTTCTGCAGCTTCCTTCCAGGAGACGACAAAGGTTCTTACCGAGGCGTCTATCAGAGGAAAAACCGATAACCTTCTCGGACTTAAAGAAAACGTCATAATCGGAAAACTTATCCCGGCAGGAACCGGTATGGAATACTACCGAAATATTGAGGTAAAAGAAAATGAGATAAGCGAAGAATCTTTTGATGACGAGACTTTTGACGATGAATGACCTTTTGCGGTATTCCGGGTTAGTTTGAAACAGAATTTTCCGCGGGTTGTAACATTTTCTCATATCAAAACGTATAAATGGCATTAAGATTAAATACAGTCTGAACTTCAAAAACAAAAGGGATGTTGCAGAAGCACATGATATTTGTGCATTTGCAGCATCCCTTTCTTTATTTAAAAAGTTGGCTTGCGAAGCTGTCTGATTTCATTTTACTACTTTTTTAATCCTGGTAGCCGATTCCATTTCGAGTCCGGTGGAGTAGTCAAGTTGTCTCGGTTCATACTCCTCGTTTTCACGCTGTCTGGTGAAACCGTGGTTTTCATAATTCGGTGCAGGGGCGTCAGTCCGCCATTTACGGCACTCCCACTGATATCCTCTGTATGGGTCGCGGGTTGCGTCCATGTTTGCTATCAGGGCGTCGTGAAGTCTGTTCCTTTGCTGTTTCAGGGTTTCGTCGTAGATGAGATTTTTCATTTCGTACGGATCGCTTTCAAGGTCGTAGAATTCGTCTGTTTCATCAAGCAGGTGGATACAGAGTTTGTATCTTCCATCGAAAACGGCTCTCATCATCTGCAGTCCTCCGAAGCCGTCGTGATCCACTTCATACCTTGTAAATTCAGTATAAACGTAGTCGCATATCCGTTTACCGGTATCGGTGAAAACCGGCAGAATGCTTTTCCCTTCAAGACATTTCGGAACAGCTATTCCCATATATTCAAGAATTGTGGGAACAATGCTGATATGAGAGACAGGATGGCTGTAAACCTTGTCTTTATCGAACCCGTAAACTATCAAAGGCACCCTTGCTATTTCGTCGTACATTGCCGCGCCCTTTCCGCCGAGGCAGTGTGACTGAAGTGCGTCCCCGTGATCCGATGTGAAAATTATCACGGCGTCCGGACATTTTATTCTCACCGAATCAATGACTTTACCTATCTGTGAATCGGCAAAAGAGTTACAGCCGAGAAAGTAAGCAGGTTTGATTTTCAGAGCGTCTCTGTCGGATTTTACTCTGTCACCCGCCCAGAGTTTCTGGTAAAACGGTTTTCCTTCAAGAGTATCCCAAACGTTCGGCGCTTTCGGAAATTCGTAGTCCTTATACATTGAGCAGTAAGGCTCCGGACAGAGACAGGGATCGTGAGGTTCATCGTACGACACCGTCAGGAAAAAGTCCTCATCTCCGTATTTGTCTATAAAGTCAAGAGCTCTTGCGGTGCAGCGATATGCGTAGGTAAAGCTTTCGCTTATCGGTTCTTTATTGGTTTCGGGTTTCCTTGACCTGAGTCTTTCGTTTGGGCTGAGTTCATCAAGATAACACTTCATATCGTACCAGTAATCGGGATCCCAACCGTCAGGACAAACTCCGAGACCGAAATAGTCGCCGCCGTCAAGGTGCCATTTCCCTATGTAAGCCGAGTGAATGCCGTTATCGGAAAGTCTCTGACCTAATGTTTTTACGTTGGCACCGAGCGGATATGAGTTGGTTATACTGCCGTTTGAATGAGGGTATAGACCTGTAAATATAGACGAACGTGCAGGACCGCAGACCGGCTGACAGGTGTACGCTCTGTCAAAACGCACCCCGTTTTTTGCGAGTGCGTCAAGATTTGGCGTAATCATATCTTTGTTTCCGTAGCAACCGAGCATATCAGCTCTGGTTGTATCAGTCATAATGAAAACTACCTGACGTTTTCTGTTTTTCACTGCTTATCCTCCTTTTTAAAAATATACGGTGAATAAAAATCTGTCACTATTGATCGATAAAACAGAATATGCGTAATACATTTCGATTAATCCGACTTTGATTTAAAGCAACAGCGCTCCTTTTGGATTATGCCGTGCAGGAGCGCTGAGTCTGAATTCAATTGATAAAAATTGTGTTTTAACACTCAGCAAACTTTCAGATGCGCCTGATTTTATCCGAAGCATTATCCGGTAGAACGGTTCATCGGTTAAAATTATTTTGTCAAGTGAAAAAACGTTTTTCTTGTTTTAAGGGTAGCTGTTAAGTGAGAACTTTTTTGCTATGGGAATTACGTTGTCAAGTAAAAAAGCTGTTACTGTGCCGCGTCAACTATAACGGTGAAATCAGCCGCTTTCAGAGAAGCTCCGCCGATAAGTCCGCCGTCGACGTTTTCTTTGGCAAGAAGCTCGGCTGCATTTTTTGCATTCATGGATCCGCCGTACTGTATAACGGTAGCATCAGCCACATCTTTTCCGTAGAGCTTTGCAACGGTGTTTCTGATTACGCCGCAGGTTTCGTCTGCCTGTTCGGGTGTTGCGGTAAGACCTGTTCCGATAGCCCACACCGGCTCATACGCAATGATAACGTTTTTCATATCGTCTGCGCTGACACCGAGAAGGTCGAGTTTGGTCTGCATGGAAACTATTTCGTCTGTTATTCCGTTTACTCTTTCGTCTTTAACTTCACCGACGCAGAGGATTACTTTAAGTCCTGCCGCCAAAGCCGCTTTAAGACGAAGGTTAACGGTAGTGTCTGTTTCTCCGAAGTAGGTACGGCGCTCCGAGTGTCCGATAATAACGTACTCTACACCGCATTCTTTCAGCATTTCAGCTGAAATTTCTCCGGTGTAAGCTCCGCTCTGAGCGAAGTGTACGTTCTGAGCTCCGATTTTTATATCAGAACCTTTTGAAGCCTTAACTGCGGCGTCAATGTCCACAAAGGGCACGCAAAGAACGATTTCGCAGCCCTTTTTGCCGCTTACCATAGGCACGAGTTCAGAGATGAGAGCCTCGGTTTTTGCCGGGGTGTTATTCATTTTCCAGTTACCGGCAATAACGACCGGTCTTTTTGATTTATTCATTTCAGTATCCTTTTCTGTTGAAGAATTTGATCGTTATGATAAAAAGTCTGATTTTCAGGAAAAGCCATTTGTCGGTACGGATTTTTGATTTCGCTCAGAAAATCGGCAGGGACACTGACTTTTCGCTGAAAAATACAGAATATAAGTTATTATTTGTCGTTAAGGCAGGCAATTCCGGGGAGTTCAAGTCCTTCGAGGAACTCAAGAGAAGCTCCGCCGCCGGTGGAAACGTGCGTCATTTTGTCGGCATATCCGAGGTTTTCAACCGCCGCCGCGGAGTCTCCGCCTCCGATAATTGTGATTCCGTCGCACTCAGCGAGAGCTTTCGCTACTCCTTCTGTACCCTGGCTGAAGTTCTTCCATTCAGAAACGCCCATCGGTCCGTTCCAGACAACAGTTCCGGCATTCTTAACGGTTTTTGCGAAGAGCTCGGTACTTGTCGGGCCTATATCAAGTCCCATCCATCCGTCGGGAATGCAGTCGGAATAAATTCTCATAAACTCTGAATTTTCGTTATATTCACGGGCAATGATATTGTCAACGGGAAGCAGGAAGTTAACGCCTTTGCTGTGTGCTTTGTCGACAAGTTCTTTTGCAAGATCGAGTTTATCGTTTTCGCAGAGAGAAGTTCCGATGTTATTTCCGAAAGCTTTGAGGAATGTGTATGCCATTCCGCCGCCAATGACAAGAGTATCTACTTTTTCAATGAGGTTGTTTATTACACCTATCTTATCGGAAACCTTAGCGCCGCCGAGAATGGCTACGAAAGGACGCTTCGGGTCAGAAAGAGCATTACCCATAACGGTGATTTCTTTCTGAATGAGGTAACCGCATACTGCCGGCATATCAGGGCAATACTGAGCAATTCCGGCGGTTGTGGCATGGGCACGGTGAGCGGTACCGAATGCGTCGTTTACATAAATATCAGCCATCGAGCCGAGTTTTTTGGCGAATGCCTCGTCGTTCTTCTCCTCTTCCTCGTGGAAACGTACGTTTTCCAGAAGCATTACTTCACCGCTCTTGAGTGCGGCAGCTTTTGACGTAGCATCGGGACCGATAACGTCCTTTGCCATGATAACGGGCTTGCCTAAAAGCTCTGATATTCTTTTTGCAACGGGAGCAAGAGAGAGTTTTGTAACGTCACCGGCGGCTTTTTTAAGAGCTGCTTCGGTAGCGGCTGCACGTTCTGCTTCGGGAAGTTCGTCGATTTTCTTCTTTTCTTTTTTATCGAGTTTGAGTTTTTCATTGAAAACATTGTGAGGACGTCCGAGGTGAGAGCAAAGGATTACAGCGGCACCGTTTTCGATCAGATATTTAATGGTGGGTATAGCGCCGACAATTCTTTTGTCATCGGTGATAACTCCGTCTTTCATCGGTACGTTGAAGTCACATCTGGCAATAACTTTTTTTCCTTTGACACTGATGTCTTCGATTGTTTTCTTATTGTAAGTCATAATAATCTTCCTTTCTTTTCCGGCATTTGCCGCTTAATTATTCAAATCCATTATAGCATACTTATGACCTTATATCAAGAGTAAAAATAATTTTTTTTATTTATTTACAAAAAAATAACCGAAATATGTATAATTCACATCTGAAAACACACATAATAAAACGTAGAAAAAATTATTGCGACAACGTCTTGACAAAAAGCAATAAACATGGTAGAATAGGCGCAAGAAAACCAAGAGGAGGATAACTAAAATGAGTAAATACAAGGGAACACAGACAGAAGACAATCTGAAAGCGGCGTTTGCCGGTGAATCACAGGCAAGGAACAAATACACATATTTTGCCTCGGTAGCAAAGAAAGAGGGATATGAGCAGATAGCGGAGCTTTTCATGAAGACCGCGGAAAACGAAAAAGAACATGCCAAACTGTGGCTTAAAGAGCTTCAGGGCATCGGCGATACTGCTACCAATCTTGCAAATGCCGCCGACGGTGAGAATTACGAATGGACTGATATGTATGAGGGATTTGCCGTAACAGCAGAAAAGGAAGGCTTTACAGACCTTGCGAGAAAATTCAGACTTGTTGCGGCGATTGAAAAACAGCATGAAGAGCGTTACCGTGCGCTTCTTAAAAACGTTGAAACCGCTGAAGTTTTCGCAAAGAGCGAAATAAAGGTCTGGGAGTGCAGAAACTGCGGTCATATCGTGGTAGGCAAGGAAGCTCCGAAGGTTTGTCCGACCTGCGCTCATCCGCAGAGTTTCTTTGAAGTACAGGCAAAGAATTATTGATTGATATAAAACAACAAGGTCTGCCGTTTCTATCTTCATTCTTAGCGGAGAATTGGCAGACACAAAAACTTCGGCAGAGAACTTGTTTTCTCTGCCGATTTGTGGTATAATTGTGTAGGTGATGCAAATGGATAATGAAAAAGAATTGCCGAAAAGAAAAGATATACGGCTCAAGAATTATGATTATAGTTCTCCCGGTGCATATTTTGTAACCATCTGTACGGAAAACAGAAAGAATT
>CALXUV010000024.1 GCA_944391815.1 uncultured Clostridia bacterium | reverse complement strand
TTTTCGTCATACTCATTTTTGCCTCATTTCGTGGCTTTTTTCTTTTGTTTTGCCGAAACGTGCAAAATTGCACAGCAAAAGGCTGAGCCATTCGCTTAATTTTAAGCTTTTGACTCAGCCCCTTTTTGTATAATCTTTGGTAGTAGGAGATTATTCCAATACTTGACTAAGTAAATCAATAACAATAGTTTTATGTATTTAGATTTTTCTTTATGAAAACTGTCGTTTAAATATCCTGATTACCCTGAAAATTATTATCCGGTTGTGGCATTTATAACAAGTTTTTCAAGTTCTGTATACTCGTCGGCTGAGCTGCTTTTCAGCTTTATATCGGTATCCATACAGGCAGACAGCAGTTTTCTCAGTCTGTCAGCCGATCGCTGCATACAATTTTTTCTGTAAATTCCGACTTTATATTCGTGCATTTTCAGTTCTCTCGAAATTTCACCTTCGTTATATCCGGCATCAAGCAGTGTCTTAACAGAATAAAGGTCGCACACCGTCCTTAACACTGTTGAAAGTATGTAGGTCGGTTTTTCTTTTTTCAGCTTCATTTCCGTTACTATTTCAAGCGCTTTGTCTGTCTCTCTGTTGAGAAGCGCATTTGAAAAGTCGAATGCTTTCACTTCGTTATTACGGCAGCACACTTCCCTTACGTCATTCAGCTCTATTCTGCTTTTTTCATGCATCTTTGCGTATGCACAAAGTTTATCGGTTTCATTTGAAAGCACAAACATATCTCTTCCGCATTCGGAAACCAAAAGTTCGCACACGCCGTTTTCAAATGAAATTTTTTCCGACATAATATGTCTTGCAGTCCATTTCACCAGCTTTATTTCGTCTTCCTTCGGAAAATAAACCGGCTTACAGACTTCCGAAAGCCTTATTAAAAGTTTTGAGGGATTTTTCGGAAGATTTCCGTAATCAAGCTCGTCTGAAACACTGTAAAACAACACTACAACATCGTCCGGTATATCCTTTAACAAACCGATAAGAAATTTCAGTTCGTTTTCTTTAAGAGCAGAAAATTTTATTTCGTGAAACTCACATAGGGTTATTCCTTCCCCGAAAAACGGAGAAACAACATTGACTGCATCCTCGATTTTGCCCCCGTCGAATTCCGGCATATTTATCCGCTTATGTCTCAGTTCACCGTCTTTTTCTTCGCCGAGCAACGCTTTTCTTACCTCAAAAAGCGAGTGCTGCTTCATGTAATCTTCTTCCCCGAAAAACAGATAAGCTCCCTTCATTCCGAACTTCAGGTCAGTTTTCAGATCTGCATATTTCTTTACCGCATTTACCATTATTTTGCCTTTCAAACCGTTTCAACAAGAATGTATTCTTTTGTGTACCCTACTCTGTACGCTTTTACCTCTGTAATATATTCAAGTTCGATATAACCGCCGTTTTCAAATGTTACGGTATTATTCAACTTTTTGGTGTATACATTTAGCTCAAAACTGCCGAACTCGTTTTCAGTTACAACTGACTGTCTTTTCTTTTCTGTGCTGAAAAATAGGGTTTCACTTATTATCACGTCTTTGACCAGCGTTAGCGATTCTCTTTTCTCTTTGTCGAAAATATACTCCTGACTTGTGTTTTTTACTCCTCCGATTATCGGGCTGAAGCGGAGAGTCATCTTACCGCTGTCTTCTGTCAGTTTACCCTCCAGCTCCATATATTCCGACATTTTGCCTTCGTTTATGAATTCTTCGTTTTCAGCCAGATCGTTTACAAATTCCGACAGATAGTTATTTTCACGGTAATCCGTATTCTCATCGTCGGCGTTTTCAAGCATGGAATAAAAATCTGCTCCGCTATTGTTAATATTTGTTAATACTTTTACCTTTACATCTCTTGATTGCATAATTTTTTCCTGTTTTTATTATGAATATTTTGATAAATTAAGTCAAAAATAATAATGAAATAAATCAAAGTAAGGAGAGCCTTATGAAAAAAGATATTCTCGCAGTCGTGTTTATGACTGTAATTTGCGCTTCAGTAATGCTCAGTATTATGGGTATTTTCAAGGTTCTGGCAGCCGATCTCAGAAACGATATTCAGGAAAACGTCAAAATAGAAAGCACTGTTTTCAAAAATCCTTTCCGAAACACCTTTAAAAACCCCTTTAAAACAACTCTTTACTGACTTACCGTCTTTTCCTGTATTTTTGCCTTGTCTGATTATACCTCAAACCAGTCCGTTCGCTTCCGGATTGGTTTCTTTTTTCATCAAGAAGTGAAAAATTTACTCTTGAAGTAGCCACATCGGCACTTTCGACCTTTACAGTTACCTTTTCTCCGAGACGATAAGATATAAGCCCGCTGTAAATGAGCATATTTTCGGCATCAAATCTGTACCGTCCTGACAGTGATTCAATCGGTATCAGCCCTTCGCAGGTATTATCAAGCATGCAGAACAGTCCCATCGAGGTAACCGAGCTGATAACCGCCGGATATACCTTGCCGATGTTGTTCTTCATATAAATAGTTTTGTACAGAGCGTCGATTTTTCTTTCGGCGTCGAGGGCTTTAAGCTCTGCGGCAGAAGATTTTTCAGAGGACTTTACAGCAAAGGATTTATACTTCTGAACAAAGCTTTTGTCTTTTGAAGCAAGATACGCCGAAAGCATGCGGTGAACCGATAAATCGGGGTATCTGCGTATCGGTGAAGTGAAATGGCAGTAGCACTCACTCGATAGTCCGAAATGACCGGCGTTAACGGCACTGTACTTTGCTTTCTGCATAGTCCTGAGCAGCATATAAGAGACAGGTAATCCAAGCCCTTCTTTCTCGGCTTTTTCGAGTACTCCCGACAGGTACGCCGGCGTTACTTTGCCTTTCGGGACATAGCCGGGAGTAAGATTAAGGTTATTTGCAAACCTTATAAAGGCATTAACTTTGTCTTCATCCGGACTTTCATGAATTCTGTATACACAAGGCAGACCCTTTTCAGTCATATACGACGCTATCGCCTCGTTTGCGCAAAGCATAAACTGTTCTATCAGACGCTCACCGAGACCACGCTCTCTTCTGATAATATCTGTCGGTTCGCCGTTTTCGTCGAGAATAACCTTGCCCTCAGTAGTTTCAAGCTCAAGCATACCTTTTTGGTCATTTTTAGCTTTCAGTAACTTATACAGATTAACGGCGTTGTCAAGCGGCTCGCCTACGATATCCTTGTATTTTTCAAGTATTTCCTTTGTCGCTGTATTATCGATTATCGAATTGATTTCGGAATAAACTCCCTTTACACGGGAATTTATTATCCCTTTGTAGGGTCTTACTTTTACTGTCTCTCCGTTTTGATCAATGTTAATCAGAACCGAAAGCGTATAACGGTCAACTCCGCTGTTCAGCGAACAAATTCCGTTTGACAACGCAACCGGGAGCATAGGCACCACTTTATCGGAAAAATATATACTCGTTCCTCTTGCCATGGCTTCCCTATCAAGAGCTGTACCCTCCCTTACATAATGTGAAACATCGGCAATATGGACTCCGAGAATATAACCGTAAGGTGTTTTCTCGACTGAAATTGCGTCGTCAAGGTCCTTTGCGTCTTCCCCGTCAATGGTGTAAATCAGTTTATCCCTGAAATCTTCTCTGCCGTCGGAAACAGGAATATCGTGTTCGCAAGCTCCAGCCTCGGTTTCCGCTTCTTCACTGAAAGAAGTTATTATACCGCACTCATGCAATATAGCGCTGTAATTAGCTTCTCTTGTACAACTGTCACCGAAGTCAGCGGTAATTTTTCCGTAAACAGCGTCGTAAAAAGTCTCGGGATATCTTGTGACGGTAAGCTCTATTTTGTCGCCGCTCTCCGGTTTAATACCATCATTAAGCGGTTCGGTTTTTACGGCAAATTTTATTTTTTTATCATCGGGCAAAATATAACTGTTTTCACTGTTTCCGTAAAATGTGCCGATAATTTTTTTAACGGCACGTTCTTTTATTTCTGTAACTTCTGCGTCCCGACTTCTCGGAAAAACCTTAGCGAGTACAATATCACCGGTCATTGCACCGAGTGTGAATTCGGCGTCCACAAAAAGTTTTTCATCGGAAAGAGTACCTTCGTTAATTTCAAAAATCACTCCGCCTTTTGATGTCGAAAAAAATTTTCCTTCTATTTCCTTTGCGGTCATGTGCTTTCCGATTCTTTTGGATTTTTTCACTAAAAAATCATAACCGTTTCTTCTCTTCATATTACCCCTTCTTTAAACATTCGCTTATATTTATCGATTGCCCACAAAACGTTATGCTTATTCACTGTTTTACAATTATTAATGATTAAAACCGGATCTATAAAGTTTGCTTTGCCGTGATATACCGACTCAGCAAACGTCAATGTTAGCAAAAAATCCGCCATCAAATATTAACGGCGGATTTTTAAATTTATTCTGTGGTTGTTTCACTGTCGTTTACAGCGTCATCGATTGCGCCCTGCTCAAGGTCTCTGTTAGGTTTGTCCTGAACAACATAAAGAATGAGAACAAGCAAAACAAAAACAATTGCAATAGCGGTTGTCAGTTTCGAAAGCTTTTTGTCTATCGACTTACCTTTCGTCTTTCCGAAGAACGTCTCTGCTCCACCGGCTATTGTACCGGAAAGTTTTTTCGACTTACCCGACTGCATAAGCACTGCAAAAATCAAGAAAATCGAAGCCGCTATTAAAATTATGCCGACTGCTATCTCCATTTATATAACTCCTTCAAGAACTGTTTACTTTCTTAACTGATTATACCATAATAAATAATTAATTGCAATACCTTTTCAAAAAAAAATGTGAATTTTTTTATATAAACTATTGACAATCATTTTTTTTCGTGGTATATTATTAAAGTCGGTAGTTTGACTGGTTGCTTTTCAGCAGGTCCGGTTTTAACTTCCCGCTCTACGGAGGGATATCGAAGCGGTCATAACGAGGCGGTCTTGAAATTTCAGATTGCCGCGCGATGATGCACGAAGCAGACCTCCGAAAAAGGTTCAAAACACGCCGTTTTTCAGACGGTGAAAACCTCGCGCAAAAGGATGTCTAACGATATTTCTAACAACGCGAAAAAACACAATTAAATAGCAAACACGGAGGGTTATCGAAGCGGTCATAACGAGGCGGTCTTGAAAACTTCTTGTCATAGCGGAAGCAAACTTCAAAAAAGCCTTGTATTTCCTTGACTTTCAAGATCATTCTCCTGCGTCGCATCATTCTTTCTAACGTTTTTTCTAAAATTTTTCCCAAGCTCTGAAATTGAATACCCTTACGGAGGGATATCGAAGTGGTCATAACGAGGCGGTCTTGAAAAACTATCGTTCTGATCACAGCATACTCCCCAAAACCCTTGATTTTATTGGGTTTTTCGCACTTTTCCTTACACTTTGCGAGATGGGCATCTCGCAGTTTTCTCGCAATTTTCTCAATTTCATACTTTGGTATTTGCTGACCTTGCGGTCAGTTTGATACACGGAGAGTTATCGAAGCGGTCATAACGAGGCGGTCTTGAAAACCGTTTGCCGGCAACGGCGCGTGAGTTCGAATCTCACACTCTCCGCCACTTTGGGGTCAGGATGGCAGTCCTGACCCTGTTTTTTGCTTATACGGCTTCTTCTGATGACAGAACCTTGT
>CALXUV010000023.1 GCA_944391815.1 uncultured Clostridia bacterium | reverse complement strand
AAGATAATTTACACGCATATCTTATTATGCGTAAAAAGAATTTTGACACAGCGCTTAAACTGACAGAAGAATTTCTTCCGTACATAAACAACTGGGCTACTTGTGACAGTTTAAAACCTTCTGTTTTTTCAAAAAAACCGGAAACCCTTTTGCCGCAAGTAAAAAGCTGGCTGAAGTCCGGACACCCGTTTACCGTCCGTTACGGAATAAAATTTCTTATGGATTATTTTCTTGACAGAAGGTTTGACGAAAGCTACCTGAAACTCATATCGGATGTCGAAAATGACAGCTATTACGTAAAGATGGCGTCGGCCTGGTATTTTTCGTTTGCGCTGATAAAGCAGTACGAAAAAACTGTCACGCTTTTCAAAAAAAGGCTGCCGGATCGTTTTGTCCATAATAAAGCAATTCAGAAAGCAATTGAGAGCAGAAGACTTTCACCTGATGAAAAAAATTATTTGAGAACACTGAAAATCAGATAAAGCCGAAAATGAAAGCAATACTTAATTTGCAGCTTTGATGACTTGCGGACAAGCTGAAGTTTAATCGATTAACAATAACTGAAAAAATCCCGCCGCACGGAGTAGTAATGTTCCGTTGCGGCGGTTTTTCGGATGTTTTAACCGAAGCATTTTAAAGGTCTGATAAATCGGCGTAGATCATTTCGTTACTTGATTTACGGTCAGTAAATCAAAACGGTCTTTTGATTTCGTATGAGTAGTAGCAGGATTGTTTTTGGGGTTCGCAGTCGGTATTTTGTCTTGGCTGAACCGGTCTTTTACAGTTATCATTCCGCGATTGATTATTGCCGTACGGCTCAAACCGAGGTTTTACATCCTGCTGGCAAAATGATTTGCTTTCTATCGGACATTCAGCTTCGGAGTTTTGTTTACAGGGAATTTTGCAGTTTTTATCGAAGTTTGGGTTTGTAATATAGAAATTGTTTTTGCACTGTGATCTCTCAACTGCGATACCGAGCGCTTCACTGAATCTCTGGTAATGGACAATTTCTCTTGCTCTCAGAAATTTTATCGGCTCACGTACATCCGGGTCGTCAACGAGTCTCAGAATGTTATCATAGGTCGTCCTTGCTTTCTGTTCGGCGGCAAGATCCTCATTGAGGTCTGTTATGATATCACCCTTGCTTTGCAGAGCTCCGACAGAAAATGGCATACCGGAAGCACCCTGCGGGTATATACCGGCGGTATGGTCCACGAAATAAGTGTCAAAGCCGCTCTGTTTGATTTGTTCGGGGGTAAGATTCCTTGTGAGCTGGTAAAGGATAGTTGAGCAGATTTCAACGTGAGCCAGCTCTTCGGTACCTACGTCGGTAAGGATGCCGGTCACCTCTCTGTAAGGCATACCGAACCTCTGAGACAGATAACGGGTGGAAGCGGAAAGCTCTCCGTCAGATCCTCCGAGAATTGAAATTATAAATTTTGCAATGGCCGGATTGGGATTTTTTATCTTTACCGGGAATTCAAGACTTTTCTGATATATCCACATGGTTATTTATCCTCCGTTTCCCACGGGAATGGACTTGTTACCCACTCAAAGGGCACTGAATCTGATGAGTCAGCAAAGAGCGGTCCGCAGTTTTCCTGATATTTTTCTACCGCACAGCTGAATTTTTCGCTGTAATCGATAATTGCTTTCATTGCTTCGCAGTCGTCGGGGTGAGTGTCAAGGTAGAGGTTGGCTTCAACCAGTGCAAACTGCGAGATCTGAACATCGCGCATTAGAGACTCTCTGTTCTTGTTCATTTGCAACCTCCTCCGTTTCTGCATTTATCGCCCATAAACGGCATATACAAATCGCCGAATATCGTACCTCTTTCAAAACCGGTTTCACCGTCGCAGATATTCTGCCAACGCTGAGAAATACCGTAAACCATTGCCAGGGTGGTGTAGTCACACCTGTCAAAAGGAAAAGTTTCGGGAGAATCCGGATTACATGATCTGCGATCCCGGCAATCGCCGGCTTTTTTATCGCAAACACATTTTCTGCCGTAAACTGTTCTCTTACAATTCATTTTTGGAATATTCCTTTCCGGCTAAATTAAGACTTAGCCTGTAATTACGGCTGTAAATGTAGTAGCCGCATGCTACAATTTATGCGTAAAAACCTTTTTTGACTGTATGACAACGCAAACCGTAATCGTTTGTTACATAACAATTTTCGAAATACAGTGAAAAAAATCGGAAAAACAATATTAAATTATCGTTAAAAAAAAATAAACGATTTTTTAAATTTGTAGTTTGCTGTTGAAAAAAGTTAGTAGATATGATAGAGTAATAAAAGTATGAATAAAACAGGAGGATGGCTTATGGCACTCACAAAAGAGCAGATAGCCGAAAAAACGGAAGAACTCAAAAAGTTTATAGCCGAAAACAAAAATATGCCCGGACCGCTTATGCCGATAATGCAGTTTGCGCAGGAAAAGTTCGGATATCTGTCGCTTGAAACTCAAATTCTTATCGCCGATTCGCTCGGCATCCCGGTAACGGAGGTTTACGGCGTGGCAACGTTCTACGCACAGTTTTCGCTGAATCCGAAAGGCGACAACGTAATAAGCGTATGTCAGGGAACAGCCTGCTACGTAAAAGGCGGCGCCAAGGTTCTGGCAAAGGTGGAGGAGCAGCTCGGAATTACCTCAAATCAGACAACTCCGGACGGTAAGTTCACAATTCAGGACACGCGTTGTCTCGGATGCTGCGGACTTGCACCGGTAATGACCATAAACGAAGATGTTTACGGAAAACTTACGCCGGAAATGATACCGGATATACTTGCAAAATATTAAGGAGGAAGCTGAAGTGACTATTGAAGAACTTAAGCGGATAAAAGAGCAGACTCTCCCGCAGATAAACATGCGTCATACGCACACAGTCGAAAACGAAACCAAGTACAAGCATCAGGTGCTGGTATGCGGCGGAACCGGTTGCACCTCATCGGGATCCGGAAAACTCATCGACGAGTTCAAAGCTCAGGTGTCGGCACACGGAATAGAAGATGAGGTACAGATGGTACGGACCGGTTGCTTCGGACTTTGCGAACTCGGACCGATAGTTATAGTGTATCCGGAGGGTGTTTTCTACGCACAGTGCAAAACAGAAAATGTAAAACGCATTGTTGAAGAACATATAATCGGCGGCAAAGTCATTGACGACCTTGTTTACCACGAAAAAACAACCGGAGAGGTAAAAGAAAAGCTTTCCGACATGCAGTTCTATAAAAAACAGAGCCGTATAGCTCTCAGAAACTGCGGAGTAGTGGATCCGGAAAAAATTGAAGATTACATAGCGTTTGACGGATATCAGGCGCTTGCCAAATGCCTGTTTGAATATACACCGGAGCAGGTTATCGATATAATGCTTGCTTCGGGTCTCCGCGGAAGAGGCGGAGCCGGATTTCCGACCGGACTGAAATGGAAGTTCGCTTGCGGAAACAGAGGAAAAGTAAAGAAATACGTCTGCTGTAACGGTGACGAGGGTGACCCGGGAGCGTTCATGGACAGATCAGTTCTTGAAGGCGACCCGCATTCTGTAATCGAGGCTATGGCGATAGCCGCATACGTTATCGGAGCGGATCAGGGTTACATATACGTAAGAGCCGAATACCCGATAGCGGTCAAACGTCTCTCCATTGCCATTAACCAGGCAAGAGAAGCAGGACTTCTCGGAAACAACATTTTCGGCACTGATTTCAGCTTTAACCTTGAAATCAGACTCGGAGCCGGAGCTTTCGTCTGCGGTGAGGAGACAGCGCTTATGACGTCAATAGAAGGAAACAGAGGAGAACCCCGTCCCCGTCCGCCGTTCCCGGCAGTCAAGGGTGTTTTCGGAAAGCCTACTATCCTCAATAACGTCGAGACATATGCAAATATCCCCCAGATCATACTCAAAGGTGCGGATTGGTTTGCAGGAATGGGTACAGAGAAATCCAAAGGTACAAAGGTATTTGCGCTCGGAGGTAAGATAGTAAATACCGGTCTTGTAGAAGTACCGATGGGAACTACGGTAAGAGAGATTATATTTGACATCGGAGGCGGAATTCCCGGCGGAAAACGCTTCAAAGCGGCGCAGACCGGTGGTCCGTCAGGCGGATGTATACCGGAAGCAAATCTTGATACACCGGTTGACTACGATTCGCTTATGGCGATAGGATCCATGATGGGTTCAGGCGGACTTATCGTTATGGATGAAGACAACTGTATGGTTGATATAGCAAAATTCTTCCTTGAATTTACGGTTGATGAGTCCTGCGGAAAATGTACGCCGTGCCGTGAGGGAACAAGGAGAATGCTTGAAATACTCACCAAAATAACCGACGGAAAGGGCGAGGACGGAGATATCGAAAAGCTCGAAGAACTCGCCAATACCATAAAGACCACATCGCTCTGCGGACTCGGTCAGACAGCGCCTAACCCGGTACTGTCAACTCTCCGTTATTTCCGTGACGAGTACGAAGCGCACGTGTACGAGAAACGTTGTCCCGCCGGATGCTGTAAGCACCTTGCGAAGATAACGATTGATCCGGAGAAGTGCAAAGGCTGCTCACTGTGTTCAAGAAAGTGCCCGGTTGGTGCTATAAGCGGAGAAATAAGAAAGCCGTTTGTAATCGACCAGAGCAAGTGTATCAAGTGCGGTGCTTGCCTTGAATCGTGTAAGTTCGGCGCAATTTCAAAGAAGTGAGCAAAGGAGTAACGGATAATGGAAAACATGATAAATCTGACAATTGACGGCATTTCGGTAAGCGTACCGGAAGGCTCAACAGTTCTCGAAGCGGCAAGAGCTGCACATATAAACATTCCGACTCTTTGTTACCTTAAAGACGTACAGCAGATCGGTGCATGCAGACTTTGCCTTGTGGAAATAGAAAAGGCAAGGGGACTTTCCGCTGCCTGCGTAATGCCTGTTTCCGAAGGAATGGTGGTAAGAACCAATACTCCGAAGCTCCGCCGGCAGAGAAGAGTTAATCTCGAGCTTCTGCTTGCCTCTCACAACAGGGAATGTACGTCCTGTGTAAGATCGGAAAACTGTGAGCTTCAGGCGCTTTGCCGTGAATACGGAGTAAAAGAATATCCTTATGACGGTGCCAAAAAGGAGACAAGCGTTGACACGGCTTCTCCCTGCGTCATCAGAGATAACTCGAAATGTATAAACTGCCGCAGATGTATTGCAATGTGTAACAATGTTCAGCAGATCGGAGCGATAGGGGTTTCCAAAAGAGGATTCAAGACCAAAATAGGCCCCATCTACGACCGTTCTCTTGCCGATACCCCTTGCGTTAACTGCGGACAGTGTATAGTTGCGTGTCCGGTCGGCGCTCTTCATGAGAGAGAGTCAATCGATGACGTCTGGGCGGCAATATCAGACAGCGAGAAATATGTTGTAGTACAGCCGGCTCCGGCGGTCAGAGCTTCGATTGGCGAGGAGTTCGGACTTCCTATGGGTGTAGCTCAGACCGGAAGACTTGCAGCCGCACTTCGCAGACTCGGATTTGATAAGGTGTTTGACACCAATTTCGGTGCTGACCTGACTATAATCGAGGAAGGAACCGAGCTTATAGAAAGACTCGGAAGCAAAGATGCAGCTCTTCCGATGATAACTTCCTGTTCGCCCGGATGGATCTCTTACTGTGAGAAATTCTTCCCTGAATTTATCCCCAATCTTTCAAGCTGTAAGTCTCCTCATGAGATGGAAGGCGCGATGGTCAAATCTTACTTTGCCGAGAAGATGGGCATAGATCCGGAATCAATAGTTGTTGTTTCTGTTATGCCTTGTACGGCGAAAAAGTATGAGGCAGCAAGACCGGAGCTTGGAAGAGACGGAATGCAGGATGTTGACTATGTTCTGACGGTGCGCGAGCTTGCCAAAATGATTAAACAGGCGGGAATCGACTTTGCAAAACTTCCGGAAGAGAAGTTTGACGATCTGCTCGGAGAATCTACCGGCGCTGCCGATATATTCGGAGCTACCGGCGGCGTAATGGAAGCGGCACTCAGAACTGTATACGAAAAGGTAACCGGAAAAACACTTGAAAAGGTTGATTTCACTGCTGTAAGAGGAACTGAAGGCATAAAAGAAGCAACTGTGGATCTGGACGGAAAAGAGGTAAGAGTTGCGGTTGCCAGCGGCACTGCAAATGCCAAGAAGCTTCTTGAAAGCGTAAAGAACGGCGAAAAGACATATCATTTCATCGAAATAATGTGTTGCCCCGGCGGATGCGTAACCGGCGGCGGTCAGCCGATAGTTTCTTCAAAGGATCTTCAGTACATTGATCTCAAAGCCGTAAGGGCAAAAGCTCTTTACGATGAAGACAAAAACAAAAAACTGCGTAAGTCTCACGAAAATCCTGAAGTAATTGCGATTTATAAAGACTTCCTCGGCGAGCCCGGCGGACATAAAGCGCATGAACTTCTGCACACAACCTATACGGCAAAGCCGAAATATTGATAGAAAACGGATTCACTGAATCCGGTAAAATAAAGTTTTGTTTTTGCGTATTTAAAGAGTTCAGCGGTTAAATAACCGTTATGAACCTTATAAAAGCGCCGATCAAACATATTATCAAAAATTTTAATCAATTGGATTGAAAAGGTTTTAAACAATCACCTCTTTCACATCCGAGTTAAATAAAAATCACCCGCCATTTTTTAAGTGAACCTCAAAATTTGGATATTATTGGGAAATTCAGGAGAGAGGCCAGATGACCTCTCTCTATTTTTCCGGTATGTGACTGTGCCTACAAAATTATAAATATTAACTTATAAATATTAACGCTCTGCGTGTTTTTATTCCGTAAATCATATAAGTTTCGCCGATTACATTTTGTTTAGCTTCACATTGTGCAAAAATAATTGACAATTAAAATCATTAAACTGGTTACTTGACAGTATCGCTTTATAAAGGTAAATTTTGATTAATAATAAGTATTTCGATATCTTATAAACAATTTTAAGGGAGAGTTTTTATGGCAATCGAAAATGTAAAAGAGTTTTTCAAAAAGTATAATATGGAAAATCGTATCCAAGAATTTGATGTGTCGAGTGCTACAGTTGAGTTAGCAGCGAAAGCACTTCATTGTGAACCTTGCAGAATCGCAAAGACGCTCTCTTTTATGATCAGCGGGCATCCTGTATTGATTGTTGCGGCAGGCGATGCAAAGATTGATAATTCAAAGTATAAAGCACAGTTCGGAACAAAAGCTAAAATGTTGACACCTGAAGAAGTTGAAAATATGGTAGGGCATGCCATAGGCGGCGTTTGTCCTTTTGCTGTAAACGAAGGGGTTAGCGTGTATCTTGATAATTCTCTGCAAAGATTTGAAACAGTTTTCCCTGCCTGCGGAAGTAGCAATAGCGCAATTGAATTGACAATTGAAGAGCTTGAAAGATATTCGGGGTTTCATTCTTGGATTGATGTTTGTAAAGGTTGGATACAGTAAGTATTTGTCAATTATCTCATAGAAAAACAGTAGTTTAATAGAATAGTTTCTTGTTGTAAACTTTATTAATTTGAGTTTATAGAAAGTGTATTAACCGGTTTCATTGTAGAAACTTCCAAACAT
>CALXUV010000022.1 GCA_944391815.1 uncultured Clostridia bacterium | reverse complement strand
TGAAACGCATTATTTTTGAATATTTTCGCCAAAACGGGAATGGCTCAGACAAATCAAGCCATTCCCTCTGTTATTGTAAGACAAAATTCCGACCTATTCCATTCCGGCAAACCGGCAAAGACTGCTGTCACCCGCAAAATTTTTAAAAAATACAAACAGTAAAAGCAATCGCCGCGTCAAAACACAAAACAGTAAATTTAAACCGGAATCTTTAAATTTAATATTTACAGCTAAAATTACGTACCTTAAAAGCCCTCAAACAGATAAAACCCGGCTTTTTTCATATCCGACATATACTGACTGTAAGAAATATCCCTTGTCTTTGTAACAAAATGATTGCACCCGGAAATTCCGTCCTCGGTCTGCCATTCAATATACAGAAAATTATAATCGCTCATCACGGGAAGCGAAACCACAGAGGCGGACGAATCCTTTTCCGACTCAAAAATGCCCTTTGCCATCTGCTCGCCCGAGGTGATATTTACAATCATGTATTTTACGGTCTTATTTTCCTGCCAATCGTTCACGGCATACAACGTAAGTTTTCCGTCCTTGGGTTCGTCAAACATAAGGCAAAGCCGGCTCTGCGATCTTTTTATGTAACTGTACGCCAGCTTTTTGCAGTTATAATAATCCACTATGGCGTCCGATATCTGCGGCCACCCGTCTATCAGGTTCCACCAGATAATTCCGGTTCTTCTCCACTTTGAGATTCGGAACCTTTCAATAAAGTACTTCTTCGCCTCCGCCTGAGAAATCTGGCTCTGTCTGGCGTATTCCTCAAGACTGTCCGGAATCGAGCCGAACAGCGTTACAAGCTGACTTGTCATCAACGGAACCCTGTAGTCGGACTGAACGCCGGGACCGGGCTCCATGCACGCGGAATGACATATCCAGTCATTATTGGGATAGTTATTTTCGTTGAAAATCGGCCAAAGCTTATCCCGCGAGATGAATTTTTCAAGCGATTTCGGGGACGGACAGCCGTGGTATCCCGTCTCTGACGCGAAATGGCAAACCGTATTTCTGTAATAATCCCCTTTAAAGTAATCGCGCGGTCCCCAAAGGTGCTCTTCTGAGGTGGGCTTTGACGTCCTGTATGCCTCGTTGTCTATATACGGAGAGGACGGAAGGTACGGTCTGACCACGTCATACTCTCTTATCACCTCTGCAAGCAGATTTCTGGTCAGTCTGTTATAGTTGGGGTCTCTTGCCACCCCGTTCCAGCCGTATGCGTAATCCACCTCATTATCTCCTGCCCAAAGTATTAAAGACGCGTGATTTCTCAGTCTTTTGACAACAAATACCGCCTCGGCATAAAGCTTTTTGGCAAACCAGTCATCCTGAGGATATGTAGCGCAACCCATCGCGAAATCCTGCCACACCATAATGCCGTGTTCGTCGCAGAAATCGAAAAACTCATCGTTTTCATATACATTTCCGCCCCAGCACCTCACAATATTGCAGCCGAGGTCGTCAAGCATATCGAGCGCCGGATGCAGTCTGTTCAAATCCCTTGAATGAAAGGCGTCGAGCGGCACCCAGTTTGAACCCATGCAGAATACTTTTTTCCCGTTTACCTTAAAGACAAACTCGCCGTTTCCCTCCTCGTCGGTGGTTGACGTCCTTAAAAGTTCGACAGTGCGTATGCCGAATTTTATTTTTTTACTGTCGCAAACCTCGCCGTCTCTCCAAAGTTTCACGGTGACGTCGTACAGGGGCTGTTCCCCGGCATTTTTCGGATACCAGAACACGGCGTTTTCCACGCCGATATAAATATTTCCGAAATTATGCCATAATACCTGCTCCGCGTGAAAGTCCGAATCGCCGCAAGTTCCGTCAACCGTCAATTTCAGTCCCCTGAGATAGTCCTCGTTGCTGTGCGCTTCAAAGAACACATTTACAGAGGCAGACTTATTCCTTATGTCCGTCGAGGTCGTATAAATGTAAAACTGTTCTATTCTTTCTTTCGGTCTTTGGACCAGCCTCACCTTTTTCCAAACGCCTCCCGAGACAAACCGCGGCATTATATCCCACCCGTACATAGAGGGGGCTTTTCTCAGCGCGAGAGATTCATAATTATATCTCATCGCGTTGTGCATAGGCTTCAGCTCATATTTTCTGGCGTAAATCGTCGCGGGATATATATGGACTATCAGCTCATTGTCTTTTTCTTTAAGATTTTTGACGTTAAACTCATGTGAGACAAACATGTTTTCGGTATGTCCGATAAATTCCCCGTTCAAAAAAATATCCGCCACGGTATCTATGCCGTCGAAAACCAGAAAAGTATTTTCGTCTCCGCAAAAATCACTGTCAAAATACGTATAGTAAAAAAGATGACGGTTTTCATACTGCTGATACCCAAAGGGATTCTGACCGAAATACGGGTCGGGCGCAAGCCCCGCCTCAAACAAATCAAGCTCAAAATTTCCGGGCACAGAAGCGGGTACGGCAGTGTATCCTGAGTTTATGAGCTGTTCCGCGTTAACCGGCGAAAAGCCGTCTTTTTCAAGCACATGATTTTCCACAAGAGTCAAGTTCCATTTTCCGCCAAACGAGTTAAGTATTTTTTCCATTTCATCTCTCCCCTATTTATTGTTTTGTCCGAAAAGAATGCTTTCCAAAGCCGCGCAAAGATAATGGTACACGGGCAGATGAAGCTCCTGCACCTTAAAGGTCTCTGCCTCCGGCACCATAATACAGCAGTCGCATATCCGGGAAAGTCTGCTCTCTTTTTCTCCGGTCAGCGCCGCGGTTTTCAACCCCATCGCCTTTGCGACAATCGCGGCATATACGACATTTTCGGAATTTCCGGAGGTCGAAATCCCCCAAAAAAGGTCATTTTCCCCACCGTAACCGAACACAAGCTGCGCAAACACAAGCTCGGGCTTTACATCGTTTGCGAATGCGCTTATCACCGCGCTCTGAGACGGAAGAGAGATAGCCGGAATTCCTGTTTGCAGATTTTCAGCGAGAAAATCCGCTTTATCGGGACAAATTTTTCCGAACATCTCCGTCTTATCGTCCGTGACCGGTCTTTTTAAAAGAAAGCCTTTCATCAGTTCTCCCACAATATGGTCGCAGTCGGCGCAGGAGCCGCCGTTGCCGCACAGCAGTATTTTTCCCCCCGACCGGTATGTCCGCTCCATCATGCAAAGCATTTCCTCAATTTTCCCGATGCAATCGCGCAATAAAGGATATCGGGTCAGCAGTTCGGTTTTCAATTCCTCTTTTGAATATTCTTTGCTCATTTAATTCTCCCCCTCAAGCGCCACCGACAGCGCCGCGAAATCCCCGACGGCTTCTCCCAGCTGAGCGGGCAATATTCTGCACATTTCATAAGAATGCGTCAGCGCCTCGCGCTTTATGACTTCTTCCATATGTGGGCGTATCAAGTTTTCACAGCGCGCGAAAATGCTTCCTATAACAATCACCTCGGGGTTCAGTATATCTATAAGCACAGAGATTCCCTCGCCCAGCATCCGTGCAAACACTCTGTAAACTTCAAGAGCGTCAGGGTCTCCCTGCCCGGCAGCCGCGGCAATACTTTTGGCGGTAATTTTTTGCAGCTCGTCATACCCGCCGCAATATCCGGTTACACCCCCCGTCTGCAGTTTTTCTGTCGCAACGGTTCTGCCTATCTGGGCTATTCCCCCTCCGCTGCAAAAGCCTTCAAACGAGCCCTCCTTGCCGTATCCGACAGGTCCGTGACTTCTCATTCTCACATGCCCTATCTCGCCGGCCATACCGCAAGTGCCGCTGTAAAGCTTACCGTTCAGAATAATTCCCGCGCCCATTCCGGTACCGCAGGTCAGAAAAATCATATTCTGACTGCCCCTACCCGCTCCGTACCTCCATTCAGCCAAAGCGCAGGCGTCGGCGTCATTCCGCAAAAACGCCGGTACACCAAACTCTTTTTCAAGCATTTCCGTAATGCGGACATTATCCCAGCCGGGCAAATTAGGCGGAGACATTATAATTCCTTTTTTACTGTCAAGCGGTCCGCCGCAGCTGACTCCTATGCTGTCGGTTTTTCCCAAATTTCTCACCGCGTCAAATATTTTCTCAAGCGTTGAATCACGGTCGGCAGTCTCGAATTTTACTTTATCAAGTATTTCAAAGCCGTCGCTGAGCACCACGGCGCATTTTGTTCCTCCGATATCAATCCCCGTTATCATGAATTTGAACACTCCTTATCTGAAGTCTGATTTGTCTTTAAAAATTATAACATATGACATTCAAATGTTCAATATGTTTTTAAAATAAATAACAAACGCCGTAAAAATAACATGGTAAAGGTTCACTTCTGCTCCCTTGCTCGAAAATGCCGATTGGCATCTTTTTATTTTCACTAAAATCCGAATTTCAAGAAAAGCCGCACTTTGCGCGCAAAGTGCCGAAAAACGGCGAAAAACGAAGAAAACCCGAGAAAATCTCGGGTTTTTCGGTTGGCATCTTTTTTGTCAAGACGCATTGGCTGTTATGGTCTTAAAAGATGCTTCGCAAAGATCTCAGCAAACCGGAAATCATCTGTGATTATCGTCAGATAATCAAATCCTTATATTTTGGGTAATGAAACACAACCACATCATGTTCGCACTTCCCGACTTTTTGATTTGCCGATATTTTATTACTTTGTTTCCTCGTCTTTCGTCTTTTTCTCCGTCAACAGTTTCTCAATTTGCGACTGCTTGGCGAGAATTGTGTTCACTTTATCGTAAAGATCCTCAATCATGATCTCGGTTTTCAGGTTGACCTTATAATCGTTTTCTGCGCGATGGCGGTCTTTTTCCTCCTGCCGGTTCTGACTCATCATAATCAGCGGTGCCTGAATGGCTGCCACACAGGACAAGACAAGATTCAGAAGAATAAATGGATAGGGGTCAAATGCTTTTGTCGCAAGAATTGCGTTGACGACCATCCACAGAATCAGCACGCCTGCAAACGAAAATATAAACGCCCAGCTGCCCGCAAATTTTGCAATGGCGTCAGCTGCCCGCTGTCCGAGCGTGTATTTTTCCTTCTCTTTTTTGGGACTGACGGAAATTTTACTGTCCGCCAAAAGATTCAGAACCTCTTCATCCGTCATATCGTGGCGGATTTCCTCCAGTACTTCCTGCAATAATTTTCTGTTTTCTTTCATGATTTCTCCCTCTTATTTAATAGCTTTTTATTCATCATCCGTTTGCGGCATTGTCCGCAAAAAGAAATCCGGGCCTTCTTTTTGAAACAGCAGAATAGCAACGCCGAACAGAAGCTCGGCATGTCTTTCCGGATCGTCCAGCGGGATCAGGAAGTCATCCCGGATTCTTTCGATACGGTACAGGACTGTGTTGCGGTGGGTAAACAATGCGTCGCAGGTCTTTTTGAGCGAGCGGCTGTAAATCAGATAAAGGTACAGTGTTTCACAGTATTGCGTTCCTTTTTTTCGGTCGTGTTCGGCGAGCACCCGAAGCTCCGGTGAGACAAGATCGTCGCGGGAATCCAGATTTTTCAGAAGCAACGGCGTTCGCAATTGCGATACATAACAAACATTTTCACCGTGATAGTCGCTTCCCGCAATCATTCTCAACGCATCGTGTGCGGCGCGGTAAAGCAACGGGAGGTCATACAAATCGCGAATCTCCTCTGAAACAATTACCTTCAAATCGAATTCTTTTGCCAGTTCTATCAATATATCTACATCACTGTCTCTATGCAGAAACAGAAATATATCACTCTTGTAGAGAAAGGAATGAGAATCCGGGTAACGTTCATCGATTTCTTCTTTCAGGTGATGCACCCCAGGATACTGACTGTGGTAAGCAGTCAGATCCATCAATGCAAAAGCGGATGGGTGAAAGTCTGCAAGATAAGTGCCTACGGTCTGGAGTCGATAATAGGAGGCGGACGGAAATCCTCCGTCAAGCAAAAGCATCAGAATATCTTCGGTTGTTTCAAACGGCTTGCCCTGACGGCTTGTTTCGATATAAAGCTGTTTTGCGAGAATAAGATCAATTTGTCTCCAGATCTCCGCTGAAATTTTCGTAAGATGACCATCCGTATCCACGCATATGAGATAGCCGAGTCGGACACCGGTACAGATGAGTGGTGCAAAGCGCCGGCGAAAGGGGCTTTCCCCCAATTTGATCATATCGGCACATCCTTCGTGGAGCGCCTGGCTTCTACTGATGACCGAGCTTGACTCATAAGTGATTACGCCTTGTGAAACCGCACCACGGAACAACGGGTCGGAGAAACCGACCGGACAGAAATGCGCCACGACACGATAAGCATCGTCGAGAACAAGCAGAGGACAGTCCAAAAAAATGCCGACATCAAGTGCAAGTTGCTGTAGATCATCCTGTTCAAAAAATTCTGTGATCAGAGCTGTTATATCTCCGGATCGCCATTGCGGTTGAGACAAACTTTCACCTTCTTTCAATATTAATTGTGCTGAAAGCACAACTGCGATTGCATTTATTATACCATAAAGACATTGTTTTTTCAAGAGGAAACGAGTATAATATTGGCGTAAAAAGAAAAAGGGAACGGAGTGATTCCAATGGGTGCTTTGAAAATGTAGCCCAAAGGGCGAAGCAAAAAGCGAAAACAGTGCGTTGGCGCGGACTGACCGCAGAACGCCGAAAATTAAAACAGTTGATATAAATGGAGGGATTCATTATGGTACCGAGCATTTTTGGTGAGAACATGTTGGATGATTTCTTTGACGGTGGTTTCTTTGGCGCACACAATCCGCTTTACGGAAAGAACGCAAGAAATCTGTTGAAGACCGATATTCGTGAGATGGATGACAGCTATGAGCTGGCCGTTGATCTGCCGGGCTTCAAGAAGGATGAGATCAACCTTGATATCAAGGACGGGTATTTGACCGTCAGCGCAGAAAAAGGTCTTGACAAGAAGGAAGAGGACAAGAAAGGACGCATTCTCCGTCAGGAGCGTTACGCAGGTGTTTGCTCGCGTAGCTTCTATGTCGGCAATGTAAAGCCCGAGGATGTCAAGGCAAAATACGAATCCGGCGTTCTGTCGGTTGTCCTGCCGAAGGTGGATCAGAAGAAACTTGCTTCTGCCAGCAAAATTGCGATTGAATAATCCACATAAATATGGCTCCGGTATCTGTGAGAGCAGATGCCGGAGCCTTTTTGTGTTTTTGATACAGGTGCGTACTTTGTCCTGATAGCAACAGCACCACTGCAGTTTGCATTTTCCTTTGGAATCATACAGGCAGTAGCGGCAGTCGCAGTCTTCTTCATTATATAGGTAGGCGAGCCGAAACTCCTCCTTTCTCAGACACAGAAATTTAACAATGTTTTTTGTGAAAAACGAAAAAAGGGCGGTTTTCGGAGAGAAAAACTCTCTGAAAACCGCCCTGAAATAGCATTCCACCAGTCCGATTCCGCGCAGCAGGTCGAAATCGGCGTTTGGCATCTTTTTATTTTCACTAAAATCCGAATTTCAAGAAAAGCCGCACTTTGCGCGCAAAGTGCCGAAAAACGAAGAAAACCCGAGAAAATCTCGGGTTTTCTTCTTGGCATCTTTTTTGTCAAGACGCATTGGCTCGTTTTGACAAAAAAGATGCCAACTTATTTTGTGTACTCTATTTGATATTCCACCAATTTCATAGTGTTGCTTTCTGCATTGTAAAGAACATTGATGAACACATACGTTCCGCTTTCGCTCGGCAACTTGTTAAATTCCCCCGTATCCCTGTTGTAGATAATATAGTAGTCGCCGGTTTGAATATCACAGAAATACGAGGTGATACCAACCATATCGTTGGGAATATCGGATATCCACTTTGTGTCATTTGAAATATTTTTCTCAAATTGTTCCATAGCGGTATCGTCAAAGAAAATATCACTCGTTGAATAAATATATCCGCGAGGAACAGACTGCGTTCCTTTCGTCCAATCCTGCGTATTGATGCGTGAATGTTGAGGAATATCTATACTCAACATTTGCTCTGCATTGATTATCGGCATGTCGCTGTGTGAGTAGATATCAGAAAAAATGAAGGTAAACGATCCGTAAATGCAGAGCAGTGCCGCCATGATAACGCCCACAATCACGTTCTTTTTATACTTGTATCCTTTTTTCTTTAAGTAGAAACCGAATACAATAGAGGCAATCGGAACAGGAAGGAACAAAAAGAATACCCACATATTCTCCGTCATTGCTTGATTGATTCCGGATAATATAGCAACACCGATCAATGCGCCCCATATCGTGCAAATGGAAAGTACAAAAAGAATAATGGAAATGATTTTTAATTTGTCCTTGGGCTTTTTCGCTTCAACCTTGTTTGGTGTATTATTGCAAAAAGCAATGAAGGCTGATTCTGGAATAACAGCGTCTTTTTTAATAATATAGCTTTGCCCCGCAATCTGCAAGACAAGATAATTCCCAAAAGATTGGATTTTTTCAATGTCCTCAAAGTAGATTTTAAACGTCTTTGTAATTTCCTCGTTTTTGGAAATGTTCAGTATAAAATAGCCTTCAAATATTACATAAGAATAGGTGCTTTCCAAAAGTCTGTTCTCGCTGACTTTCCACGCTTTGCCATAAGCAAAATAACCTTTGATGTGGGAAATCACACCGAGCAGAAAATAGCCTAAAAGTAAACCTATAATGGTATCGTTCGCTTCTGCTGCGGCAAGGAAAACAAAAAGGACGATGCAAGCAAGCGTGAAAATTATCGCGCGCTTTATAAGAGGAAAACGAGCTTTTTTGAAGACCTCTTGCAAATCTGATTTTTCATATTTGAAAACGTACGCCTCTTTCGGCTCGTTCTTGTTTTCCTTTATCGGCTCAGTTTCGCTCAAAATATCATCTATGGAAACCGAGAAAATTTCCTTTAGTCGAATCAAATTATCAACGGTTGGTAATGTCTTATCCATTTCCCAAAGGCTGACAGTCTGACGGCTGACGAGCATTTTTTGGCCAAGCTCTTCTTGAGATAGCCCGATCTTTTTTCTGTAAAACTGTATTTTTTCACCAACGGTCATAAAAACGTCCTCCTTTCGTGTAATATTATTATATCACAAACATAAGAAAAAGTAAAGAATATTGTGCTTGACCGTGTCAAGTAGGACTTGCACCCCGTTTCTGGCGTTGTTAAAGGTTCATTTCTGCTCCCTTACCCTAAAATGCCGATTGGCATCTTTTTATTTGCCTCAAAATCCGATTTTCAAAAAAGTGAGAAAAACGGCAAAAAACGAAGAAAACCCGAGAAAATCTCGGGTTTTTCGGTTGGCATCTTTTTTGTCAAGACGCATTGGAGGCGCCACCCGGAATCGGACCGGGGAATAAAGGTTTTGCAGACCTCTGCCTTACCGCTTGGCTATGGCGCCATTAATAATTTGGCACACCTTTTTCTACGGTGTGCCGCTTCTGGAGCGGATTACGGGGCTCGAACCCGCCACCTCGACCTTGGCAAGGTCGCGCTCTACCAAATGAGCTAAATCCGCATTTAATGGTGCCTCCGGTCGGAATCGAACCAACGACACGGGGATTTTCAGTCCCCTGCTCTACCAACTGAGCTACAGAGGCATGTCACAAAATGAAATGGCGACCCGGAAGGGACTCGAACCCTCGACCTCTAGCGTGACAGGCTAGCGTTCTAACCAACTGAACTACCGGGCCGTATGGTGGGAACAACAGGGCTCGAACCTGTGACCCCTTGCTTGTAAGGCAAGTGCTCTCCCAGCTGAGCTATGCTCCCTCTCTGTCATTCCACTCTTGCGACGTTCAATATTATACCATAAGCAGATTGTTTTGTCAATACTTTTCTGCAAAATTTTTATTTTTTCTTTTATCTTTTTTCAGCCGTCAAAAACTTAGATGATTATATTTTATTTTTTACGTTTTTTTACCGCATAATATAGTTTTTCAGATTTATCCGTCACATTTCCCATTTTAAGATCGGAAAATACTCCTACCGTTTTCAGACCGTTTACACTCAGTATCTCGTTAAGCTCGCTGTCTGTCCAGAGTTTTTCCCGCTGATACTCCTTTTTTCGGTGATAGACGTTACCGTCTTTTACAAAAAGCGTCAGTTCAAAATCGCATATTCCGCTCTTTTCATGGAAAACGTTTTTCCAGCCGAGGCTTACGTCCTTTTCCTCGACGAAAAAATCCCGTTTAGCAAAAACTTCTCTGAATCTGTACTCGCTGTTGACATCAAAAATAAACACTCCATCGGGGTTAAGGTAATTATTGACGCACCAAAAGCAGTCTGAAAGTCCCTGTCTGTCGGTAATATAATTTATGCCGTCAAGGCTGCATACTATCGCGTCTACCGTTCCGTAAAGCTCAAAGTGCCTCATGTCCTGCTTTAAAAAAAGTATATCCGTCCCGTTTTCCCGTGCATTTTCCGAAGCTACTGCCAACATATTTTCCGACATATCAAGCCCGATCATTTCATAGCCTGCTTTTGCAAGCTCAACTGTAAGTCCGGCAGTACCGCAACCCATATCGAGAACAAGGCTTTCTTTTCCTGTACCGTATTCGGATAGCACTTGTTTTATAAATTCCGCATACTGCTTATAATCCGCACCGTTCAGTCTGTCGTAAAATCCGGCAAGCGCGGTAAACTGTCTTTCGCTTTCTCTCATATTTTATTCCCTTCACCGTCAGTCTGACACTGTTTTTTTATTTCTGTAACCATTATCGGAGTTCCGGGCTCTATCATTTCGCCTTCCGAAAAAAGCACCGCAGTTACCTTCCCGTCTTCACAAGCCCTCTCCTCCAGCTCAGCACCGTCCCAGCTGTAACTGAAAAGCACTTCGCCGTTTTTATAAAAATCTCCGGTTTTCTTGCGGATATGTAAAAGGAGAGCCTCCCCTCCGCTGTCGTTCCACTGCGGCACTCTGACAGTACTTGTCATACGAAAGCCCTCCTTTTATTTTTATTGATTTTTGTACGTTAAATTGGCAGTTATAATCAGGCAGTAACGACTTCTATACCGGAAAGATCCGGTTTGCCCTTTATTGAGATCAGCGCCGTTTCGCTTCTTGATGAAATTATCTTATCGGCTATAACGTCCTCTATTTCGGTCTGGATATACCTGCGCATATTACGGGCTCCGTATTTTTCCGAAAAAGAATTTTCGGCTATGGCAAGCGGAGCTTTTTCGTCATACGAAACTTTATAGCCCTTGCTTCTGAGCGCTTCGCAGGTTTCGTCAAGCATTATCACTGCAATTTTTGCAAAGTCCTGTTTGTCAAGACTTCTGAATGTGATTATCTCATCTACTCTATTAAGAAACTCCGGTCTTAAAAACTCCGAAAGCTTCTGTTCGGTTTTATCTTCTTGCTGTCTGATCCCCGCCTCGCCGAAGCCGATCGCTCCGCTACCGTACTGGGAACCGGCGTTTGTGGTCATCACAATCACAGTGTTTTCAAAATTGACAGTCCTTCCCTGTGCGTCAGTAATCCTTCCGTCATCAAGTATCTGCAAAAGTATATTCATTACGTCGGGATGCGCCTTTTCTATTTCGTCGAAAAGCACGACCGAGTACGGTTTTCTCCTTATCTTCTCGGTAAGCTGTCCGGCATCGTCGTAACCGACGTATCCGGGAGGCGAGCCTATGAGTCTTGACACGGCATGCTTTTCCATAAATTCCGACATATCAAACCTGAGCAGCGATTCCGGAGCGTCAAACAAAAGGGTTGCCAACCTTTTTACCAGCTCGGTTTTTCCCACGCCCGTGGGTCCCGCAAAAATAAACGACGACGGTTTTCTTTTTGCACTTACGCCTACACGGCTTCTTTTTATCGCTTTGGCAACTGCCGAAATTGCTCTGTCCTGTCCTACAATATATTTTTTCAGAGTTTCCTCGAGTCTTGCCAGCCGGTCGAATTCCTTTTCCGTAATACTGCTTGCGGGTATTCCCGTCCAGACCTCTATAACGCTTGCAAGATGTGCTTCGGTCAGCGTCAGGCTTTTCTGAATCTCTGTCAGTCTTTCTACGTCCTTTTCCTTTGCCATTATATCGGTCCGAAGCTCGGCAAGACGTTTGTACGCTTCGTTTTCCTCTCCCTCAGGCACCTCTGAAATCTTTTCGCTCAGTGTTTTTTCTTCCTGTTTCAGCTTTGCAAGCTTTTCTTCGCTTTCTGCGAGACTGTCCATCTCCTTGCAGTTCATCGCAAGACTTGAGCATGCTTCGTCAAGCAGGTCTATCGCCTTATCCGGCAGGAATCTGTCGGTGATATACCTTTCGGAGAGCTCAACCGTTTTTTCGATAATTTTATCCGGCACGTTTATTCTATGATATTCCTCATAGTAGCTTTTTATGCCTTTAAGGATCTCAACCGTATCGGCAACGGAGGATTCCTCCACCACGATCGGCTGAAAACGTCTTTCAAGCGCCGAATCCTTTTCGATATACTTTCTGTATTCGGTAAGAGTGGTTGCGCCTATGAGCTGGATCTCGCCTCTTGAAAGAGCGGGCTTCAGTATATTTGCGGCATTCATAGAGCCCTCTGCATCACCCGCACCGACGATACTGTGCACCTCGTCAATTACAAGAATAATGTTGCCGAGCGCCTTCACCTCGTTTATCAGCGCTTTCATCCTGCCTTCAAACTGTCCTCTGAACTGCGTTCCGGCAACAAGCGCAGTCATATCGACAAGCAGTACTTCTTTATTTCTGAGTTTATACGGAACGGTTCCCGCGGCTATTCTCTGTGCCAGCGCTTCGGCTATCGCCGTTTTTCCGGTTCCGGGTTCTCCTATGAGGCAAGGATTATTTTTCTGCCTGCGCAGAAGTATCTGCATAAGTCTTCCGAGCTCTTTTTCCCTTCCGATCACTCTGTCGAGCTTGCCCTCTTTTGCTTTATCAGTCAGATTTATGCAGAACTGATTTATCGATTTCCTGGCGCTGTCCGACTCCGCAGTCTTTTTTTGCTGATCGGGTTTTTTCTTTTGTTTGGGATCTGACTGCTGCGCACTTCCGCCGAAAAACAGAGAACTGAGTTTATCGAAATCTATCATCGGAGCTTTTCCCTGGTTTTCAGGATCATCGCTCTCGATAAGACTTTGCATATTTTCATTGAAATTCTGAAGCATTTCGCCTGCGTTTTCGACATTGGGAGGAAGCTTTATACCAAGCTCCTTAGCGCATTTCAGGCACAGTCCCTCGTTTTTCACTCCGCTTGTGTCCTGCCTCATTATATAAACCATTGCCGGATTATTGTGACATCTTGAACATAATTCCATTGTTTTCAACCTTTCGATTTTACCGGTAACTTATTTTCGCTTTTTTATATAACCTTTTTTCTCGGCGATCTCCACTATCCGTCCGAGCCTGTGATTAACTCCCGATTTTGAAAGACGCCCTCCGTGAAGTTCCGTTATCACGTCAAGCGGTTCTATCGGGTTTTCCATTCTTATTATTGCCGTTTCATAAAGCCCTGCCGGCAGTTTTTCCAGCTCCCGGTGCTCTTTTAATGCCCGTACGGCTTCCAGCTGTCTTTCGGCGGCAAAAACCGTTTTCTGTATATTCTGGGTGTCACAGTTTTTCTGTCTGTTGGCATCCGCCCTTGTTTCGTTCATTATGCCGGCGTTTATCACCTCAAAAGACAATGTCGCCGCACCGATGTACGCAAGAAAATCAGATACCGTCTCTCTTTTTTTGCAGTATATCAGTCTTTCACCCCGACGCAAAGCCGTTTTTACCTCTATCCCTACCTTTTTGAGATTTTCTTTTACAGCTGTTTCGGCTGTTTCTCCCGGCATCGGGATTTCCAGATGCAGTCCGCTTGCTCCGCTGCTTGCCCTTCCGCATACAAGGAATGCGCCCCTCAGCATCATAGAAAAACAGTTTGGGCAGACTCTGCCGCTTGAAACGAAATACTTTTCGCCGTTCTGTTCCTCCGGAAGATATCCGCACTGCCTTTCATCTTCGATAAGCATTCTCGAACGTTTGCTTATCAGCTTTTCTTTATACTCCTCGATCGCACCCGAAAGCTCATTTTTCCTTTTTTTCCCGAAGACTTCCGTTCCGGTAATCAGTGACGTTCTGCAGCATATGGGTTTTACGATGTGCAGAAGCAGGTACGATTTTATTTTTTTCCCGAAATTCTCCTCTTCCACTTCGCCATCACCTTTCCGGATTTCAAGTTCGTTTAAGTTTATTTTTTACCTGCGTATTTTGCCGCTGTAAGTGTATTTGTAAGCAGCATTGCTATTGTCATCGGTCCTACTCCGCCCGGTACCGGCGTGATGGCGCCGGCTACCTTTTCGGCGCTCTCAAAATCAACGTCGCCGCAAAGTTTGCCGTTTTCGTCCCTGTCCATACCGACGTCTATAACCACAGCTCCCGGCTTTATGTAATCACCGGTTATGAATTTGGCTTTTCCTATTGCCACCACGAGAATGTCCGCCTGACGGCATTCTTCTTTCAAATTAACTGTTTTCGAATGACAAACAGTTACCGTTGCGCTTTCGTTGAGCATGAGCATTGCCTGAGGCTTTCCGACTATGTTTGATCTGCCTACCACAACGCATTTCTTTCCCGCCACGCTAATATTTTTCTCTTTGAGCATACGCATCACGCCCGCAGGAGTGCAAGGGAGAAAATAATAATCGCCCGTCATAATTCTTCCGGTGTTTACCGGATGGAAAGCGTCGACGTCCTTTTCAGGAACTATCAGATTTATTACCTCTTTTTCCTTTATGTGCGCCGGAAGCGGAAGCTGTACCAGAATTCCGTCTATTTCACTGTCGGTATTGAGCTTTCCGATAAGCTCTGCAAGCTCTTCAAACTGTGTTGTTTCAGGCAGTCTGTATACACGGGAAAGAAATCCGACCTGCTCGCATCCCTTCGCCTTATTATTTACATACACCTTTGAAGCCGGATCCTCTCCCACTATTATTACGGCAAGTCCCGGTTTCTGTTTCATTTTTTCCGTCTCGGCTTTTATTTCCGCTTTAACCTTTTCGCTTATTTCTTTTCCGTTTATTATCTGTGCCATTGTCTTTTTCCTTTCCTTAAATTGCCGTGTGGCATCTTATCTGCCGTACAATTTTTATGGTAAAATTCATTTGCCGTCTTTTCCGGCACTGCCGCTGTCCGCCTTTTCTCTTTCAGCACTGTCTACGCCATTGTCCGATGTTGTTATTCCGGACTCTGAGCCGGATTCCGATTTCAGTTTCGTTTCCGATTTAAATAATATCGTTTCCGATTTTGATTCAGATTCAGATTCCGATTTTGATTCAGATTTTAATTGATTTTCTGAAAGCTCCTTGAATTCCGAAACCTCCGGCTCTTCACTTACCGTCTCTTCATCATTTGTAACCGGCGTCCCGTTTTCCGATGCACTTTCCTGAACTTCCTTATAAGAGGCGCTGTCATACCTCTTTCCCTTGCCAGATACAAGTATATAAATCATTACTCCCGTTGCCGCAAGGAAAGAAAGAAGTCCCACGACCTGAGATATCCGGAACGGACCTACATAAAGACTGTCGGTTCTGAGTCCCTCTATGAACATACGTCCGAATCCGTACCAGGCGATATAACTGAGTACTATCTGACCGTCGAATTTTCTTTTACGGTAAAACACGTTAAGAAGTATAAAGCCAACGAGGTTCCAGAGCGACTCATAAAGGAAGGTAGGATGAACCATTCCGACGTAAAATTCGCTGCCGCTCGGGTAAACGTGTGTTAATTTCATTCTGAGGAAGGATTCGGTTGCGGTACCGAACGCCTCGCCGTTACAGAAGTTACCCCATCTGCCTATTATCTGACCGATCATAACCGCGGGGGCAAGCATATCGAAAAAGCACTGATATCTTATCTTTTTGTACCGGCAAACCAGCAGCGCGGTTATTCCTCCGGCGATTATTCCGCCGTATATGGCAAGACCGCCCTCCCATATTGCGAATATTTCCGCAAAAGAGTAGTCTCTGTCCGATGTTATTACATAGTAGAGTCTTGCTCCGATAACACCGGCAATAACAACAAAAAGCGAAAAATCGATTATGTCGTCACCCGTGATTCCCTTATACTCTTTTACTCTGTACATAATGTACAGTATTGCCAGAATCATTCCGGTAGCAATAAGTATGCCGTACCACGCCACAGGTTTTCCGAATACCGTGAACGCAACTCTGTCTATCGTGAATTCTCCGATTCCCAGTCCCGGAAATTCTATCTTACTTGATGTATAACTCATTTCCGGCTGTTCTCCGTTTCTTTGCCGCATCCTTTCGGATAAACTATGCTCATTGCAACTTTTTCTTTTTTCAGCACCTCTGCCGCCAAGGCATTTACCTCTTCAAGGGTGACGCCGGCGTATCTTTCCGCCTGACCTATAAAGTCAGAGCCGTCGATGAAACCGTCAAATACCGCTTCGGCTATGGCGACTGACGAGTCATATTTTCTCAGCGTTTCGGCATAATGGATTCTTTTGGCTCTGTCAAAAGCCTCTAAGCTAACGCCTTCGGTTCTTATTTTTTCGCTGAAAGCAAGAAACCTTTCAAAAACCCCGTGCGGATCATCGCTGTCGCATTCGACTATCATTGTTTTTGCGTTTCTTACCGCATCGCAACCGATGTCGTACTGATTTACCAGACGGTTTTCGTATAGCTCGCTGTAAAACTCCTCGCTTTCTCCGAAAACAGCCGTGCAAAGTATTTCAAGCGTTTCGGGTTTAGCTTCCGACGGGATTTTCACTCCGATTGCCACAAGCGGTTTTGATACATCCATCTCATCTGATATTATGCTTGTTACCGCGTTTTCGGTTTCTTCCGGGTAGAAAGAAATTGCCGGAACCTCTTTATCTTTTTTTATAATACGGTCGACCGTTTCCATCACTTTGTCTTCATCAACATCCCCGCAAACGCACAAAGCCATATTGCTCATTCTGTAAAACGCTCTATAGCATTTATACAAAAGATCTGCGTCTATTTTCTGTATTGAGTCCACCGTTCCGGCAACAGGTATCATCACAGGATAACCGGAGTAGAGTGCCTTCATCAGATTGTAATAAAGACGGTATGTGCTTCTGTCCTCACACATCTTTATTTCCTGTGTGATTATACCTTTTTCCTTTTCAACATTCTGCTCGGTAAAATGGGGCGTTGTAACCATTTCGAGCAGTGCTTCAAGCGAAGAATAAAAGTTTTCGGTGCAGCTGAAAATGTACGCCGTTCTGTCAAATGACGTGAATGCGTTGGCGTCTGCTCCGTGTTCGCTGAATTTTTCAAATGCGTCGCTTCCATCCTCGGACTCAAACATTTTATGTTCCAGAAAATGCGCTATTCCGTGCGGAACGTTTACCCTTTCGCCGTCAACCTCAAACGAATTTTCAAGAGATCCGTATCTTGTTCCGAAAACGGCATACGCCGCCTGATAATTTTTCTTTGATATATAAACCGTCAGTCCGCTTTCGTGTGTGATTTTCACTATCTGTTCGCCAAGGAGCGGACTGCTTACTGCTTTTCTGTCTTCCATATCGGTATTTTACCGCCTTTCAAAATTCATTCTTTTGCGGCACCTGCAAGGAGGTAGCTGATTTCAGGTCTTACAGATTTTGCAACATCCGCAACCTGAACAGCTGTTACTTCTGAAATTCCTCCGATATAACCGTCTATATCCGTATCAAGTCCGCCGAGCTTTACTCCCAGATACCATGATGCATACTGTCCGTTACCGTCTTTGATGCTTTTATAATTGTTTATAAGGGATTTTTTTGCCGCTTCCAGTTCCGTTTCGGTAATATTACCGCTGTCACAAAGAAGCCCCAGCTGACGTTCCGTTTCTTTTGCTGCCTTATCTCTGTTTTCCGCATCAAGACCGCTCCTTACTGTAAGTTTTCCGATGCTTTCACGGTAAATTGACTGACAGTAATAACAGAGACTCATCCTTTCCCTGACGTTTGTAAAAAGACGGCTTACAGGTGAGCCTCCGAAAATCTCAGAGAACACCATTCTCGCATACATATTTGTTTTTGATTTATCAACACCGTAACCGAGGAGCATCCTGCTCTGTTTGGCGTCGGTTTCCTCCGTTACATTTTTAAATTCAATGATATCAGGAATTTCAGGACTGCGGTCGATATCTGTTGCTTTTCCGCCGGCTCTCAGGTTACTAAGGTAATCGGTAAGTTCTAAGCACTTTTTTTCTTTTTCTGCTGTAAAATTTCCGGCGTAAACCAGAGTTACCGGTGCGCTTTTTTTCACTGCATCAAGATACTCGCTCAGATCTGCTGACGTGACAGCCAAAATACCTGACTCTGTTCCACCCGGGTTCAGTGCAAGCGAGTAACCCTCATACCATATCTCGTTTAACCTCAGCATTGCATACGAATCTTTACTGTTTTTCTGCGCACGGAGTTCATCAAGCAGATTATTCTTTTCGCTCTCCATATATTCCGCATTCCATTCACCTGAATCATTTACAAGCGGACATTCAAGCATTTCTTTTATAAGCGCTATAACTCCGGAAAGCACGGACACTGTATCTCCGCCCGGCAGATATCTCTCGTCTAAAAAGCTGCAGCTTATCCTCAGGCAAAGCGATGCCGGAAGTGCAATATGCGATACATTCAGCGATGCGCTGTAAAGTCCGGCAAGATATCTGTTTATTTTAAGAGTGTTTTCGTGTTTTTTGGTTCCTCTTGAAATCATTTTTGCAAGCAGGTTACCAACTGCAATGTTTTTCTCAGTCTTGGGCATCTGAAAATTTACAACCAAAACTTCCGTCTTGAATTTTTCATTTGGCAGAACTGTAAATTCAAGCCCTTTTTTTAAGGTTCTTTCGTCGATTTTCATAGCTGCACCCTCTTTTTTCTTAATGCTCTCAGTATATCACACTTTGTTTAGTAATTTCAAGTTATTTTGGAAATTTTTTAATAACTTTACATCGACATTTTCTCGGCAAATAAACTTTTTTTGTCACTCTTTCCGTCGCCACGCATTCCGACTCTTTAACTTCAATATCGCCTTCGCTTATCCCGCTTGAAAGCAGTTTGTCAAGCGCTGCGTGACTGAACAGTATTTCAAGTCCTTTTCGTTTGTTTTCAGTTTTTTTAAGGAATTCGTACTTTACTGTTTCCCCGTCTGCAACCGTTTCAGTATCAGTTCTGCAAGGTATTACCGCTCCGCTTCCGCATTCTCTTTCAAGTTTATCTATACCGCTTTGTTCGATTATTTCCTCAAAAGAAGTTTGTTCTGCGCTTTCACCGAAAACCGCTGAATAATAAATTCTTTCGGTTTGTCTGAGTAACGCCTCATCAGCGTTTCCGTAAACCGGAAAAAATTCGTCTCTTCTCCCGCAAACAAAACGCCAGAGGCTTTTAATCGCCCCCAGACTTCCTTCCTCACAGCAGTAAATCCTTTCTTTTCCGGAAATGCTGTATCTCCTTTGTCTGACTGCACAGAAAAATCCGTACCCAAGCTTTTTGCCGTAATATCTTGCAAATTTTCCGGCTTTTTCTTCTATCTCAAAGTCAACGGAGCTCCTGTAAGATATCCAGTCCGGCAGGTCTATTACCGCACAGTAGATGTATTTTTTGCCTTCGCTTCTTTTATGCAGACAGCTGAGTCTTGCGAAAACTTCCGAAACATTGTTTCCTTTTCCGTAAACACATACTATTGTTTTTTCCATAACAGCCTCCGGATTATATTTTTTTTATTTTGTCCCCCTTTTTTCTTTTCAATTCCATTTTTACTTTTCAAATCCCTTTTTACTCACTTAACGGTTTCAGAATCCGGCTTTGTTGAGCTGTTTTATTTTTCAGTAATTTTTAAAAATGCAATTTTAACCACTTGCTTGTTTTCACTGTTTTTCACTTTTTTTACCGGTAACACTTTTTTGTCAGGATATTCATATTCATTCTGATATTCATATTCGTTCGGATATTCATATTCGTTCGGATATTAATAATCATTCGAATATTCATAATCATTCGAATATTCATAATCATTCGGATATTCATAATCAATTGGGTATTCATAAATCAATTGGGTATTCATCTTTGTCCGTATATTCACCGTTTCGATTTATAAAGATTTTATATTTTAATACATAAAAAAATCAAGGCAAAAAAGTAATACAAAAAAATAAGGCATAAAAAAATAAGACATAAAAAATTATGGCATAAAAAAAATTAAGGCGCAAAAAAAGTCGCAGAACCCGTAAAGGTACTGCGACTTATTATATTTTTTCTTATGTTCTTGACCGATCAGCCTACCAGACCTGAACGCTCTATTCCTTCAACCAGATATCTCTGACAGAAGAGATAAACTACAAGTATCGGAGCTATTATCATAAGTCCGATGGTATTCTGAATCGCAGCTTCGAACAGCGACTGACCTGCATACTGAGTATCAAGCGATCTCGGTACCTGTCCGACAAGGTGCGGAAGCAGATACATCTTGGTCTTGTTGAAGAACAGTCCCGTATAGAATTCGTCTGTCCACTGCCATGAGAATGCAAACAGGAACACTGTTATCATCATCGGTACAGACAGCGGTATAACTATCAGGAAGAAGGTCTTCATTATTCCGTAACCGTCTATGTATGCAGATTCTTCAAGCTCATCCGGTACGCCTCTGAAGAACTGACGCATCATGAATATGTAAAGTCCGTTCTTGAACGCCAGTCCGCCCAGTGACAGTATTGCAAGCGGCCAAAGTGTATTGGTAAGGTCAAGTGAAGTTCCGTTTACGAACATTCCCGTTTCCGCATTCGGTATAATGTCAAGCCACGGGAATACTCCGCCTCCCAACAATTTCGTGATCCAAAGCACATCAAAGTACTTGAACTTCATGTAAAGCGAAAGCTTAATCGTAGAGTGCGGTACTATCATTGTGAGAAGTACGCACGCAAACAGCAGTTTGGAACCGCGGAATTTGAACTTTGCAAATCCGTATCCGATTATGCAGCATATAAATGTCTGCAAAACTGCTGAAACGAGTGAAAGCAGTGCCGTGTTGAAAAGTGCCTTGAAGTAGCTGAGGTCCACTATTATAGCCTTATAAGTGTCCAGCGTCGGATATTTCGGTATGAGTTTTACCGTAACGTCAACGAAGTCCTCCGCACTCATAAAAGAAGAAGTTATCTTTGAAAAGAACGGATAGAGAATGACGTATGATACTCCCATCAGAAGCAGAAATCTGAAAAATCTCCATATCAGCATTGCCAGATATGACATATTCAGATATTTCAGCTTCAGTCTTTCCTTGAGGGACGTTCTTTCGAAATCAACGGTAATTTTGTTTTTTGTCTCCTTTAATACCTTAGGAGCGTTTGCCTGATTATCCATTTTCTATGTCCCCCCTTTCTCAGTTATCGCGCCGCTGATAGAACACGTATGCCTGCATTACTGCTACAACAACAATTACTATCAGTATGATTATTCCGAAATACATCCACGCCATAGCTGCGGATTTGGTGTTTCCGTTTGCTTCGCTGTATGTCTTGTTAATGTACGCCATAACCTGATTTGATTCCGACGTAAATGAGTCTATTACCGTATAAACCGCACTTACCAAAATCATCGGGCTTATCATCGGAAGTGTTATCTTCCAGAATGTTTCCCATGTCGTTGCGCCGTCTATTGAGCACGACTCATATATCGAAGGAGATATCGACTGAAGTGCCGCAAGAAGTATCAGCATCTGTACTCCGCAACGTTCTATTATTCCTGATATTCTGTTAACAGCTCCGACAACAAAATCAGCAAGCTCTGTTCCGATCTTCATGTTCTCGAAAAGCATGGTTATCTTTTCCGCATTCATCTGGAATCCGCCGTCGTCAAGGGCTCCGGTGTTGATCGACTGACCCTGGTCGGCAATATAGTCGTTATACGACGATGTTGCCGCCGCTATTGAACCCATGATTCCGGTAGCACAGATAACCGGTATGAAGAATATCGTTCTGAATACCGCTCTTCCGAGAACCTTCTGATTCAGTATAACGGCTATAAACAGTGAAAATATTACTATTGCGGGGATGTCTATTACCAGACTCTTAATTCCGTTTATCAGCGTTGTAACGTACGAGGTATCGACAAACAATGCTTCCTGGTAGTTATCGAGTCCGACAAATTCTACATTGAATCCGGCGCCTCCTCCGACGAATGTCATTGAAGACAGTGAGTATCTGAACGAATCGATTATTACCGGAAAGTATATAAGTATCAGTCCGAGTATAAACGGCAGTACGAACAGATATCCGCCTCTTGCCTTTCTTTTATCCAGAGAGGCCGCCCTGCGGCGTTTAGGTGCTTTTGTACTCATTTTGTTTTACCTCCCTTTCATCAGGCTCCAGCCTTGGAATCATAAAATTCCTTGGGCTGTATTGTTATTACACGACCGTCCATCTCTACGTCAACCACAAAGTTGTTGTAGTTAAGTATGAACCAATGTCCGTTATCGTACTCAACATAAACAACGCTTCCGTCATCTATGTCTCTGTCAATTGCATCTTCTTCGACTTTTATGAAGTCGTTGAGATCAAGTGCATCCATATTGACTTTTATTGCGTCTCTCTGAGTTTCAAGTGCTGTCTTATCAGTTACTCCGTAAGAGCTGAGAAGTGCATCTCTGTCTGCCATTATCGTTGTATACTGATTTTTAAGTTCGGTATACTTTGCGATATTGGCTACGTCTGCCTGCTCTGTATAGTATCTGATTATTTCATCGAGAACTGCCCCGTTACCCAGAGCTACTATTGCTGCCTTTTCTTCTTCGCTGAGCCATGTTATATCAGCACTGTTGTCATTAACTCCTGCCTGTTCGAGCTTCAAAGCGTATTCAGCTATCAATCTTTCATGCAACTGAATAAGACTTACATATTTCTGATAATCTGCATCGAAAATGGCGTATTCAGCATTGTATTTTGCTGTTGCGTCCTCAAGTATATTCTGTCTTTCCTGTTCTGTAAACTGACGAACACACTCAAGATATCTGTGGTCGTTTATCAGGGACGTCTGAACATCTTTCAGCGCATTGTTGATTTTGTCGTAAAGTCCGAGAGAAACAAGATTTCCGTTCTCGTCATATTTTGAGAGCAGAGTATCCTTCCATATTTCGTATGATATTGCGTAATATTTCGAAAGAGTCGGATCCTCTTTGAGTATCTCAACATTCTGATATGAGAGCATCATGAACAGTGTTGCGCCGTTCTCGATTATTTTAAGCGTCTCATACTTGATATCTCCCGCCATATTTGTGGGCTTACCCGCAAACACAAGGTATCCGTGATATACCATTCCGAAGAACGGGACCGCTTCGCTTGTATTCAGATAACGGCTTGAGTCAAGCGGCGCATTCAGCACTACCGAAGCATACGGTATTGAATATGCGTTACCTGAATCGATCATTATCTTGCCGTAACTTTCATTTACCTTAAACTGTTTAAGCATCTCAGTCGTGAAGTTTTTGGCGTCCTCTCTGTTGTACGGATCGTCATCATCAAAGTCTGAGTTAAGATCCGAACCGAGGGTACTAAGCGATATATCTGTCTTTCTGTCCTCGAGAATTTTGGTAAACGACTTATTGAATTTTTCAAAGAAACTGCTGTAAACACAGGGAGAAATACAGATCTTACCGCTTGTAACGAAGGTCTGAAGAACGGCATCGTACTCTCTCTTCGTAATGTAACGGTTATCTATCGTCTTTACTGCGTCTCTGCGGTAGGAGAATCCGTCGAACATTGCCGTATCCATCATGTAGGCAAAGTCAAACTCCGGATACACTCCGATACCTTCTGTTACTGCATAGTCAAGGAAGTCTCTGAATCCGCTGTTCTTTCCGACAACGCTTTCATATTTTACGCTTGTCGGAACTGTCGGAACCATGCCTCCGTTTGTAAATCCTGTCAGTCTGAAATTAAGGTTGCTGATATTTCCCGCTTTCAGCTCTGAAACCATTGTTTTGAGGTTTTCAAAAGAAGTAAGCGCTTTCTTTACCGTTATCGGTATACTGAGAATTGTCTCATCCGTTTCGGTTACTCCGAAAACTTCAAGGAAAAGCGGTATGTTTTCCTGTACACCTTCTGCTGTCAGTCTGGTAATGGTTCCCGTCTTTTCAAGGTAGTCTCTGTAAGCTTTTGCCATTCCGACGTATGACGCTTCATAGTAGGTTCTGTCGGGATTTCTTCCCTCGGTATTATCAGGGTCAGTCAGCATTATGTAATTGATTCTGAAAGAACCGGTGTATTTTCTTTCCGATACAACTGTGTACTTTGTATTCGAACCTATCGAAATCGCTTCAGCAAGGTTATAAGAGTCTTTCGGACGAGGGTTAAACGAGCAGTACACTGAATTGAAGTAGTGTTCCTGGTTTCCTCCGTGAGACGATGTAATGTTAGTCAAAGCGTCACCTTCGGTAACTACTGCAAAATATCCGGTGGAATATTTCTTCGGCTCTTTCTTTATTTCCTCGATTACATTTCCTTCAGAGTCTTTTATCTGATAATAGTAGTCGCCGTACTTTGAATTCTCCTGTTTTTCATTGGAAACGACTACTCCGAAAACAGGCATTCTGAATATTTCCTGGTTTGCGTTACCGATTTCCTGGTAAGCGTAGTCCTGTCCGTATACTTTTCCGGTAAGCTCAAAAGTTTTGCTTACATCTTCAAATCTTATCAGCGTTCCGGATCCGTCTGGGACAAACGTGTAGCCCTTGTAGTCGTTCGAACCGGCTCCCATGTACTGAAGGATATCAATATTGGAAAGCTGGTAGTTACTTTCATCGAATGTCAGACCGTTTGCCGGGAATCTGACTTCCACTCCCGAATCGCTCAGGTAATACTCCAGTGCCATTTTGAAGTTTGCAGGAGCTTTGTCTTTCGACTCATATCCGGTTTCTCTGTGGTCTTTGTCCATTTCCTCGAAGGTGTATTCAGGGCAGTAAGTCTTGATAAAACCTTCAACAACCTTGATTTCTCTCGGTTTTGCGTCTTCAGCGAAGATGTAGATAGGCATCTCTTTGGTTATGGGATAGTCGATATACATCTGTTCAAGTGTTTCGCCTGTTACTCTTGAAGGATCCTTGAGGATATACCAAGCTGTTACTCTGAGGTAAATGTTGTTCAGTTTTCCGTTCGGAAGATTTTCTTCCAGCTGGTCGATTATCATTTCCTCGTATCTGTCTACACTTATTCTTCTCGGTACAAGGGTTCTCGACTCCTCTTCACCTATTGAGTACTCAACACGCACACCGCCTTTGAGTTTTTTGATATCGATCTGCTGCATAAGAGCCGCATCGGTAAAAGAGTTGTAGCTCTTTACAACATCGTTATCTGTATACGATATTGAAACCTGGCTGAGAAGTCTCTTCTTTGTTATCTGGGAAATCGTTCTCGTGCCGGCGTCGCCGGACAGCGGTATCTCAGCAAGATCATACGGATTGGTGAACAGAATGTCACCGGTAGTAGTATCTTTTATCGCTACCTCTCCGGTTATCGGGTCAATATACAGCTGAAAATCTCCTTTTGTATACTGAAGCGTCATAGCGGCGAGCCTTTTTTCCTGTGTAGTGAAATCAGGATTTTCAAGACCGTCTTTTTCTCCGTCGTAATACGGATTCAGATAGAAATCGGTATAAATGTCTTCAAACGCTCTTTCCGTTTCCTCTGTCTCTTCGTCTGCCGCAAAAACCGGCAGCATGGACAGCGATGCCAGCAGCGTTATTATTGTCATGAATGCAAGGAAGCCAGACAGTGTTTTGGTTATAACTTTTTTTGCGCTGTTTTGCATTGCCATTTTTCCTCCTTACATCCTGTATGTGATTTCAGTTATGATGTTACTTACAAGTCCTATCATATCTGAAACCAGGGTTGCGAACAGTATTATTATGAACATGATGAATCCCATTCCGACTATTGTTCCTATCGTTGTGAGTATATTCTTCATGAAAGAATAGTCATGTGTTACCATTATTCCGAAGAACAGCAGAAGTCCTACCCACACGAACGCAAACGAAGTCAGAAGCGTTATTATTCCGGACTCCGAAGAAGAAAGTATGTGTGTAAGAAGCGTTGCAGGTATGATAAGGAACGGAAGCGGTGCAAGGGAATATCCTGTCGCTATCACTATGTCTTTTATGCTTCCTTCACCCTCGAACAGAGTCGTAAGACACCAGTTTGCGGTAGCCCAAAGCGCCACGGGTATCAGCACAGACACAACCTGTATCGGCAGGCTGGAATAGGTTCCTCTCGGGTTATACATGTAGGATCTTCCCACATTCTGATACGTGAAGACAAGTATCGCCACGCCCATATAGAACAAGGCGCCTCTCATCGACCCGCGTTTTTCATGCTTAAGATCCCAGTATCCGTCAAACGGATGGAACATAAGATGGAAAGCAAACATCAGCTCCTGACCGAAAGTTCTCTTTCCGGACGTAACGGCTGTTTTTGCGTTGACCTTCGCCGCTTTTTTGAAGAAGAAGTAAAGACCGGCAACAACCGCAACAACTACTATCGGAACTACCCAGATGTACTTTGAAACCCAGTCTTTTCTGAACATTCTGAAAGCCTGAGAATATCCTTCGGTATTGTATGCAAAGGAATACTGCTCCATTGCGCCGTTATAGTCTCCGCTACGGTACAGCGATTTGGCTTTGCCTATGTACGCAACGTCAAAGTTGATATTTCTCTGGAGTATGTTGTCGTAGTCTTCTATCGCAAGGTCATACTTCTGCTCATTGTCGTGCTTAAGCGCGGTTATCAGAAGATCTCCGTATTCAGTTCTTGTGTACGTTGTAAGAGAACATGTTCTTTTGTCGAGGATTACCATGTTGTTCTCACCATTGAAGTTCTGATAAGCTACCGCCTCTATGTCTTCGAGGTTTCCGAGCTGTTTTCCTTTATCTCCGAACGCAAACAGAAGATTACCGTTTTTGTCATAGGTAAACACTCTCTGGCGCTTTTCGTCGATTATCGACCATGTTCCCTCAGGACCGATAGCCACGTCGATGATTCTTGACGCACCTGTCGGTTCATTGTTTCTTGAGACGTTCGAAACAAGAACTTCTCCTGACGGGGGATAAAATCCGGTTCTGTTAAGAATATCTTCGCCGTTTGTGTTCAGTTTCTTTACCGGTGCATACTCTGCGCTGGTTGACTTGTCTTCTATTGCCTCCTGTTGCTTTCCGGCATCAAGAGAAGATGTGGTTACGTATATGAAACCCGAATCATCCATAACTATGTTGTTATACTCGGTTGATACGTATTTCGTTGACTGCGCTCTCTGCTCATCCGTCTGGAAAAGTCTGAAGAATATTGCCAGTGCGTTAACGGAAACCTTCTGGGCTCCGATAAATCCCTGGAAATTGCCGTCCATATCCATCGAAATAATTCCCATATACGTGGTTGAAGAAACAACATATATATGAGTATCATCCGAAGCTACCGCTACAGGTTTATACTGCGCTTCTGCAGTAAAAACATCTGCCTGCGGCTGCGGAAGTATTTTATGGAAAGTCGGCTGTGTTCTTCCGCCGTCAAGTCTGTTGAAAACTACTATTCTCTTGTTATCTGTATCTGCAACATAGATCTTTTCATCTGTTACACAGAGTCCGCCGGGGTTATTGAAAGTATTCAGTGCTCCGGATTCGCTCTTGAACTCTGTTATCTGATACATAAACTGAAAGTACGGGTCAAGAACTATTATTCTGTATATTTTCTGTGATGTCGGGTTTCCCTGATCATCCGGTATCGGCGCGGAATCAACTATGTATATGTTTCCGTCCGGGTCGACAACCAGATCACGGGGGTCTGTGATGTTATAGCCTGTTTTCTCGTAGATTTTGGTATTTACCGAATCGTACAGTTTCTGCGGCTCATATGCGTTAGGCGAAGCAAGCTGTGTTCCGTCTATCGAATATGTATATGTTGAATACGCCGTCGCGAATGCCGGAAGAACGGTCATCAGCAGCGTCATCGCGCACATCAGAAATCCTACTATCAACTTCATTCCTGATTTTTTCATTTTCGTTCCTCCTTCCTCAGTCTTTCATTCCCGACGATCCATACGTTTCGACTATCTTACTCTGTGAAATGATAAATACTATCATCGGCACGCTCATCATTATTACCGATGCCGCGGCTCCGGCTCCCTGTGTTCCGGATGCCGATATTATCGAGTTTATAGCGTTGTCGAATGTTTTCAGGTTTTCACTGTAAACATAGCTCGAAGCTCCGACGTTCCAAACCTGCTGGAAAACCGTTATCATAAGTGTAAGCCAAGCCGGTTTTACCAGAGGCATTACCAACGTAAGATATATTCTGAACTCCGAAGCTCCTTCAATTCGTGCTGCTTCTATCATTGAGTCGTGAATCGTTGAATCTATGAAGTTCTTCATCAGGTAAAGTCCAAGCGTTGATGCCCAGATCGGAACTATCGATATCGTATATGTATTCAGCCAACCGAGTCCTACGAATATAATAAAGTGGGCTATTCCCGTTACCGTTGAAGATATCATCAGCGAGTAAACTATCATCTGGAATATTGCGTTGGCTCCCGGGAAATGCACTTTTGATATTGCATACGCCGCCATAGAACCGATTATAAGACATCCGACCGTAGCTCCGAGTGAAATAAATACTGTGTTGAATACGTATCTCGAAATCGGAACCCATGTAGACGTCATAGATGCAAAAAGGTCTATGAAGTTCTGAAGTGTCGGTTTGATTACGTAAAAGTTAGGAGGGGTAAGGAACATTTCTCCTATCGGTTTGAACGCTGTTATAATCAGGTAATAAACCGGTAAAAACATGAATAAACCGAATATTACCAAAAGTATTGTTATCGACAGGTCGCCGCCTACGCTTCGGTTCAGTACGACCGCATGCTTTCTTGTTCTCAGTCTCTTCATATCATCTACCTACCTTCGACAAAGCATTCTTTATAAACATATTAGCGCCGAACATAAGTACAAAGAGTACTATCGATATGCAAGATGCATAACCGACCTCGAAACGAGCATTCATGTAGTCCGCCATATGGTGCTGAAGAGTCCACGCCACGTAGTCAGTGGAGGGATTTCCGCACAGGTTGTCAACTATTCCTCCGAATCCGAATGCGCCGGTTATTGAAAGAACCGCACCGAACATAAGTATGGACTTCATTGACGGAAGAGTTATATACCAAAGCTCCTGCCAACGGTTTCTGACTCCGTCAACCGCTCCGGCTTCGTAGAGACTTCTGTCAACTCCCTGAAGACCCGCTATAAACGAAAGGAAAGCAGTTCCGAGTGATGTCCATATCGAGACGACTATACAAATCGGCACTATAAAATCAGTATTCTGCATAAACACATACGGTTTTGATATAATACCGAATTTCATTAACCATCCGTTTGCAAGTCCGTAAATATCTCCCTGGAATATAAGCTTCCATACCAAGTATGCCGAACCGGAAATTGAAGGTCCGTAGAATATTATTGTTACGAGTGATCTCATTCTCGGTGAAAGTTCGTTTATGAACCATGCAAGCAAGAATGAAAGTATGTATGATATCGGTCCCGTTGTAAGAGCGAATATCAGTGTATTTTGGAATGCCGTAAGGAAAAGGTCATCCTCGAGGAAAAGCCTGATGTAGTTATCAAGCGCACAAAACTCCGGTAATTCCAGCATATTGAAGTTGGTGAAGCTCAGAAAGAATGACACTACGACCGGTATTATCGTGAATGCCGCAAACATGATCAGGAACGGAGCCACCATTACATAGCCCGCCCATGTCTTTTTCATCTGACGCTTTGTGTATTCCCATCTCGATATGCTTTTCTGACTCGGATCCTGGGGCGCACCCTGAGATTCCTTTACAGCAACTGCGTTATCAGACATATGCTTTCTCCTATTCTATCATACTTTTTCTGTTTGAACTTTATGCCCGGCACACGGTATCCGGCCTTCAGCCGGGCATTAACGTTATCTTTTATTCCGTCTCACTTGTATTTCTGTCATAGTAATCTATGAAAGGAAGGTGGTATTCTTCACGCTTACGTGAAAGCTCTTTGTCTATATCAACCACGTAATTGAGGAACTGGTCAACTGCATTTGCGTTATTGTTATAAACTGCGAGGAATGCAAAGTTGATGTACCTGCTTATATTGTAATCTCCGGGGTTGAACGGCAGCCCTTTCAGGAAAGGAATCTGCTCTTTCATCGCATCAAGCTCATCTTCGGTCCACGCTTGGGCAAGAAGAGCATTGAGGTTAGCTGTGTTGTATTTTACAGTCGTATTTGCCGAGGTCGCAAGCTGCTGTCTTGCGAGTCTCTTCTGTGCATCAAATCCTGAATACCACTTTATGTATTCCCATACGTGCTGAGGATTCTTACTTCCTCTCGGAATTACTATTCCTTCTACGTTAAGTATCGAAGAACGGTTTACCTCGCCGGTTGCTTCATCCTCCCAACCTATGAGAGATTCCATCGTCCAGAGACCACGAAGTTCATAATATCCCATGAAAGTATTGTATGTCGTCCAGTTGGCTACTACTATCGGGATTTCTCCGGTACGGAAACGGGTAAGGTCGTATGATATCGGCAGAGAATAGTCATTGAAAAGCGAACAAAGCGTATCGAATGCTTTCAGCGCCGTTGTGCTCTGATTGAAGCTCTGGTAGTCGTTTGCATACATCGTCTCTCCCATCTGGTACAGGAGCATCTGATATCCTGCAAGCGATGTCTGCATTCCCATTGTCATATGATCTCTGGTCAGAGTCGGTATAACTTCGTAAAGCTCCTGCCATGTTCTCGGAGGTTTAATGTCCATTGACGCAAAGACGTCTACACGGTAGAAAGACATTTCGAAGTTCATAGTGGTCGGTATCAGATAGGTTTTGTCATTAAGTGAAACCGCTTCGAGAGCAGCATTCGAGAATTCAACTTCAACAGTTCCGGTCTTATCCATGAATATGCCTTTTTCCTCGTTGAAGTACGGTACAACGAATTCTCCCTGCTCATCAATCGGGCAAAGCTCACGGAATCCGCTGAAAACCTCATCCCCGACATTCTTGCCCTCGGGAATTTTGCCTTCTTGTGCATCCTCTTCGGTATACACACGGCTCAGCTCCTCAACCGCATTTCGCAGTCCCCACGAAACCGCTGTTCCGGAAGCCATATTCGCCACGTCCGGACCTACTCCGGCAAGCACTGATTCCTGAAGTCCTTGTGCAACATATCTTATGTTAACCGCTATATTGCTGACAGGAGTGAATCCCGCATCTATCATGGTACGGAGAATAAGTGCGTCTTCACGGCTGACCGTGTTCCACATCAGTATAGTTCCCTCGTACTCACTTTCATCCTTATCAGTCTTGAAACCGATTACGTTATAATCTTTGAAGAAGCTCGCAAAGAACGACTTCGCTTCATGTCCGGCAGCATAGAAGAATCCGGCTTTTGCATCCGGTACTTCCGTGTTGGGGGACTGGATGAGGAGGTAATCAAGTTTCAGCGGCTGAGAAAGAGACGTATAGAGCCAGTTACTGAGCGCTGTTATGTAGTTTTTGAAAGAAAGGAAGTTCGGAGCTATCTGATATTCGTCAGTAGCCATCTTGGAAACAAGCTGTCTTATTGTGTCTATCGTTGCTATATGCTGACCTGTTGCTCCGGTAACTTCAATAAGAGAATTGTAGATTCTGTCAAGCTCAATAGCGCAGTTGGCAAGATCTCCGATCGTATCCGGAATGAGCGCCATAAATCCGTAGTCACGTCCGGTATCGGGGTTTGTTCCGGTTATCTGGAGAATGCTCTGATACGCATTATTAAGTCTCGTTATAATGTTAGCGACGTCGTAGATGTACTCGTACATATCGCCGAGAACAACTTCTATTTCTACCGTATTCCAGCCTTTCTTAAAATAAAATAGGTAGTCTTGCTCTTCGTTTCCTAAAAGCTCGTTCTGGAATGAGGTATCGTAATTGAATCTGAGGAAGCTCGCCTCACGGAACTGTATCTCTCCGTTGATTCTTATTCTTCTCGAAGTAAACATACCCGCCATTGTATTCTGACGGAATCTCGCCATTATGTTGTACAGACCTTCCTCTTCAACATACACCCTGTATGTCATATACTGTCCGACAACGCTCGAAACAGATATATTGTACAAGAGGTCAGCCGGATGAGACGGCGAGTTGATAGAAGAAGTACGGTCGGTATTCGGGAAAAGAACCTGATCCGAAACCTTTACCGGGCTTTCTGCTTCAATCTTATAAACCTTGTCTCCCTCGTAAATTTTGAGTCCGCTTCCGAGCCATCTTTCAAGCTGATAGTCGTAGGTAACTTCCTCTTTGTATCCGTAAACTCTTATCTGGGAAATGATGAGAGGCTCTCTCGTGGCTTCGAATGTGAAGTAGTGATCGCCTTCCGTCAGATAGAACTGGAACGGGTCAACTGTATAACCCAGCCAGTCACGGAGGAAGTATGTACGCATATCGAAAGACTCTATACGGTCAGGACGTATATCGTTGTCCTGGATGTCTTTGTCCCAGACGTAGTTATTGGCTCCGCCGTTTGTCGCTATCGCCCACGCCGTGTAAGCCTCATTGTATGCTTCGTCGGAGTCATAGTTCTCACGTCTCGGCTCGTCTATTCTGTAAAGCTTTGTAACTCCGTCCGTTCCTATGTACTCCCACGATCTCGGAATGTAAAGGTAACGGCATTCATTGAACGGGAGAGCTCCGTCAAGATAGAACATTCTTTCTATCGTGGTTTTCGTACTTACCGTTTCATCTGTTCCGTCACCGTTTATGTCGTACACTTCAACAGGGAAATATTTCAGGTCGATTGAATACATTCCTGTTTCTTTAATGGTAATTTTGAATGTAACCTTGCCTGACGACGGGGTGTAGACTCCCGTGAAAACATTTCCGTTTTCATCGGTATAAGTAAAGTCATCTCTGTAATCCGCAGTTGTCCAGTCTTCGCCTGTCTGCTCGTTCTTTTCTCCGGGCTTTACAAGCACGTCGACAGCGTTTACAAACACCTCGCTTTCATCACTCGCTGTTGTTTTATCACTGTGGGTGCCGAGGTACTCGTTGTACGTCTTACCTTCGATCAGCTGAAGTATTTCTTCAAGGGTTCTTCCCCCGTAAGTATCTTCCTCTTCAGTCTGTACGGGAACTATGTCATCCGCAAACGAAGCTGTTGCAAGCGGTACCATACCCATGAGCGTAGCAATCACAAGAAGTACAGCGACTATTCTGTGTTTTTGCCAATGTTTCATTTAGGGTTCCTCCTACCAAGATCTTTGGTTATTTTGCTGTTTGTCGGCTACGGTTTGCTCCTCTGAGCCGGTGTGCCTATTACCGCTCCCCGAAGGGACACATATTAGCAGGTTTGCTTTCTTCCCGCAGTGCGTCCGGACGAAAGGTTTTGTTTTTCAAAAGTATACCATACTAATATAAAAAAGTCAAGAACGTTTTGCCGGATGCAAAACCCGCAAGCCCGTTTTCTGGCCTTTATGAGCCGTTTTAAGTCACCGTCCGGCACCGGAAGAAAAGTATGGTATTTTTCAACGATTTTGCTTTTTTTCGGCATTGTTTTTTGCAATATTTTTCACACAACATGTTTGAATATTGCATTTTTAAACGCCGTCAATTCAAATTTTTATTTATTTTCAGTTTGCTTTTCGGCAACATTTACCTATCATTTTTTGTTTATGTTGCACAATATTGACTAACATTTTTCTACAACTGTACAAACTGACCAACTTCGATTTCAAGATCAATTATTAACAGATTCAAGTCAGAATATTTACAAAAAACATATTATTTCGTAATTATGAGGTTTACTGCGTTCAAAATCCTGAATTAACTGCATCTTCGTTTGTTCATTTGAAATGAAAATCGGTCCGGAAAAACCGGACCGCTAAGCATTGTATAGATACTATCACCAATCTATTTTTACCGTCTCACCTGTTCTGGCTGAAAGGTAAACCGACTCAATAAGCTTTACCGCTTTCTTTGCTTCTTTCGGCATAATCTGCGGATCTCTGTCCTCAATTACCGCATCAATCATATCCTCAACCTGAGTAATATGACCGTATTTCATTCCGGGCTGATAGGCAGCTGCTATTCTGTTTCCCCTGCCGTAACGGTCGAGCATATCTTCTTCGTCACGCTCATCTTCGCCCTTTATCTTCCAGAGTTTGAGTTTATCTCCGTCTATCTCAACCGAGCCGTCCGTTCCGTAAACCTGGATATCGGTTGAAAGACCGGGATAGCAGCATGTAGTGGAAAGAAACGTTGCGGTAGCTCCGTTCTCAAACGTGAAAACAGAAGCTGTGAGGTCTTCGGACTCAATGCTGTGATTGTTAACCGACATAACCGAACTGACGGTAACGGGTTTGCCCATTATCCACTGCATAATGTCAAGAGTATGTACTGCCTGATTTATCAGTGAACCGCCGCCGTCCATTGCCCATGTACCGTGCCAGCTGTGTTCGCCCTCAAAATAAGACGGTTCTCTCAGCCATTTGACCGCAAATGTTCCGAGAAATATTTTTCCGAGTTTTCCGCTGTCGACCGCCTCTTTGAGCGGTTTCATAACGGCGTTGTTTCTGTTCTGATAAATTCCGCCGACTTTTTTGCCGGTCTTTATTCTCGCCCTCTCTATCCTGTCGATCGCTTCGCAGGTTATATCCATCGGTTTTTCGATGAGAACGTGTTTCCCCGCTTCCATCGCTCTTATCGCATAATCGGCGTGCATCGCACTCGGCAGGCAAACACTGATTATATCCACTCTTTCATCCCGGATAAGATCCTCAAAATCGGTGTAGCCGGTTACCTCCGGATGTTGATCCGTTACGCTCTTCACCTTCTCCGCCTTTATATCGCATACCGCCACAAGTCTGCATTTTTCGCATCCGAGTGCACTTTCGACATGGCTTTTTCCGACTCCGAGCCCGAGTACGGCATACCCGATTTTATTATCTTCAGTCATCGCTCTTCCTCTTTTCCCTTTTCAAAATAATGTTTTTTCAGTACCGGAAATTCTTGTATTTTCTAAAGTTACTTTTTTATACTGAGTATTTTTGTGTTATCTCTTAAAAAACTTACTTTTCAGTACCTGAGATTCTTGTATTGATTTTTGTAAGTCAGCCGCCTTTGAAAATCAGAGATTCTGCTGTTCGTCAAGAGTAAGTCCGAACGCAGGCAGAAAATGTTCCATAAAGTATTTTGTCTCTTCTCCCGCATTTTCCGTCAGTTTATTTTCAACGGAAATCTTTGCGCTTGAAAACTCACTGTTACCGTATTTTTCCTCTTCAAGGCATTTGATGTATGCGCAAAGTCTGTCAGCCGATTTCAGGATCCTTTCGCTCTCTTCGTCAGTCTCCATTGCTTCAAAAATATTCCTGTATTCTTCTCTGATATTTTCCGGCAGCTTTGACAGTAGCCCTTCTGTGCTCTGCTTTTCTATCTCGCCGAACTGCTTTCTTATTTTTTCGTTTGCGTACTTAACGGGCGTAGGCATATCGCCTGTGAAAACCTCCGGAACGTCATGAAAAAGCGCCATTACGGTTATTTTCCCGACATCGTAATTTCTGCCGAAAACGGTGTTTCCTATTGTTGCAAGCGCATGAGCGATCACCGCACATTCTGAGGAATGCTGCGCAAGGTTTTCCGGCATTGCGTTTCTCATTAGTCCCCAACGTGTTATATATTTTTGCCGCAGTACCAGAGCAAAAAACGAACTTATTTCACTTTTAAGGTTATCCAAAAAACTCCTCCGTAAAATTCCGCCGTATAAGCGGAAACATCGTTAAAATACAGAAAACTTTAATCAGCGTCACAGAAAACATCATAAATTGTGTTCTCTGAACCGCAAAAAAATCTATCTTAAAAAGACTTCCAACATTATGAATCCGTCAATTCGAATAAAAGAACGAATACTTTCTGCTAAAAAAGTCAGACTTCTGATGTGCATTTTCCATTATCGGAAATCTTACCCTTCTGCTGAAAAAATCCGGATCGCCGGTACTTTAATTTAAGACATTCGGAAAACGAACGGTTTTCAGAACTGAAATCAAATTAACCAGCTGAACATTGACGGCGGGTAAGCTGAAACTTTCCTCTGAGAGACAAATCCGGTCTCCTCGCTGATATTTTCAGATGTTGTGGAAAAGGACATTTCTCAGAACTGAATAAGATTTACTAAGCTGAACCTTAACAGCGGTTAAGCTGAAACTTTCCACCGAAAAACAAATCCGGTGTTCGACGCACTGACATTTTCCGAAATTTGATAAAATCTGCTTTTTCTTACCGAACACAAAACACATCTTCTCACAACGGTTTATACCGTTGTCCGACAGTTTTGAGCACCGAATTGCAAATTGGTCACATTATCGAAAACTGATCACATTATCGAAAATTGATCACATTTCTGAAAACTTTTGTCTTACTTCCGCCGCTTTTCCGCAGGTGAAAGCACCCTCAGTGCATTTACCGCCAACACATCCGGGACCGGCTCCGGAAAACAAAAGCGGCGCCGCCTTTTTGCAAAGTCTGAGCATTTCGGTTGCAAGCTCTCTTATCTCCCACTGCGCTCTCTGACAGCAACGCAGACGGAAGAAATTGCGCAGAGATCTTACATTCATGGTGACTATCATTCTTGTGTCGCAGGCATTCGGCAAAACAAACCGTGCATCTTCATTTGCCGCCTTTTCCGCAGCCTTCAGCGCCTCACTCTCCGTTTTGCCTTCACTTATAAGTTTCTTTGCATGATAATTTGTCAGTATATCTTTAAGCGCCTTATAGTGTGCCGCATCCTCCTGCATTGCTTTTTCAAACTCGGCAAGAGCGTCAGGATTTTCGCTGATTGCCGGCGGGATTATATAGTCAAATCCGCTTTTGTCAACATATCTCTGACTCTGTACCGAAAAAGAAGCTATCCTGTGACGTGTTATCTGCGCAAGCAGAGCTCTTGAAACGCCCTCTATTCCGAAGGTAAATGATGCATGCTCAACCGGACTTTCGTGTCCGAGCTCCGACAGCATGTCAAGAAAACTCTCCACTTTTTCAGGTGTGAGTTTATTCATAAGCGTATCAATGTCGCTTTTGGCATAGCAGAGTTTTGCCGCCGCCGCAACAAGTTTGTCCGCATCGGGTGTATATGCAAGCAGTTCTACCTTCATTTTTTAACCTTCCTGTAAATCCCTTGTTTTATCTGCGTTTAATTCTATCATTTTTTCTCTCCCGTGTCAACAGATTTTGAAAAATATTGACAAGCTGAGTCAATCGGATTTTCAGAAAGAAATTTACCGAGTTTTAAGAAAATGCAAATTCAGACGCTCTGAGAATACTGAATTTATCCGACTTAAAAACTACGGACGATATCGGTATAAAAAAACCGTCGAAAGCGGAGCTTAAAAAGTAAACAAAATCGCATTAAAGAAAACGTTTTCCGATACATGAGAAAAATTCAAACCGAGAAGTTCATTCAGGAGTCAAACGAATCTCCGAAAGAGAAATCGCTCAAATTCAGGAAACCGGGGAAAAGATTTTTGTTATTTTCAGCCGCCTTTCAAATGAGAATTCATTTTACGGGTTATCAGCTCCCGTCAGAGTTAAATCAATTGCCATTATGTAAAATCATTATTATGTTTCTGTCAATATGCCTTGACGAAACAACCGCGCTCTAAACTTTAATTACCCTCTTATTGTTCTGTAAGATACGCCATTTTCGCCACCTGTTCAAGCACAACGGCGTGTGTAAGTGCCGCATCTGACGTTTTGCCCCAGACAAACGGACCATGAGAGCAGACAAGGACTCCCGGCACCGCCGACGGATCCTTTCCGGCAAAGGTTTCGACAATAACCTTTCCGGTATTTTTTCGTACTCTGAAGCTATTTCCTCAGGGGTCATCTCTCTCGTACAGGGCACTGAATCGTAAAAATAATCGCCGTGCGTTGTTCCGTATGCCGGTATTTCCCGCCTTGCCTGAGCAAAAACAGTCGCAAACTCCGAATGGGTATGGATAACGCAGTTTGCATCTGCGAAATTCCGGTATATTTCAAGGTGTGTTTCGGTGTCGGATGACGGACGGAAGTTGCCCTCAAGCACATTTCCGTCAATATCAAGCACGGGTATGCTTTCTTCGGTAAGTTCATCGTAACCGACTCCGGACGGTTTTATCGCTATAACTCCGTTTTTTTCTGTCATAAACCGAGAGATTGCCGAAAGTCAGGATTATAAGACCTGTTTTTGAAAGCAGAAGATTTTTTTGAGCTACCTCTTTTTTGAGTTCGTTATACATTGGTTTTTCTCCGTTTCAACGGTCACGGGTTTTGTCAAACCTCATTTTCACCGTACTTTAAATATGTTTTCACCCTTAACGGTTAACAAAAACGGCTTTGTTTTTATTTCATCAGTTTGTAGTAAAGATCGTTCCATTTCAGCTCTTTTTTCAGTGCTTCAATATCTGTTCCGTTACCTATGTGTATAAATTCCGTACCGGTAATTTCCGCAAAGTCCGACATTATTCCGGCATTAAGCGCTATACTCAGCACAGTATGGTGGGCTCCGCCGGCAAGTATCCATGCCTTTGCCGCCGTCTGAAGATCCGGAAGCGGTTTCCACATGACGGATGCTACCGGAAGGTTCGGCATTTTGCGCAGAGGAGTGTGGCATACAACATCCTGAGCTATCATTCTTGTTCTTCCGCCCATGTCGACAAGCGATATACATACCGCTTCTCCCTCGCTTCCGTCAAAGATCAGCCTTGCCGGAGGCTCTTTGCCGCCGATTCCGAGAGGGCAAACCTTGATTTCGGGTTTCGTCGAGGCTATTGAAGGACATACTTCAAGCATATGTGCCCCCAGAACCATTTCGCCGTTTTCCGGGAGGTGATAGGTATAGTCTTCCATAAACGCCGTTCCGCCTTTTCTTCCGACCGACATTGATTTCATTATACCGGTCATCGCCGCGGTTTTCCAGTCACCCTCAGCCGCAAAGCCGTATCCGTCCGCCATGAGAAGCCGGCATGCAAGTCCCGGAAGCTGTTTCAGTCCGTAAAGATCCTCGAAGTCGGTGGTAAACGCTTTGAAATTACCCTGTCCTTTTCACGAAGTAGGTTCATACCTATCCTCAGTGTTGCTATCGCCGAATAAAGATGCGCCCTCATAAAGTCACGTATATCCGGCAAATTCATTTGATTTTTTTACCGATTCTTCCATTTTAGCTCCTTTCTCCGGTTAAGTCCGTGCCTGTATTTATTATTACTGAAATTTTAATGTACTCAGAAATCAGCTTCCCTGACCGATTGTTTTTCTTCCTGTCACTCTGCGCAATACCGCCGAAAGTCTGATACTTTCAATTTTAACGAAGATCGCACCCGTAACAAAGAAAAGTGAGTCTGACCTGCTTGTCTACCGGAAACTGATTTCTAAAATCCACACCGATTACAGCACCCTTACTTTCGCCAAGGCAGCCTCGGAAATGGGGTACAGTCCTGCTCAGTTTGCACGGATATTCAAAAAGATTTCCGGTATGACATTCGGGGATTATCTGAATAAGGTTAAGGTTTGCAAAGCCGTCGTTATGCTGAAAAACCGTTTTGAAAAATACTCCTGCACCCGTATTGCCGACGAGTGCGGTTTTGGCAGCGTCCGGAATTTTAACAGAGTCTTTCTGAAATATACCGGGTTTGCACCGAAAAAACTTCCTGAAAACTTTACTCTCGGAAACGATATGTTTGTCCCATCCGACGACGACTTTATCCCCACAGCTTCATTCAGTCAAAGCTCTTTTCAGCAGTAAAGCCTAAATTTGCATGAAATTTTTTCGTTTTACCGCAAAAGTGCGTATTTTAAAAGCTTGCTATATTTCCTGTTTAAACTCTTTTATCATTATTCCATACAAAAAACTTATTATTTTACTGTACAATCTGCCTATTGAAATCCGCAGAAAAGCATGATAAAATCAATCAGCAGCAAAAAAGTTAAAAAACATCAGACGAAAGGAAACATTATGCTTAAAAACATCCCTTCTGTTCTTTCTCCCGAACTTCTGAAAATCCTTATGGAAATGGGACACAGTGACGAGATAGTCCTTGCCGACGGAAATTTCCCCAGTCACGCCCACGCAAAAAACGTTGTTCGCCTGGACGGACACGGTATTCCGGAAATTCTTGACGCCATTCTGACACTTATGCCGCTCGACAGCTATGTTGAAAACCCGACCGTACTTATGAAGGTTATGGACGGCGATCCGTATAAGCCTGAAATATGGGATACTTACAGAAAAATAGCGGCAAAGCACGAAAAAGACGGAGCAAAAGAAATTGCAATCGACCGTTTCGGGTTCTACGAAAGAGCCAAAAACGCTTACGCCGTGGTAACCACCGGTGAAACCGCCCTCTACGCAAACGTGATTTTAAAGAAAGGCGTAGTTGTCAACTGATTAAACAAAATCAGCCAACCTAAGTTTTCCCACGAAAACCATCGCTTTAAATTAAAATACAATTTTCCTTTATCTTATCTCTCCAATATATTTCAAACCCCAAAACGCTCCGGTTCAGTCGGAGCGTTTTGGGGTTTGATTATGTGTTTTATAAGATATTATCTTTATAAATTCCGTTTGATTACTGAAAGATGATTTTGAATATCAGATTTCAGTGAATTGATATCAAACAATTTACGTAAAATTTATTTACTTTTATCAAGTCTTGATGGAAAAACTGAGTTTCAGACACATCAGCTTATATTCGGCAGCATATAATAAACGGCTGCGGAAATTCCTTGAAGAAAAGCTGAAAAGTCAATGGCGACTTTTACTGAATATAAAGGTCACTCGCATCTATTTCCGGATAGTTGCGGTAATTTGACATGTCGCTCGGGATAATCACATCTACCTGATCTCCGGGATTTATAAGTTTCATTTCTGCCTCGACATAGCAGTTTGCCGTAACGGTCCTGCTGCCCGCGGGTATTTCAAAGTCCATTCCGAGTTCAATTGCGTAACTGTAAACATAACCATCTTCCGTTATAACAACCTCAACTTCGAGATCACCTACGTTAAAATCGTCACTCAGACCGCTTTCTTCAAGCGAACTTGTTATTTCGTCGGTAAATTGCTTATAGTACTTTTCTACATCAGCCGAAGCTATCTTGAATGAAATCTTTTTGCCTGCGACATCATCTTCAATCTCATATTCAGTTATCGGAACGTCACTGAAATCCCCGATAAGCGAGTACATATCGCTTGACTCTATCATATCGTTTTCAAGTGCCTCTTCATAATCCATCTTCATGGTTTCATTTCCGGATTTAATGTAAACATATCCGTCCTGAACAATTGATTTTACTCCGATATTTGTTCCTCCGTAAGAAATGGTTGCATTCATAAGCGCTTTGTAATTTTCAGGCGAAGTATCCTGAACCTTGATTGTATACTCCATGGGTATTGAAATTTCTTCTCCTTCAACTTCAACATCCATGTCATAGCTGATAATTGCATGGTAGCTTGTTAACCGGTTTGTCTTTTCCATTGCGTCCTGGAACTGTTTGAGCTCACTTTTTCCAAAGCAGGACGTGAACGTAAACATTGCCATAATCAAAGTAACCGAGAGTAAAGCGGAAATAATCTTCTTCATTGAAAATTCCTTTCTCTGATGTAAATTTCAGCATTGATTTTTTGTTACCTTATGTACTTTGCCATTCACACCCGCATTATAGCACAGTGTACACAATTTGTCAATCGTTTTCACTGATTTTGAAATTTTTGTATAACAATCCCAACGAATTTTGTTGATATTGTTGAAAATAATTAACACAAATTGGACTAATTGCTGAATATATTTGTACTCATTGACAAAACATTTTGAACATGATATACTTTAACCATCAAATAATTCCGGAGGTAAATATGGAAAAGGTTTTTGACAGTGAACAGTACGGTCACATTGTTTGTACCCAGAATTTTTTCGGTGAACTCAAATCCGTTTCGATAAACGGTGAAAGACTGAAAAAAGTTTCCAAAAAAGCTTATTCATCTCAAAACGGACTCCGCGCAGATGTGTGGGGCAACGTATTAACCGGCATCACCCTCAGCATAAACGGAAACAAGTTTGAAATTCTCCAAAAACCAACATGGTATGAAGCAACCCTTTCAGTGATGATTTTTGCTCTCATACTGATCTGGGGTAATACACCACTCAGCCTGATAGTTCCGGTAGTAGGCGGAGCGATTGGCGGCGTTATAAGCGCGTTCTTTGCGCTGACAAGTCTTTCAGTTTGCAGATATTTTGAAAAACCTCTTATAAAGGTAGCTATTTCCCTTGGGTTTATGGCGGCGACTTTTCTGATCTGCGCCATTATAGGATTTGCTCTTGTCTCTCTGTTTACATAACAGAAAAAAGCTGTATTTTCCATAGGTGACAACTGAAAAACCGGTTATCGTGTAAAAATTCGCAGGCGGGGGGCTTTCCACATGAAAACACTCAGAGCGTTTGCTGTCTTTGTATTATCGGTATGTGTTCTGATTTTCGGAGGATGTGCCGAGATAAACGAAGTCCTTGACGACGCCAAAAGCAAAGCAACGGTTTTCTTCGGTTATGTCGGAGAAAATGATTTTGAGGCAGCGGAAGCAATGCTGCATCCTGAAAAACATAAAGGACTTAAAGCTTATTTTGAAAATATCGAGTCGAAAGAATCGGTCGATTTTCAATCGGGTGTGGAAATAAAAGGTTTCAGCGGTTATTCATACATCAGTTACGACAGCTTAGCCGGCGGAGAAGTCATAGAACTTGATTTTATCATCGCTGTAAGTCAGGAAATTTTCAATGTTCGTATGTGCTTTCTGAATAGCAAAACGAAAAACGGCAATGTACTGAAAAGCGGGATCAGTGAAATAGAGATATTTACCTGAAAAAGACTGATAAAAATGCTTTTTGCTTTCCCGGAACGTAATGGAAGCATTAAATTGACTTACTTATTTTCGGCAATCAGGCTGTATAACATTCAATAGACGTCGTCTGTACTTTATTTTTTGCTTTTCTTTGATATCCGTGAATTTGTAAATATGTATGTTTCTATCGGATAAAAAAATGGGTTTAACACTATACTTTTCTGATTTTTTCGGACTTTTATAAATTCTTATAACACCAGACTTTTTAACAGTCAATAAAAAAATCATCTCAGTTAATTTAAACACAGGCTTACCCCAAAACAATTATTTAAATAAAAATCCCCTTTTTTTCTGCAAGACAATTCAAAGCAGAAAAAAAGGGAATTTTTTGTTTATTCAGTACTTACTTATTATTGTAAATGTTGATTCCGGGTTTGCAGGTCAGTCAAAGCTGTACATTATCTGAAATACTCAACTGCCGCACGGAACATTCCGATATCATAGTTTCCGGGTACGTTTATGTAAAGTCCGCTTCCGGTTCTCTCCGAATGTCCCATCTTTCCGAAAACCCTTCCGTCGGGTGACGTTATACCTTCAATTGCATACATTGAGTTATTGGGATTGAAGTGCACGTCTGTGGTTGCGTTTCCGTCAAAGTCAACATACTGCGTCGCTATCTGACCGTTTTCCGCAAGCTGTTTTATCAGTTCCTCGGAAGCAAGGAATCTGCCCTCGCCGTGTGAAATCGGCACGCTGTATATCTCTCCGACATTTGTGTTTTTCAGCCACGGTGATTTGTTTGACGCTATTCTTGTTCTCACTATTCTCGACTGATGGCGTCCGATGGTATTATATGTAAGCGTGGGGCAGTTTTCGTCGGTATCTATTATCTTTCCGTACGGTACAAGTCCGAGTTTGATAAGAGCCTGGAAACCGTTACATATTCCGCACATAAGTCCGCCGCGCTTGTCAAGAAGCTCTGTTACCTGCTCCTTAACCGCTGCGGATCTGAAAAACGCCGTTATGAATTTACCGGAACCGTCCGGCTCGTCTCCGCCGGAAAAGCCTCCGGGGATAAACACCATCTGCGCTGTTCTGAGTTCTTCCGAAAACTCCTCTATGCTTCTCTCTATTGCGCTTCCGCTGAGGTTGCAGAGAACCTTTATTACCGCTTCGGCACCGGCATCTTCCATCACCTTTGCGGAATCATACTCGCAGTTAGTGCCGGGGAATACCGGAATCAGTACCTTAGGCCTTGCGTGTTTTACCGCCGGTGCGGGATAGCTCTTTGCAGTATAGGAAAAGTTTTCGGTTTTTCCTGACTGACTTATATTGCAGCTGAAAACGCTTTCAAGCTTATTTTCATAAACTCCGAGAAGTTCACAGAGCGAAACGCTTTCACCGCCAAGGGTAAGTTTTCCGTCGTCGGTTGTCTGACCGAGATAAACAGCGCCGTCAATTTCACCGTCAGTTTCGAGCACAAAGGAACCGTAAGCATAACCGTAAAGTGTTTCGGCGGGGATTTTTTCGTCAAGTGCCGCACCCTTCATATTGCCGAAGCACATTTTCATTACGGCTTCCGCTACCCCTCCGTAACCCGGAGTGTATGCTGACAAAGCCTTGCCGCTTCTCATAAGAGAGGTAACCTTTTCAAAGACTGCTTTCTGAGAGGCAACCTCCGGCAGACCGTTTTGATCGTACGCCGGACTTACAAGATAAAGTCTGCTTGCTGATTTTTTTATGTCGCCGCCCTTTATATTTCCGATTTTGTCGGTGGTTACCGCAAAGGAAATAAGTGTTGGCGGAACGTCAAGTTTTTCAAAGCTTCCGCTCATTGAGTCTTTGCCGCCTATCGCCGCCACTTCGTAATCGAGCTGCGCTTTGAACGCACCCAGAAGTGCCGAAAGCGGTTTACCCCAACGTTTTCCGTCCTTTCCGGGTTTCTCAAAATACTCCTGGAAAGTCAGATAAACATCACTGAAATCTGCTCCGCAAGCGATAAGTTTTGAGAGGGACTCAACAACTGCGAGATACGCGCCGTGGTACGGACTCTTTTCCGAAATGTACGGATTAAAACCGTAAGCCATAAGTGAAACGTCGTCGGTATGACCCTTTTCGACCGATATTTTCTGTACCATAGCCTGTACCGGAGTAAGCTGATATTTTCCGCCGAACGGCATCATCGCAGCTCCTGCTCCTATCGTCGAATCGAATCTCTCCGAAAGTCCGCGTTTTGAACAGACGTTAAGATCGTCGGCGAGTTTTTTCATGTTTTCCGCAAAACTTCCGTTCGGGAGTTGTTTTTCGTACTTCTGCGGCGAAACGGGGGTTATGTCTATATGTTTTTCGGCACCGTTTGACGAGAGGAAACTGCGGGCAAGATCGACTATCTTTTTGCCGTTCCAATACATAACAAGTCTCGGCTCGCTCTTTATCTCCGCAACAACGGTAGCTTCAAGGTTTTCGCTTTCCGCTATTTTCAGGAATTCATTTACGTCCTTCTTTTCAACTACGCAAGCCATTCTCTCCTGAGATTCGCTTATCGCAAGCTCGGTTCCGTCAAGTCCGTCGTACTTTTTCTTTACGGCATTGAGGTTTATTTCCATTCCGTCGGCAAGCTCGCCTATCGCAACCGAAACGCCTCCCGCTCCGAAATCGTTACATCTTTTTATCATTCTGCAAGCAACGGGATTGCGGAAAAGTCTCTGAAGCTTTCTTTCCTCCGGAGCGTTTCCTTTCTGAACCTCTGCTCCGCAGCTTTCAAGCGAAGAAACGTTATGAGATTTTGAGCTTCCGGTTGCGCCTCCGCAGCCGTCTCTTCCGGTTCTGCCGCCGAGAAGAACAACGAGATCTCCGTCGCAGGGAACCTCTCTTCTGACATTTGCCGCAGGGGTAGCCGCTATAACCGCGCCAACTTCAAGACGCTTTGCCGCATAGCCCTCGTGATAGATCTCATCTACCACACCGGTAGCAAGTCCTATCTGGTTGCCGTATGAGGAATAACCGGCTGCCGCTGTGGTAACAATCGTACGCTGCGGGAGCTTTCCCTCGATTGTTTCAGATACAGGTTTCAGGGGATCGGCAGCACCCGTAACACGCATAGCGCCGTAAACATAAGATCTTCCCGAGAGCGGATCGCGTATAGCTCCTCCTATGCAGGTTGCCGCTCCTCCGAAAGGCTCAATCTCGGTCGGATGGTTATGGGTTTCGTTTTTGAAGAGCAAAAGCCACGGTTCAGGCTTGCCGTCAACGTTTACCGTCATCTTCACCGTACAGGCGTTTATCTCTTCCGATTCGTCAAGTGCATCAAGCTTGCCGGCCTTTTTGAGGTATTTTGCGGCAAGCGTAGCAATATCCATAAGGTTGACCGGCTTTTTTCTGCCGAGTTTTTTTCTTGTTCCCAAATATTCGGCGTAAGTTTTTTCCAGCAGCTCATCCTCGAATTTCACACTGTCAACTGTTGTCAGGAACGTGGTGTGCCGGCAATGGTCCGACCAGTATGTATCGATCATTTTTATTTCGGTTATCGTCGGATCACGCTTTTCCGTCACAAAATATCTGCGGCAGAATTCAAGATCGTCTTCGTCCATTGCAAGTCCGTTTTCTTTTATGAATGCTCCGAGCTGTTCCCTTGTGAGGTTTATAAAACCGTCAAGTACCTTTACGCTTTCGGGAATATCGTACTTTATTTCAAGAGTGTCCTTCTTATCAAGCGATGCTTCTCTCGCTTCAACGGGATTTATAACGTATTTTTTAATCGCCTTTATTTCGCTTTCGCTCAGCTTGCCGTAAAGAAGATAGACCTTTGCAGTGCGCACGGTCGGCTTTTCTCCTCTTGAAATTATCTGAACACACTGCGCCGCAGAGTCCGCTCTCTGATCGAACTGTCCCGGCAGATATTCAACGGCAAATACTTCAGCTCCTTCCGGATTGAGTTCGTACGTGACTGTGTCAAGCTGCGGTTCGGAAAATACCGTTTTAACCGCATAGTCAAACGTTTCCTTATCGATATTCTCAACGTCATATCTGTTCAGCATTCTGACTTTTTCAAGTCCTTCGATGCGAAGAAGCGTCAATATGTCGTTTTTCAGCTTGTCCGCTTCTGCGGTCAGGCCATCTTTTTTTTCAACATATATACGATATACCATTTAGTCCTCCATGCCGCTCGGGCGATTTATAAAAAATAAGTATCGTTTTCCGGCTCTCCGGAAAGCTGAAACGTAATTCCTTACCGACTGTTTATTTTAAACTGTAAAGACAGCATATAACAAAATCACGGATTACGGGTTACGTCAACTGAATATTCCGGACGGTTATTATTTTTCTTTGAGAGCAAGAAGCGCACGCCTGCCTATGTCTTTTCTGTAGTACATATTTTCAAATTTTACTTTTTTCACCTTTTCATAGGCGGCGTCGATTGCCAGAGGTAAGCTTTCTGCGGTGGCTGTAACTCCAAGCACTCTTCCGCCTGATGTCAGGAGCCTTCCGTTTTCAGTCTTTGCGCCGGCAACATAAACGCTGTCGGCTACACCGTCAGACATTTCAATTTCGTAACCGGTTTTGTAGGACGACGGATATCCCTCGGAAGCCGCAACCACGCAGCAAGCGTATCCGTCCGAAAATTCAACGTTAACTTCCGAAAGTCTTTCCTCGGTTACCGCCTGCATTATTTCAAAAAGATCGCTTTTCAGAAGCGGGAGAACAACCTGAGTTTCGGGATCACCGAAACGGCAGTTGTATTCTATTACCTTTGGTCCGTCAGGTGTGAGCATAAGTCCGAAGTAAAGACAGCCTTTGAACGCTCTTCCCTCTTTCCGCATTGCCTCAATCGTCGGCAAAAATATTGTTTTCATACAGATGTCGGCGATTTCAGAAGTATAGTAAGGGTTGGGAGCAACCGTACCCATTCCACCGGTATTAAGCCCTGTATCACCGTCGCCGGCTCTCTTGTGATCCATTGACGAGACCATTGGAACAAGCGTCTTTCCGTCTGTGAAAGAAAGCACGCTGACCTCGGGTCCGGTCAGAAATTCTTCTATTACTATATTGCTACCGCTGTCGCCGAAAACTCTGTCCTGCATTATACTCTTAATCGCTTCTCTTGCCTCGTCCCTTGTCTGCGCAATTATAACGCCTTTTCCGAGTGCAAGACCGTCCGCCTTGATTACAGTAGGAACGGGACAGGTTTCCACATATTCAAGTGCCGCGGCAGGGTCCGAAAATACGCTGTACTCAGCTGTCGGTATTCCGTATTTCTTCATAAGGTTTTTAGAAAAGACCTTACTGCCTTCGATTATCGCCGCTTTTTTGTCAGGACCGAAACAGGGAACGCCTGCCCTGGTAAGCTCATCGACTGCACCCAGAACCAGCGGATCGTCCGGAGCCACGACAGCATAATCTATATTGTTATCTTTTGCGAAATTTACAATTCCGGCTATATCCTTTGCGCCGATCGGGACGCAGACTGCATCTGCTGCAATTCCGCCGTTGCCCGGAAGCGCAAATATTTCATCTATTTTATCGCTTTCCCTGAGTTTCTTTATTATGGCGTGTTCACGTCCGCCGCCGCCTACTACCATTACCTTCATTTTGCTATGTTTCCTTTCTTTGATTTGGCTATCATAGCCGATATTTTTTCGCAGGCACGGGGAAGAATTATCCACTCGCATTTCTGCATAACCTTTTTCTGAAGGCTTTCCGGGGTATCCGACGGAGATACTCTTACCGACTTCTGATCGATAATCTTTCCGCCGTCCGGAATCTCGTTAACATAGTGAACCGTCGCACCCGTAACCTTGACTCCGTATTCGAGAGCCGCTTTGTGTACGTTAAGCCCATAGTAACCTTTTCCGCAAAAGGAAGGAATAAGCGACGGATGAACATTGATTATCCTATCACGGTATCTGCTTATAAACTCTGCGCTGAGTATCGACATAAAGCCTGCAAGCACGATCAGCTCAGCACCGTATTTTTCAGTACTTTCGAGAATTTTTTCTTCAAATTCCGCTCTTGAACTGCATTCTTTCAGAGAAACCACCGTATACGGAATGCCCTCTTTTTTTGCTCTTTCTACTGCGTACGCAGTCGGACTGCTTGACACAACTCCGACTATTTCTCCGCTTTTTATCAGTCCGCTTTTTGCGGCGTCTATTATCGCCTGAAGATTTGTTCCGCCACCCGAAACAAAGACAACTATTTTGGTTTTTTCCAGCATTTCCGCCGCACCTCTCCGACGCACATTTTATCGGCGTCTGATGTTATTGAAAAATGAAAATAATTTAATTAGATGTTATTTAAAATGAAAATTAATTAATTGGCTATAAAAGTCAAAAATAAAAATTACACGGACAAAAATCAAGTACAGCAGATCTTCTGACACCGGCATTTTCAGTCAGTCAACCGGAATTTCTGCAATAATGCGAAGCTGAAATTAATCCCGCTTCAGTTTGCTTTTCCGGCAATCGTCAGTATTTCCCGTTTCTTTTCTTAATTTCGGACTGCATTGCACTGACATTTATCTGAATTTGTGATTGGCTGAGCCGATATTAATTTGCATTTGAAATTCGTTGCGCCGATATTTATCTGCAATCGCGTTCCGTCTGCACTGACATTTCCTGAATTTGCGATTTGTCTGTACCGTACTCTTCTGCACTTGCAAATTGTCAGCACTGTACTTTTCTTCACTTGCGAATTGTCAGCACTGTACTTTTCTTCACTTGCGAATTGTCGGCAATGTACTTTTCTGCACTTGCGTTTTAATTGTACCTTAACTAAACCGAAATCCGAACAATATCCGCTTATACAGATTTCCGGCTACCGTAATTTACATTAGGAATTTATCTGAAAGTTTTTTCTTTCATCATTATTTACAGCGACCTCAGGTCAGGATTGCATTTACCGTTAAAAGAAAAAGATTTTGTCAGCAGATAATAATTCCGTCAGTACCCTTTACGGTTTCTCCGATTATATAAGCTTTTTCACCGCAGGACGAAAGTATTTCGAGAGCTTTGTCGGCATCCTCTGCGGCAACAGTAATACTCATTCCGACACCCATATTGAAGGTGTTGAACATATCTCTATCGGGAATATTGCCGTTCTTTGCAAGCAGTTTGAAAATCGGCAGAACCTTTACCGCACTTTTCTCGATTTTTGCACTGAAGCCATCGGGTATACTGCGCGGAATGTTTTCGTAAAATCCTCCGCCGGTTATATGCGATACCGCTTTTACCTTTACTTTTTCCATAAGGGCAAGCATCGGTTTTACATAAATTCTTGTCGGCGTAAGCAGATTTTCCGCTATGCTCTGTCCGCTAAGCTCATCGCAGGGTTTTAAAATTTCCTTGTTGTTTTCAACATCGAAGATTTTTCTGACAAGCGAAAAACCGTTTGAATGTACACCGCTCGAAGGCAGAGCTATGATTACGTCGCCCTCTTTTATCGTTTTGTTGTCAAGAATTTTCTCCTTGTCAACCACTCCGACAGAAAAACCGGCAAGGTCGTATTCGTTTTCCGGATAAAATCCCGGCATCTCTGCGGTCTCTCCGCCTATAAGCGCCGCACCGGATTCTACGCAACCGTCAGCAACACCTTTTACTATCTGAGCTATTTTTTCGGGGTAGTTTTTTCCGCAAGCTATGTAATCAAGGAAAAACTGCGGTTTAGCTCCACAGCAGATTATATCGTTGACGCACATGGCGACGCAGTCTATTCCTATCGTATCATGCTTGTCGAGAAGAAACGCAAGCTTGAGTTTTGTTCCGACACCGTCGGTCCCGGCAACAAGCACCGGCTTTTTTATTCCTTCGAGGTCAAGCTCAAACAATCCTCCGAAACCTCCGATATCGGAAACCACTCCGGATGTCATTGTCTTTGCAATGTGAGCCTTCATAAGCTCAACCGCTTTGTAACCGGCAGTTATATCAACGCCTGCCTTTGCGTAACTTTCTGACTGTGAATTTTTCATTGGATTTTCCTTTCAGTTCTCAGAACTTATCGAAGTTCGGATGAAGTAGATTATATTTGCCATTAATCACTTTAAATAAGAAAGATTTTGTTATATAACATTTTCATAAAGTATTGTAAACAAAGCAAAGTCACAAAATTTTCCGCAGCAAACAGCCACGAAAAACTTGCCATTATGTTTCAGCCTTCCGGAAAACCACCCGGTTCTCCGCTCTTAAAATTAACTGTCGGAAGCGTTCAGACGTTGTAGAGCTTTTCTATCTCCGCATTTTTTTCAAGAACACCTTTTGCGCCCTTTTCTCTTGCTTCTTTAAGTTTTTCAAGAAGTTCAGGCTCGCTCAGTGCAATTATCTGTATTGCGAGCAGAGCCGCATTGCCGGCTCCGTCAATCGCCACCGTTGCTACCGGAATTCCCGTAGGCATCTGAACTGTTGCCAGAAGTGCATCCATTCCGTCAAGTGCCTTGCTCTTTACAGGTATTCCGATTACAGGCAAAACGGTATTTGCCGCAATTGCTCCGGCAAGATGCGCCGCCATTCCTGCAGCACAAATAATAACTCCAAAGTTGTTATTTATAGCATTTTTTGCAAATTCTGCACTTTCAAGCGGCGTTCTGTGAGCAGAATACACATGAACCTCAAAAGGCACTCCGTATTCCTTTAAAGTATTTATTGCCTTTTCAACAACAGGAAGATCGCTTGCGCTTCCCATTAAAATACCGACTTTTTTCATAACATGATCCCTTCCAAAAAAACATTTTCAAAACAAACTGTGTTGTTTTACGGCAAGCTGCTCTGCGGATTTCATTTCAGATAAGCCCATCTCAAAAAACTGCCGTAGTACAATTTAACGGCATAGCACATAATGACAAAAGCTCCGGCTTATAAGAATAATTCGCAAATCTGCATTTTGACAGATTTCGGCACAACATACCGTGAACTGCTCGCCGGTACGATATACCGGAAAAGCAGATATTTTTACCTTATTATTATATCATAATAAGTCGGTTAATGTCAAGTAGCGGAACCGGAAATTCACCAAGAAACTCCGATTAATAAATAGCGGCTTTTAGTTTGAATCCGTTTAACTGCCGACGGTTTTCAGTTCTCGTCAGGCGCCTTTGTCTCACAGTAGAGACAGCGATAAAGTTTTTTACCTGCATCGCAAAGTTTGAAAACGTGCGGAATACCGTTTTCGGTTGAAGTGATACACCTCGGATTTTTACACTTAATAACGTCTCTCAGCATCTCAGGAAGCTGAAGGTGTTTCTTTTCTACAAGTTTTCCGTCTTCTATCACGTTAACCGTTATATCAGGGTCAACGTATCCGATTATATCAAGGTCGACTTCCATTCTGGTATCAATCTTGATTATATCCTTTTTGCCCATTTTTTTGCTCTGCGCATTCTTTATTATCGCAACCGGGCATTCAAGTCTGTCAAGCTCGAGCAGTGAATACAGTTTCATTGCCTGTCCGGCTTTTATATGGTCTATTACAATTCCGTTTTTTATGGAATCTATATTCATTTTGCTGTTCCCCCTTTTCTTAATCGATACCGAGCATTTTCAGAATGAGTGCCATACGGATGTACTTTCCGTTTCTTACCTGCTTGAAATAGCACGCCCGAGGATCGTCGTCTATCGATACGTGAATTTCGTTAACTCTTGGTAGGGGATGAAGAATAATCATATCGCTTTTTGCGGTTTTAAGTTTATCGGGAGTAAGTATGTAGCTGTCTTTCAGGCGCAGATAATCCTCTTCATTGAAAAACCTCTCTCTCTGTACACGAGTCATATAGAGAACGTCGAGGCTTTCCATCACGCTTTCAAGGTCCTTGGTTTCGGTAAACTCAAGGTTGTTTTTTACCAGAACACCGTCTTTTATATACGACGGAAGCTTAAGCTCGTCCGGTGAAATCAGCACAAATTTGACGCCACGGTATCTTGACAGCGCAGAAATGAGTGAGTGAACCGTTCTTCCGAATTTAAGGTCGCCGCAAAAACCGACTGTAAGGTTGTCGAGCCTTCCCTTTTCGCTTTGAATTGTAAAAAGGTCGGTGAGGGTTTGGGTGGGATGGTTATGACCGCCGTCACCTGCGTTTATTACAGGGGCTTCCGATTTATAGGAAGCAACGAGCGGAGCGCCCTCTTTTGGGTGACGCATTACTATAATGTCTGAATAAATACTTGCTGTTCTGACGGTATCGGATACACTTTCGCCTTTTGACACCGAACTGCTTTGCGCATCGGAAAATCCGAGCACCTGACCGCCGAGATCGTACATTGCTGACTCGAAACTCAGCCGTGTGCGGGTTGAGGGTTCAAAAAACAGCGTTGCCATCTTTTTATAACGGCATTTTTCACGGTATTTGTCCGGGTGAGCCATTATATCCCCGGCTTTTTCTATAAGACCGTTTATTTCCGGAACGCTCAGATCCAGAATATCTATCAGTTTTTCCATTTTTTCACCTTTCTTATCTGCCGACTTTGATTATTTACTTATTTACCGCAAATCCTGCTGCAAATCATTTTCTTTGGCGGCTGCGGCAAACCTGCATTTTTGCTAAGAACACCTGCCGTTTATCTGAGCATATCTGCCCAGCTTCCGTCTGACGGGTTGTCTCTGAATTTAAGAAGTGCTTCTTTGCTTTTGTGACTGATGTAACCGGTTTCCGCCGCTACCTCAACCACCGTGTCAAAATCCGTAAGACTTACATTTTTGACATTAGCTTCTTTAAGTCTGTCAAGACCTTTTTGCATTCCGTATGTGAAAATGCTGACTATTCCGAGAACTTCGGCTCCGGCTTCCCGTAGGGCATTTACAACCTCAATTACACTTCCGCCGGTTGAAATAAGGTCCTCGACAACAACAGTTTTCTGACCCGGCAAAAGCTGTCCTTCTATCTGATTTCCTCTGCCGTGATCCTTTGAACCGGAGCGCACATATCCCATAGGAAGTCCGAGTATATGTCCGGTTATAGCCGCATGTGCAATTCCGGCAGTTGACGTACCCATGAGTACTTCCACATCAGGGTACTCTCTCTTTACCGTTTCGGCAAGTGCGTTTTCTATATTGTTTCTGACTGTTGGTGCGGTAAGAGTAAGTCTGTTATCGCAGTATACCGGACTTTTTATTCCGCTTGCCCAGGTAAATGGCTGTTCCGGTCTCAAAAATACCGCTTTGATCGACAAAAGGTCGGATGCCGTCTGTTTTTTTATATTCATATCGTTATCTCCGTTTTATTCTTTTGGTTTGATTTTGTTGTTTATAATTTTATTTCAGATATTTATTGTTATTTTTTCCAAATTTCATCTATTTGTTTTTATGTTTTTCGGTCTATGCGTTTTGGGTGTTTGTGTTTTTTCTCTTTTTCTTTATACTTTTGTTTTTGTTCTTTGAATACTGCATTTTTGCTGCAATAATATAAAGTCATCTGTGTTTGTGTTCATTTATTTTTTCTTTTATATTTTCAACTCAGATGAACAGCATAGATGTTTTTAAGTTCTATATATTTTAAGCTCCTGACTTATCTCAGTCGCAAAATTCTCTTACGCATCTTTTGTATGCTTCTACCGGATCTGCGGCAGCGGTTATCGGTCTGCCCACTACTATGTAATCGGAGCCGAGAAGTTTTGCCTTTTCCGGAGTTGTAACTCTTACCTGATCTCCCTTTTCACCGTCTGCAAATCTGATTCCGGGAGTTACCGTAAGGAATTTTTTACCGCAAACCGAATGTACCTTTTCCGCTTCCAGAGGTGAACACACTACTCCGTCAAGACCGGCATTTTTTGCGTTTTCCGCATAGTGCATTACCGCTTTGTCGAGCTTTTCAGGGATGAGAAGCTCTCTTTGCATTACTTCCTCGCTCATTGAAGTGAGCAGAGTTACCGCAATCAGAATCGGCCTTTTGCCGTCTTCTCCCGTCAGTCCCTCGATTGCCGCTTTCATCATGTCTGACGAACCGAGCGCATGAAGGTTAGTCATATCAACGCCGAGTCCTCTCAGCGACACCATGGCTTTCTTAACTGTATTCGGTATGTCCATAAGTTTAAGGTCAAGGAATATTTTAAAGCCTTCGTTTTTAAGCTCTCTGACTATCTCCGGTCCCTGTGCATAGAAAAGCTCCATTCCGATTTTAAGATACGGGTTCATTCCTTTAAAACCCGAGATGAAATCCCTTAGTTCGTTTTTCTCTTTAAAATCACAAGCTATTATTACGTCTCTGCCCATCAGTGCGCCCTCCCTATGATATCGCTGAGTTTTGTTATTCCGTACTTTTTCATTACCTTCGGCAGATCTTCGATTATCTGCTTGCAGGCGTAAGGATTTACCAGGTTTTCAGCTCCGACCTGTACTGCCGTAGCCCCTGCCATCATCATTTCGATCACATCCTCGGCAGTTGCAACTCCTCCCATGCCGATTATCGGTATTTTTACCGCTTCGTAAACCTGATAAACCATTCTTACCGCTACCGGTTTTATTGCTCTTCCGGAAAATCCGCCCATTTTATTGGCTATTACCGGTTTTCCGGTTTTTATGTCAATTCTCATACCCATCAGCGTGTTTATAAGACTTATTCCGTCAGCTCCTGACTGCTCGCACGCCCTTGCTATCGACGCTATGTCAGTTACGTTCGGACTGAGCTTGACGAACACCGGCTTTGAAGTTACGGATTTTACCGCTTTTGTTACCTCTGCGGCACTGCTTTCGCTGACTCCGAAGCTCATTCCGCCGTCATGAACATTTGGGCAGCTTATGTTGATTTCAAGCCATCCTATGCTGTCTTCCTTATCGAAAAGGCGGCTGCAATAAACATATTCGTCCACAGAAAAGCCGCTTATATTGGCTACTGCTTTTTTTGAAAATACTTTTTTCAGTTTCGGAAGCTCCTCGTTAATCACTTCGTGTACCCCGGGATTCTGAAGTCCGACACTGTTGATCATTCCTTCACGGCACTCTGCTATTCTCGGAGTAGGATTTCCGAAACGTGCTTCCTTTGTCGTTCCTTTCAGAGCGATGCTCCCGAGAATATTTATATCGTATATTTCCGACATTTCATAGCCGAAACCGAATGTTCCGCTTGCAGGTATAACGGGATTTGTCAGCTCCGTTCCGCAGAGGTTAACCTTTAAATCAGTCTCAAACATTGCTTTTCCCCCTTACCATATTATCTCTTCTTTTACAAGCACCGGACCGTCCTTGCAGATTCTCTTGTTGCCGTATTTTGTTTTACAGGAGCATCCCATGCAAGCACCGAAACCGCATCCCATTCTCTCCTCAAACGAGTACTGTCCGGATGTAACAGTTTTGTTGTAAACAGCTTTAAGCATGGCTTCCGGTCCGCAGCAATAGGTGTAAGTATAATCAAACCCAAGAGCGTCGGTTACAAAACCTTTTACTCCACAGCTGCCGTCAACAGTCGTTATGATCACTTTATCACAGATTTTTTCAAATTCTTCACGGGCAAAAATTTCGCTTTCACGGTTAAATCCGAGTATCGCGGTGACCTGCTTGCCCTCACTTTTCAGCTCCTTTGCAAGTAGATACATCGGCGGCACTCCGACACCGCCGCCTATCACCACGGGTTTATCTCCGGAAAGCGATGTGTCAAAGCCGTTTCCGAGACCTGTCAGAACGTCAAGTTTATCGCCGGGTTTCATCTTTGACATTCTTTCTGTTCCTTCTCCCACTACTTTATAAATTACAGTAACGGTTTTGTCAGTTTTGTCGTAAACCGAGATCGGACGGCGAAGAAAAAGTCCTTCTATACTGATATTTATAAACTGTCCGCTTTTTTTGATTTCCGAGACGTCGCCCGAAAGCGTCATTTTCAGCACATTTTCAGTAAGAGCGCTGTTTTCGGTTATTTCAAATATTCCCTGCTTCACTTTTGTTACCTTCACTTTGTTTTGTTAAATTATATCATACTTCATTCAGATAATACATAACTTACTTTAATCACATAATCCATATCTTTACTTTATCCAGATAATCCATATCTTACTTTAATCACATAATCCATATCTTACTTTAATCACATAATCCATATCTTTACTTTATTCAGATAATCCGTATCGTAACTTTATCCGGATAAATCATATCGTCTTTATTCTGATAATTCATATACGGTTTTGTGATTGCAAACCGTCATAAGGCACTTTCCGAATACTTTTCTGCCGGCAAAAGGTGTCGATTTCCCCATCGAAAAAAGTTTCTCGGGAACGATCTCATACTCACGGGATAGATCGTACAAACAAAAGTCTCCGCTGTCTATGCCGGTTTTTATTCCGAATCTTTGTGCCGGTGCCACGCTCATCAGCGTTATCAGCTTTTCGAGAGTTATTACTTTTTTCCGGACGAGTTCGGTATACAGCAGAGGAAAAGCCGTTTCTATTCCGGTTATTCCCATTGCGCTTTTCAGTAATCCCTTGCTCTTTTCCTCCGCTGAGTGCGGTGCATGATCGGTCGCTATCATGTCGACTATACCGTCACTTAAACCTTCAAGAAGTGCTTGTCTGTCCCTTTCACTGCGTAAAGGCGGATTCATTTTGAAACGTCCGTCATCTTTCAGGTCTTTATCGCTCAGTATCAGGTAGTGCGGCGCTGTTTCGCAGGTTACATCAAGTCCTGCGGCCTTTGCCTGCCTGATCAGACTGACTGTTTCAGCAGTGGAAACATGACAGACGTGATATTTGCATCCCGTCTTTGCCACAAGTTTCAGATCTCTTTCGACTTGTTTCCACTCCGATTCGGAACTTATCCCGGGAAAACCGTGCTTTGCTGCATACTCTCCTGCATGTATGCACCCGCCTTTCTCTATAAGTGTGAGATCCTCGGCGTGCGCTGCAATTATTTTTCCGAGTTTTGCCGCTTTCTTCATTGCCGCTTCCATTAACTCTTCATCAGCAACTCCGCTTCCGTCATCGGTGAAAGCTATCACTTTATCCGCAATTTCTTCCATGCGGGAAAGCTGTTTTCCCTTTCTTTCTTCGGTTATAGTACCGTACGGAAATACTTTTATATATGCGTCCCGGTCTATTATTTCCGTCTGTCTGCTGAGATTTTCTGCACAGTCCGGAGCGGGAGAAAGGTTTGGCATACTGCAAAGAGAAGTATATCCGGCGCTTGCCGCCGCATACGTTCCGCTTTTCACCGTTTCTTTATAAGAAAAACCCGGTTCTCTCAGATGAACATGAACATCTGTAAAACCGGGGAAAAGATACCTCTCCGTTTCGGTATCAGAAAAAACTTCTCCTGATATAACGTCCTTAATTTCTGCCTGTCCTCCAAGCAACCGTACGTCAGCAAATTCAAACACTCCGTCCCTGAAAATCCTGCAATGACCGATATCAATTCTTTCTGCGTTCTTCATAACTGATTCCTTTCGGCAAGTCCGGCGTTAAATTCAATTTTCTTCTGAAAACATACCTATATCCATTAAAGTATACCATTTTCAGTTTATTTTGTCAAGAAGTATGCGACTGACTTTTTGCTTCTGCGTTAAATTTACAATTTTTTCATTACCTTTTCATTTGTACTTTTATTGTATTGATTCAAACCAAACATTTTTTCAATTATTTACGAGAATAACATTTTTAATTTTATTTTGACCAATTTGATTATCACTTCAAAATTTCAAATTTATTTTTTCCACGTACAGTTGAATTTTTGGTTTCTCATTGCCTTCAATTTGCAACAAGATAAATTTTTATCAATGTGAATTAAACTTAAAAATTACATTTTTATATTTTCCATTAACTTTAATTGCAACATAATTCAATTTGCCAATGTATTATTATAAATCTACTTGATAAATTTTTTCAACCATTCACAAAGATTATTTTAAACAAAAAGAACCAATCCGGGATAACGGATTGGTTCTTTAATTATTTAAGGATGAATAATGCAGCTTGTCGGCCGGATTAGGTTAAGGATATATATCAAGTATCACAAACCCATTTCCAAAGCCGGTTTACGCGGCAGCTTCTTCGGTTCCTTCAGCTGCTTTTACTACCCAGTTAGCAGATATCAGTTTATCGTTACCCTGTGCTGCTATATTGTCAGGCATTTCGGCAACAACGTAGTAAACTTTGGTAAGTCCCGTGCATCCATTGAATGCAAACTGCTGTACTTCTTCGAGTTCTCCGCGGATTTCTACAGTTGCAAGAGCCGTGCATCCGGCAAATGCGGCTGTATAAATAGAAGTTACTGACTTCGGAAGTACGATGTTCTTGAGCGCTGTGCAGTTTTCAAATGCGCTCTGCGGGATGTATTCAAGGTCCTCCGGAAGTGTTACAGAAGTGAGAGCTGTGCAGTCCTTGAACGCACCGGCTGCAATAGTTACACCGTTCGGTATAACAACAGAAGTAATCTTTGTATTTCCGGCGAACGCTGAGCCTATAATAACCGGCTTTCCGCTGTATGTTGCAGGAATTACTATCTCTGTTGCAGTTCCTTTATAACCGGTAATTACATACTGTCCTTTTCCGTTGTCGGTGAAGATCAGCCCTTCAGTTCCGTCGTATTTTGCGGGTATTTCAACTATGTTGGTCTTTGCATTACATACCGAGCACTCATCAAATTTTATTCTGACTTCGTACTCATTGTCTGAAGAATATTTGTCCTTAACCCAAGTATGCTGTCCGGTCGGATTCTGATATTCACAAAGTGCCTTCTCTTCTTCCGTTCCATCCTCAGACATCAGTTTGCCGCAAACAAGGCATTTCTTGTCACGCATTCCGGGAGTTCCGCACGTAGGATCACTTACGTGATACCATTCACCCCAAGTATGAGCGTCTTTTCCGCCATCGTAATCATACTCAGCTGCTTCTTCTCCGCATACACGGCAGTTATACTTGATTCCGGCGTATGTTTCACAGCTTCTGTCAATAACTGTAATGAGGTAATTTGCGGGTCTTGAATGTCCCTTTGCAGGAATTACAGTTTCGGATTCTACATATCCGCATACTGAACATTTAACGGTAATCTTGCCGTCTTCTGTACATGTCGCATCGACTTTATCTTCAACGAGCTGATGTCCGGTTGCTGCAACAATGTTCGTTTTATACTCTGCAACACCGCAGTTAGCGCATCCTTTGACAAGTGTGTATCCGTCTTCTGTACATGTAGGCGGAACAACTACTGTTTCAGCACCTTCGGCAGGTGTATGACCAACTGCAGGAGCTGTGTATCTGAACTCTTTGCCTTCATGATTGCAACCTTCGTTGTCACAAACATAGATCAGCAGGCCTTCTTCGGTACATGTCGGCTGTTTTCCGGATTCGGCGGTAAGCTCTTCACTGAGCACATAGTTATGTCCGGTTGCAGGAAGCACAGTCTTATAAGTCTTCTGACATACCGTGCAGTACTGCTCGACATATCCGTCTCTTTCACATGTTGCTTCAACTCTTTCTTCCTGTTCAGGATCGAAAGTATGTTCAGCATAATCAACCGGTCCGGTTACTTCCTTGTATTTGCATACCTGACATTCTTTGTATGAATATCCGTAGGAAGTGCAGGTCGGATCAACGGGTACGGTCTCACCGAACTGATGCTCAGCGCAAAGTATTCCTTCAACTCTGTATGAAGTATCAGCGAGTTTTTCATCGGCTTTTACAAGCTTGATGCTTTCGAGGTAGAAACTGAATCCGTCGACAACTTTTTTATTTACACCGTTGTTCCATCCGCTGAACTCAGCTCTCACGCTTACGATATTCGACAAACTGGGTTGTCTTTCCCCTTTACTGAGAGAAGACAAATCATATTCGACTGTCTTCCAGCCAGGTGTGTCGAACACAAGCTCTCTACTGTAATACGAAATTCCATAATTAGAACCATCAGGCTTTGTATTATTCGGGCTGTACACGGTAATCATGAACTTGTAGTTCATACCGTTCGGAATGTAGAATCTGTATCTGATAGCCTTATATCCGCTGAAGTCATAGTTTCCGGTTTCAGCATTCTGAGGTACTCCCGGGAAACTGTCAAACAGGTACGAGGGTGTTCCGTTTGTCGCAAAATCACTTGACGCAAGCGTCCAGTATCCCGGCTGTGTTGTATCGGCAAGCTCGTTACCGTCAACGCCGATTTTTACAACTCTGAGGTTGCCGGGAAGTTTAACATCGTCGGCTATCTTTACAATTTCAAGATAGCTCTGTCCGGAAACAGTTTTGTAGAAGAAGCTTCCGGCTATTCTGTCGGAATTGGATCCTGTGTAAGTCTTGATATCGAAATTCTCGTCAAAGCTTACTATTGTTTCTTCTTTTCCGTCAACAACTTTATCAGCCACTATACGTCCGGCATAATTATCCGGAACGGTGACTCCCGGATACATATCGATATCCACAATATCAATATCGATTTTTCCGGCATCACTTACATTGAACATCTTGTAACCGAAAGCAGCTACCGTTACCTTACCGTAATCAGTAGAAGCATACGAGCAGTTTTCTACGTAAAGTATACCGTTAATGTAAATGTCAAGAGAGCAACTCGTGGTATTATCTACAATATCGATTCTTACTCTTTCGCCTTTTTCTACCTCGTAAATAACATCTTTGGTTATATCATTAATGAGCTTTCCGTTATCAAAAACAACAAACCCAAGCTGTGTATTGGAGTTTGCCGTAGCACCGGCAGGTCTGTATTCACGTCTGCCCTGGAAAATTGTAAACTTTCCGGTTATTTCATTGAATATAATCTCAGTCGAAGCATTTATAACACCGGCAGTCGGAAGCCCATAGACAAGCATGTGAGTATCAAAATTAGTTTGGCCTTCGTACGCAGTAGTAATTACTCCCTTTTCAAATTGGAGATTCAAAACATTATAGCTTGTATCATCCTGTGGAATAGCCTTGAAAAGGAATGATGCATTCTGTTTGTAAATTATATTGTATTTTCCGGCGAGCTGTTTAACATAATTGGCAGTCGGATGATCCGCTGCTTCCGGTTCAGTGTAGGATTCTGCTATCGTTTTGTTTTCACCGTTTGTGAAATCTATTTTGCTTGAATCCTCGGGAGCAGTTATACCGGAAAGATATACCGGTCTGCTTCCGTAGTAGAGATAGAGCGAATCAACCTCGATAGATGCCTGAGCTGCGGCAATTCTTCTGAAGTTAATACGGAAGCATTCAACAAGGCGGGCAAACGGAATAGTTATCTGCGCTCCGCTTACCTTTTTCTGTCCGTCTACATAGACATCATAGGTCGTTCCGCTTGAGAAATTCATGACAACTGCGATTTTCGTCCACTTATCTGCGGAAAGCGAACCTATCTCAGCTCCCTGACAAAGTATCTTACCCGTGCTGTCAGTGGCAACAACTTGTGTACCATTAGGACTCTTTGTGTCTCTTTCGAGCGCCTCCATCTGCATATAAGCATAATTGGTAGTACCCTTGGGAAGTCTGAGATTGATTTCCATTACTATATCTTTGTTCGCAGTGGTTTTTCCGCCTCCGAAGTCCCAATAGTTATGGTAATCCTTATCGTTTGACGTTCCTGCAGCAGTGGTTATTACGACGTAATCATTATTTGCAGCAGTGTCTTTTGTATGGGTGTATGTTGCAAATCTTGCCACTATACCGTCATGAGCATCTTTATTGTTTTTGTTGGTAAGTTCACCTGCCGTTTTGAATGCACTGTCAATCGGATAAGATTTTATCTTATTTCCTTCACCGATTAACTTATCCATGTCAGTTTCAGAAGGCGCAGATTCGGACATGGTGTATGATTCAGAATAATCACAATTCATACACTTAGTGGTTACAGTCTTATCACTTACAGTTGAATAAAGCTTATGTCCTGTTGCTTTTACTACGTTTTCCTGATATTCTTTGTTGCAGACGAGACAAACGCATTTGTCATATCCGTCGGCATCACAAGTCGGTGCAATTACTTCAGGATCGAAGCAGGTGTGTCCTTTTGCAGGGATAACGGTAGTCGGATCCTTGTAAGTTTCTCCGCAACGGATACATTTTCCTTCGATATATCCTTCGCTTTCACAAGACGACTGAACAATTGTGTTTCCTTCGCTGCCGAGAGCATGACCGAGTGCGGGTACTCTTGTCGACTCATCAACAAAATAAGTTCCGCAGTCGACGCAGTTGCCCGCCGTAAAGCCATCTTCGGTACATGTAGGTGCAGTTACCTGAGCGTCCGCAGGAAGAGTGTGTCCTGTTGCAGGCGCATTCTGCTCAGCATCCTTTATGCCGCAGAGCTGACATGTTTTTATAACATAGCCGTTTTCAAGACAAGTCGGAGGAACAATCACACCCTCGTCCCATACATGCTCCATAGGCGCAACCACAGCTGTGATCTGCTGACCGCCGCACGAACAGGTGGAAACGGTGTAACCGCTCTTAGAGCATGTCGGTGCAACTACCTGAGGATTGGTATAGACGTGCGAATGTCCATCGCTTTCAACAGGCAGTTTGTACATAATCTTTTCGCCGCTTTCAGTTACGAAAACATCATAGCCTTTGAGAACTTCTCCGTCATAAGCCTTCGGTGTATCACCCATGTAAAGGTATATGGAATCAACATCAAAGGAAGATGCAGTGTTTCCGGCAGCCATGGTTATTCTGTATTCGGAAAGTGCATTTCCGGGATAGTAGTCCACGGGGTAATCTAGTCCGCTCGCAACCAGCCGGTTGTTTACATATATATCATATATCAGCTTGTTATCGTCAAGTACAACAGCAACCGTAAATCCGTTTGTTTTGTCTTCATCTGTCAGGTCGTAGACAGGTCCGTAAACGCTGTTTATTTTACCGTTTGCTGAATCATACGAAACAAACGTAATCTTCTGATTGAAGCTTTCCTTGATTCCGGTAAGGAGATTTACGTCTCCGGTGGTTTCATTCCCCCTTGCCGTTATTTCAACTACATATTTACCTTCGCGGAGGATATCGCTTCTCGGTTTGAGAATTATTCCGAACTCCGAGCTTCCGACAATGTCTCCCTCGGGTCTGCTGACTCTGAGGTAGGTTCTGCCATCCTCGGTTATGTATTCCCAGGCGCCCTCGATTCCCGCCGTGTAAACACTCATGTTCTGATAGCTGAGGTGCGATCTGTCACCTTCCATATCAAGTTTGAGTCCGCGGAGTCTTTCGGCTCTTTCGTTACATCTTACACAGTAAGCAAATTCGGTGTATCCGTCCTCACTTGAGATGTAGTTGAGGTAAACGTGTCCGTAAGCCGAACCGGGCATCGCCTCGATCACGGTGTAGTTACAATACATACAAGTATTGATGGTATTACCGTCCGTGGTACACGTAGCGTCGTTGTTAAACACCTTCTTACTTTCGTCAAAAGAGTGTCCCGTCGCCGGCTTTGATTCCCTCGTCTCCTTGTAGCCGCAGTCACGGCATGTTCTGGATTCGATTTCCGGTGTCGTACAGGTTCTCCTCTGGTCAACTACCCATTTTGTAGGGAAGTTGTGCTCACCGTTTGCACACGGATCCGTCTCTTTGTTACAGGAGAACAATGTCGCCACCGGTAACATAAGAACAACGAGTATCAGTGCAAGCACCCGAATTTTCTTCATATGGTTTACCCATTCCTTTCGTATCGTATACTGCGTCGTCCCCACACCGTAAAAAGATACGGCAACCACGCAAATATTTTTTGGTATCGCCATTATATCATTATAAAGGGGATTTTTCAATGTATTTTTTCCATCCTGTAATGTATTTTTTCGACATCGGCATACGATTCTTACATATATAACAAAAAATAGGGATTTTTTTGTGACATATAGACAAACACGGCATTGACTGATTTCCGGCAAACCAAAGCTATCGGGACATTCTTCTCGTCCGAAAGAAATATTAACAGTAATTTAACATTTGGTTAGCACCATGGTGCATTTTTTTTGATAAAATCATTCGGAATTTGAAACTCAGTATCAATTTCAGCAAAACCGGATAACAAGTTTGCAGGGAGGGTATTATGCAGACCACTTACAGAACGCGACAGCGTGCAGTTGTGCTTTCCTTTCTAATAAACAGCGGAAACTGCCATACTGCCGAAGAAATAATCAAAGCTCTTGAAGAAAAAGGCGAAACCGTCTCCAAGGCGACGGTTTACAGATCTCTTGAACTGCTCGTGAAGAGCGGGGATGTTTCGGTATTTTACTCGTCAAGAGGAGAAAGTGCTCTGTACCGTTACATCGGCGGTCACAGCGATCATTTTCATCTGAAATGCACTCAGTGCGGAAAAACCGTCTGTGCGGACTGTTCTTTCATAAACAGTATGCAGAAGCATTTTTACGAACACCACGGATTCAATGTAAGCCGCCAGAGAACGGTGATTTACGGAGTGTGCAGCGACTGCTCCGCTCCTGCAATTCAGCCGCTGAGCCACTGACTGTTTTCGCATACGTCCGGATGTTTACCGTGCGCAAAAAAAGCAGTCCTAAAACTTTTTCCGTTGAAAACGACCAAGGAAGCCTGACTGCCGTACCGGAATTTCAAAGTTAAACTATTTTTATTTCTGCGTCAGCAGAGAAAGGCAACAATCATGAAAAAAATCATATCCCTGATACTCGCCGCCGTACTCATTTTTGCGGCACTGTCGTTTTCCTCATGCAGCGGAGACAAGCTGTACAGCGAAGGAAGCGGTGAGCTTAAAATCACAGCAACAACTTTTCCGCCGTTTGACTTTGCCGGAGTTGTTGCGGGGGAAAAGGCAACTATCACCATTTTGCAGGACAACGGTGCAGATCTGCACAACTACTCACCGACAACGGCAACTTTGAATGCCATCAGTCAGTCGGATATTTTCATCTGCGTCGGAGGAGAATCTGACGAAAAATGGTTAAACGACGCACTTGAGTCGGCAAACAATCCCGATCTTGTGGTAATAAAACTTACCGAGCTTGTCGACGGAATCTTCGCAGAGCCTGAAGGACATAGTCACTCCGATTACTGTCACGAAAATCACCCGCACGACCACAGCGACGAGGAAGATCATGACCACGAGGAAGGAGACGGACACGTACACTCATCTGACGAGCATGTCTGGACATCTCTCAGAAACGCCGAAATATTCATTGATAAAATACGTCAGGCATGCATTGAAAAGGATCCGGAAAACGCCGACTATTACAGCGGCAACGCCGACAGCTACATTTCAAAGCTTCAGGAGCTTGACCGTCAGTACACCGAGGCGGTTGCGGCTTCCGAAAAGAAAACCCTGGTTTTTGCCGACCGTTTTCCTTTTGTCTACCTTACAAATGACTACGGTCTCTGTTACTACGCTGCATTCAGCGGTTGTTCAACCGAAGTCGATGCAAGCTTTGAAACACAGGCAAAACTCACCGAGGCGGTAAAAAGCAACGGACTAAATTATGTCATAGTTATCGAAGGCTCGGACGCTGACTTAGCAGAGGCAATCAAAACCGAAACCGGCTGTGAAATACTGACGCTCAACTCAATGCAGTCGGTTCAGCGCGAGCAGATAAAAGAGGGAATCACCTACCTTTCGGTAATGGAGTCAAATCTTGCAGTGCTGAGACAGGCACTCTGACGGTTTTCAAAAAACCGTGCATTCACAAGTAATTCCTGCTTTTTAAAAAACGAGAATTACACCCCGGGTTTTCCGGATATAATTATGAACGACCATACCTCAGAATTCACTTAAAAAAACAATCTGACTCCCGTCAGAAAGAATATAAAAACACTAACGGAGTATCCTTATGGCACTTATCACCGCAGAAAATCTCTCTCTCGGCTATGAAGGCAAGACAATAGCCGAAAACATAAACTTCACGGTTAACAAAGGCGATTACCTTTGTATAGTCGGCGAAAACGGTTCGGGAAAATCAACACTGATGAAGACTATACTCGGACTTAAAGCCCCTCTTTCCGGCACGGTCACTTTCGGAGACGGGCTTAGAAAAAACCAGATCGGTTACCTTCCCCAGCAGACTGTAACTCAACGGGATTTTCCCGCATCCGTTACGGAGGTCGTCCTTTCCGGATGTCTTAACAAATGCGGTCTGTTCCCGTTCTACAAGCCGTCGCATAAAGCTCTTGCCGCACAGAATATGGAAAAACTCGGAATAACTGCGCTTGCGGACAGATGTTACCGTGAGCTTTCCGGAGGGCAGCAGCAGCGTGTACTGCTTGCAAGAGCGCTGTGCGCTTCAACGGGACTGCTGCTCCTTGACGAACCAGTATCCGGACTTGATCCGATAGTCACCCAGGAAATGTATTCGATAATCAAAAACCTCAGCGACTCAGGTCTGACCGTGATTATGATTTCACATGACATTGCCGCAGCAGTGCTTTACGCCACGCACATACTTCACGTCGGACATACTCCTCTTTTCTTCGGAACCAAAGCGGATTACCTCGAAAGCGATATCGGCAAATCCTTCGTGGGCGACGCAGGAAAAGCAATTTTAGGCAATTACGACACCATAAACAGCATTTTTCATCAGAACGGAGACGTAAAAAAGTAATGGATACTCTTATTTTCTACTACAAAACCTACCCGGTAATCACCTATTCGACGATAGTTCTCACCTTGGTTTCCCTGTGTGCCGCACTTCTCGGAGTCAGCTTGGTTCTTAAAAGATTTTCAATGATAGGGGACGGGCTTTCGCATACTGCTTTCGGCGCCACCTCCATTGCCACCGCCGCAAGCTTTGCGCCTATATACATTGCTCTGCCGTTTACAGTCGTAGCGGCTGTAATCCTTCTTCGCATCCGCTCAAACGCTAAGATAATGAGCGACGCAGCTATCGCAATGATCTCATCTTCCTCTCTGGCATTCGGATACCTTATCCTCAATCTGTTTCCTTCAAAATCTTCAAGCATAAGCGGAGACGCTTGCAGCAGCCTTTTCGGTTCGGCAAGTATTATCGGTATAAAAAAATCCGATGTGCTTCTCTGTGCCGTGCTTGCCGCACTTGTACTGTTCGTATTCATTTTCTTCTATAATAAAATTTTCGCCGTGACTTTCGACGAGAATTTTGCCGGAGCTACCGGAACAAAGGTCGAAATTTACAACACCCTGCTCGCAGTGGTCACAGGAATTGTAATTGTGATCGCAATGAATATGGTTGGAGCTCTTCTTATCTCGTCCCTTATCACCTTTCCTGCACTTTCGGCAATGCGTGTTTTCAAAACCTTTAAAAAAGCCGTCATCTGTTCCGCTTGTATCGCTGTCGTCTGCGCCCTTACAGGTATTATGGTCTGCATTGTTGCTTCAACACCCGTCGGACCGACAATAGCTGTTGCCAACGTTGCGGCATTTGCGGTATTCTATATAATCGGTGTCATTCTCGGCAAATAATTTCCAATCATATACAAATAACAGCATTTTAAGACCACAAAGTCGGCTCCGGACAGAATAGCCGACTATAATAAACGAAAGGTTCTGAGCGTAATGAAAAAAACTGATTTCCCTTATACTTGCGGCTGTTGCCGTTATATTTTCTTTCGGAGGCTGCGACGGCGGAAACAAAACCGAAAAATACCAAGGAGATGTCGACTACAATTTTACAGGACTTACGGAATCTCAAATATATGATACTCTGCTCAGCATTTCCACCAACGACGACCTCTACGCCGGAAAAACCGTTGCGATAAACGCTCCGTTTTCGGTAATATACAATTTCTCAAAGAACAGAATAGAAAAGCTTATACTCATATCAGCTGACGAAACTGTTTGCTGCGAAGCATATTATGAAGTAAGATTCAAAGACGGGGTTTACCCTGATATAGGAAAAAGCGCAACCTTTGTCGGCACTTTCGATCCCGCCGGCTATATTGAAGTAAATGAAATAATCGGAGAGACCGGAACCGACACTATGGCATACGAAATAGATGCGCTTCAGATGAGCGCTTCCGAACTTGAATCCACTGTAAAATCATATTCGCTTTCCTCAGATCTCAAAGGTAAAACCGTGCGCATAATGGGACATTATACCGAACAGGGTTATAAATTTTTACTCGGGCTGTCGGAAACAGGAAAATCCACCTGGAACATTGAGGTAATAGGTGAAGAAGGTGTTCGTTTCCCGGTACAGACCGGAAATCTCGCAAATCCGGTGGAGATTATAGGAGAATTTTCAAGTTACATCGAGGACGGCAAGGAATATCCCTGCATAAAAGTAAAACAGGTTCAGAAAGTGGCATGCGTTTTCAAATAATTTTCCCGCCATTTAACACCAACGCTGAGATTTACAAAAATCACAAAAATAACTTTTCATATCTGCTTTTTATAAAACTTTCTATTCAGAATTACAAAATAGATGCTTTCTCATGGGTTAAGCAAACTGTAAACTCTATATGCTGCAATAACACAAAAACTATCTCAACTGCGAAAACAAAGGGAAAAACGTGTCAGATTGGAGCGGCAAGGTGATTTTTCCGTTTCACCGGATTTTTTATTTGTATTTCCGGCTGAGTTCGGTGAGAAGCACGAGAGAATTCCAGAAATCTCTGTCAACTATGCCGTTGTCCTCTGCTCCCAGTATTTTTTGAAGTTTTTTAACCGCTGAAACAGTTTTTTCGTCGTAAATTCCGGTCATATCTACAAAAAACGAGTCATCCTGAAGCGAAAGCTCCCTCAGTAAAAGCTGAACTGCGTACACATCGTCTATTTTGTCTCCCGGACGGATTACATTGCCGGCAAAATCATTGAAATGCGGTCTGTATCCGAGAAGTCTGTCAGCTCTTCTTGCAAGATTCCATACTCTGTCAAGAGTTTCGAATGTCGCCTGGTCAAGATTGCCGCCTTCCCCTACCTTGTACGCTTTCTGGAAAGCCCGAACCGCTTCTCTGGTTTCACTGCCGTATATTCCGTCAATAAAAATCGGCGGAATTCTTTTGTCCTTTCCGGAAAGATCCCTTAATCTGCTTTGCACACGCCTTATAAACTCGGCATTATTCCCCACGTAGAAAACCGAATCGCTTTCATTAAACATATAATCCTCCTTTACTGCGGCACGAACTGTCCGTTCTGTACGCTTCCGCCCTTTATCAGATCTTCGTAATACGACGCTATAGCTTCCCAGGTTTTCAGCCTGACTATTCCGTCCGGCTCAAGTCCGACAAGTTTCTGAAATGCCTTGACTGCCTCTTCGGTCGCCGGTCCGAATATCCCGTCAACACTTATTTCCGGTACTTCCGGATATGTCCCGGATATTACATCAAGATATGTCTGAAGCGCGCGTACAAACTCGTTTTTCTGACCTGTTGCAAGAGGGAATCCCGGAAAAGGTCTCGCAGTTCCGACAAACTGTGAGTTCGGAAGCGAGTTAATATACCCTCTGTACAGATCATACAGAACAACATAAGTCTCTTCGTTTGTGATTCCGCTCTGAGTCAGTCCGTATATCCTTTGAACAGCCTTGACGGCAGCTTCGGTACGCGGACCGTAAATACCGTCTACCGCTATCTCCGGAACCCGATTGTCAAACTGTGCAACATATCTGAGTAGATACTGCACAACCCTTACAAAATCACCTCTGTCACCGGGGCCGAGACTTTCGGGGAACTGTCGGGAAATCTCTTCAAGTTTGAGTCCTTCGGAATCAAGTTCACTTAGCCTTTTAACTGCGTTGTATATCCGCTGTACTGCGTACCAGGTCGAACGTCCGGTTATTCCGTCCTGGGTAAGATTGAATATACGCTGAAACGCCTTTACGGCGTTTTCGGTATTTTTGTCATATACCCCGTTAACATTTGTAATCTTCGGTATTGCGGGATAGTTAGCCGATATCCGGTTAAGTCTGACTTGCAAGGTCCTTACGTCGTTGCCTACAACTCCCGGAATCAGCGGACGGAGCGGCACACTGGATTCAACAGGCATAACCGGAACGTCTTCTCTTATTTCTATATCGTCACCGTAATAATACTGCAGAATCTGAAGCGGAGTAAGTCCCTGATTTGCAAGATCGACTGTTCCCCACTGAGAAAGTCCGTCGCATTTACTGGTAGTTCCGTTACAGTACTGCGTAAAAAGCGGTTCAACTGTACCTTCTCTGACGACATAACTGTCAAAAAGTTCGTCAACTATACGGCTGACATTTTCAAAAATATCTCTGTCCGGAACGAAATACTGGTCAAATGCGGTAGAATTTGTGATATCAAAATCATACCCTCTCGACGGGTAATACTCGGTATAAATCCGGTTGAGCGCAAACGATATCTGCGCCAGAACGTTGGCTTTGATGGCGTTTTCCGGCCAGGTCGGATATATCTCGCTTGAAGCCACGTTTTTTATATAGTCAATAAAAGGAACAGTTACGTTCGGAGCCGCCTGATCAGGTTTCCCGAGATGTACCGTTATGTTTTCAGGAATAAAAGGCAGTGCTGCGTTGTTCATATTATCTCCTTTCTGTCAGTACACCGGGTTTCAAAGCTCAGGCGGTACGTTTTCGGAAAATGTTACCGGCGGTATTCTTAACCCTTCAGGAAGCGGCAGCATCTCTACCGGCTGTATTGACGTTATTCCGGGATAGACCGGTACGTTTGTGTTTCTTACGCTCACAAACCCTTCTTTATCGGTGTCTATGTTGTAGTTAAAGTACGTCGGAAGTCCGGTATTCGGAGACGTCGAGTTGGATTTTGCGGGAGCAGGTACATTCATCAGCTGAGTGTTTCCGCTGCTGTCGGTAAATTCAACATACAGAATATTATCGTTTGCGTCCTTGACCGTCACCACGGCATTAGCGACAGGCAACGCACCTCCTGCCGTTTTTACAGAAACCAAAATATAACCGTATTCAAGTTCGTCACTCATAAAAAACCACCCTTTCAGTTTTTTCTATGGTATTTTATGCTGACCGATTTTTTTGGTGAATGGTTTTTTTCCGATAAAAAAACCGCAACGGCGACTCTTTTCAGTCATTTAACGACTTAAAAGCAATTTTACGTTGCGGAAAACAGATGTATTGTTTTTTAAATATTGCCCTTTATATCTCATGACAATAAAATCAATCAGTGCTTTTCTCTCTGCATTTTTAGCGGAGAAATAGGCAGGCACAAAAAAGGGGCTGAGTCAAAAGCTTAAAAAAAAGCTGAGGCTCAGCCTTTTGCTATGCAATTTTGCACGTTTCGGCAAAACAAAAGAAAAAAGCCTTCGGCAGAGAACTTGTTTTCTCTGCCGATTTGTGTTATAATGGTGTAGGTGATGCAAATGGATAATGAAAAAGAATTGCCGAAAAGAAAAGATATACGGCTCAAGAATTATGATTATAGTTCTCCCG
>CALXUV010000021.1 GCA_944391815.1 uncultured Clostridia bacterium | reverse complement strand
TCTCGCTTTCTTGTAGGTTTTTTTAGCAATTAAATTATACAACAAAGCAAGCGGATACTCAATACCTTTCGGTAAAAAGCATCCGCTTTTTTCTTTTTTCAGCTAAGTTAATGACTCAGCCCCTTTTCATTTTAAGCAAGCCGGGATTTTGTTTTTTTACGAATTATACACTTACTGTATGCGTCTGACTTTTACGGACGGCAGATTACCTGACTTTGAACATTACTTTAAGAATCGGTCTCAGGATTTTCGGGGCCTTGATAACTACAATCTTCATACACTCCTCCATAACTGCGGATTTCTGTTGCTTTCCGTTTTCCGGGTTATTTTGACAAAAAACAAACAATTCCGGCGCCGAGTAAAATCGCTCCGCAGGTTCCGCAAAGAATGCACGGAGGAAGAAACAGAGTAAGCAGAACTCCTGCCCCGAATGCCGGCAATGCCATCATTACCGCTTCGCAGGTATTGTTGCCACAGTGTCTGAACATAAGACAGCGCCTCCTTTCAGGGGTCACTCCATTATATGCCGTTATTTTTCAAATGTGAATTTATTTTTCTTTTTTCACACGGTAAGGATGCGCTTTTTTTATTTCCTCATAAATTCTTACAAAACTTTCGTGTCTTTCTTGCGGGATATCTCCGTTTTTCACTGCCGCTATAACTCCGCAACCTTCCTCACGGAGATGAGTGCATTTTGTATATCTGCAATTTCCGGAGAATTTTTCAAACTCGGGAAAAAGTCCGCACACGTCTTCCTTGTACAGATCATCTATCCCGGAAAGATCAAACATCCCGAAACCCGGAGTATCGGCAAGAAACGCTCGTCCGGCGCCGATTTCATTACCGATAGGGTAAAGCGTTACCGCTCTTGTCGTGTGCCTGCCGCGGCTTATTTTACGGCTTACCGCAGACGTTTTAAGTTTAAGTTGCGGGTAAAGCGAATTGATAAGAGAAGATTTTCCGGCGCCGCTTTCTCCGGCAAAAAACACCGTTTTGTTTTCTTCTGATTTTTCAAGATATTCTTTAAGTTCATCTAACCCGTAACCGAGATACGATGATGTCAAAAACACCCTGTAACCGCACTTTTCATAAATTCCTTTTATCTCTTCCGATTTTTCCGGCGAAAGCTCGGATTTTGTGATAACTATTATTCCTTCTGAGCCGTAGTAACTGCCGGCACAAAGCAGTTTATCAATGGTTATGTAGGACGGCAAAGGATCCGCCGCTGCGACCGTTACCGCCAGCACGTCAATATTAGACGCATTAGGGCGGCTGAAATTATTCCGTCGCGGCAATATTTTCTCAATCGTCCATCTTCCGGTTTCTGACTGCGAAAGTTGCACGTTATCCCCGGGATAGGGAGTGTTTTTTCCGTATCTGAGTACTCCGCGGGCTACACATTCCACTACTTCTCCTTCTGTGGTCAGCGCTCTGTAAAGTCCTCCTATGCCCGACAGAATTTTACCTTCTTTACTGTTTTTGTTCACTTCTTTCACCCCCTTACATGGCATTATAATATAAAACACGACGAAAATCAAGCCCGAAACTTAATGAAAAAGCACTTTTTAGCCTTTCGTATACTATATGTTTACAAAATATATCTAAAATCGTTACTATATTATGATATAATCTATTTTGTGATGTTGTATCATCAATATCTTTCACTGAATCAATAATGCGCTTTGCAAGTGTTTTTCTGAATTCTTTAATCGGACGGATATTTTATCGGAGGTATTATGTCTGCAGAAAATAACTTCAGTCAGCCTCGTAACAGGAAGAAAAACTCTTTCCTTACTTTCGGTGTTCTCGGATTTGTTTCTGTTTTCACCACTGTTGCGCTACTTGCGGTTTTTTTGATTTACTTTCTTTCCAAACAGATGAATGACGCTGTCTGGCTGACTGTTCTTTTGTTCGTGGCTTATCTCTGCGTTACTGCCGGGATTTTTGCCGTGGTTTATCTTTCCCGTAAAAACAAATATTTCAGGTTTCTCGACAAATTCGGGTTCGGTGAAACCGATGACTTCCCGCTTGGGATAATTGCCAGATTAAGTCAGGCGGCTGCCGTTTGTACTCCTGAAGGCAATCTCGTCTGGATGAATAAAAAATTCGCCAGCCGATCTCAAAAACATATACTTATCAGCGATAATCTCAGTATAACTTCTATTCTCGATTTCCGTCAGTCTGATTTTGTCGGTCTGAACAAAACAGCTGATGAAGCACCTTCCGACTTAACCCCGAAACAGCTTTTTCAGTTTCTTGTGGATAATTCCTGCGGCGTTACCACCAAAGGATTTAACTTTTTCGGGGGCGAATTTACGCTGTATGCTTATCCCCTTTATTCAAATAAAAACTTTTATTTCGTTCTCGTTCTGACCGACGACACCGAAAAAAACAGCTGGATAAGAAAATACAACAACAACCTTACCCAGATCATCTATATAGCCGTTGATAACTTAAACGAACTCGCTCAGTCCGAACAGGAAAGCTACCGTATTGCTTCAAATCAGGTTGCGGCTATAATCAAATCATGGGCAAACGAATACGGCGCCTTCCTCAAAGAATATGAGAGAGAAAAATATGTCGCCGTGTTTACGCACATGTCGGTCGAACAGCTTGAAAAAAAGCGTTTCGATCTGCTTGAACAGGTAAGTAAGATCCGGATAGGCTCCGAAAATCTTTCAGTAACCGTTTCAGCGGGTGTTTCCCCGGAAACGGGTTCCCTTGATGACAAGGATAAATCAGCACAAGCGGCTCTTGAAATGGCGCTTCAGAGAGGAGGAAACCAGGCGGTCATAATGGGTGAAACTCCGAAATTCTTCGGTGCAAAAGCCATTACCTCGCTTAAACGTTCCGGCGTAAGACACAGAGTTTTCGCAGACAAGCTGATGTACAGAATGCGTGCCTGCTCCAACGTCATAATAATGGGACACAGAAACCCGGATTTTGACGCACTGGGCTCCTGTGTAGGTCTTGCAAGACTTGCGCTCTCCATTGATAAGCCGACCAACATAATAATGAATACCGAAGACAGCAACCTGTATGACTGCTTTGAAAAGCTGTCGGTCATTCCTGAATATGAGGGAATGTTCGTTAACGCCATCGAGGCACAGGAAATGCTGACTTCCGATACCCTTGTTATCTGTTCGGATGTAAACAATCCCGATAACTTTGAGGCTTTCAACGTCGCCAAAAACGCCGACTACCTCTTCATCATTGACCATCACAGACAAAGTGAAAAAACTCCGGAGGCAGTGCCCGGTCAGTGCGAAACACTTATAGTTCCGTCAGCCTCCTCCGCATGCGAGCTTGTTTCGGAAATTCTTGAGCTTGAGCTTCCGGAAAACACCAGACTTCATCATGAAGAAGCCGATATTATGTTTGCGGGTATTCTGCTCGACACCAAGAGCTTCACACGTAACGCTCTTGTTCCCACATTCGGTGCGGCGATTTACCTCAGAAACAACGGTGCTGACCCGAATAAAGCTCAGGCGCTGTTCAAGATCGATCTCGACGGGTTCCGTAGCGAAAGCGCATTTTCAACAGACCTTGAAATATACCATGACTTCATCGTCATCGCAAAGGAAACCGGCAGCGAATCCTCCCCTGCCAAGAGAATCACTGCGGCAAAAACCGCCGACCGGCTTCTCAACATCAAAAAGATACGCGGTTCGTTTGTCGTCGCAAAGATGCTCAACGACGTGTTTATCTCGGCTCGTTCTGACGGAAGCGTAAACGTTCAACTCATTATGGAAGCGCTCAAAGGCGGCGGTCATTACAATGCTGCTGCAACAATGCTTAAAGAAATAAGCGTTGAGGAAGCGGTGGAAAAGTTAAAGGAAGCGATAACGCAGTATTTCGGAACCGAAGACTCAGTCGTACCGATGCCGAAAAAACGCAAGAAGCGCATGGTTTTGCGTCAGAAAAAATAATTCTGATAATTGAATTCAACCGGCAGAACTTTTTCAAAGTAATGCCGGTTATTTTTTATTACTGAAAAGAATGGTGCTGATTATCAGTATGAAAATTTACAGGCTTGCTGACATTGACGATATCAAGACCGTATATTTTACAGTTAAATTTAGTCCTGACTATATAACCGATAGCTGAATTTTCTCTTTGACTGTCAAATCAGAACTTTTTTACAGTTAGCTGAATTTTCTCTTTGACTGTCAAATCAGATTTTCTTTACTTTCCGGCAGATTTTTTACTTGGGTGATAAATTATGCTACCTTTATAAAATCATAAAAAGGTATTTTTGCCGCAATTATGCGATGAAATTCAGCAAATTCCACCCCGGTAAGTCTTACGGGCTTGATTTACGCATGTTATTTTTTCATAAACAAAGAAATCCGGGATATGCCACCGAAAAACTGATTCGGTTGGTTTATCCCGGATTCTGACTCAAATTCATTTTTGCCTGATAATTCTCAGGATTTTTTGTCGTCTTTTCCCTCTTCGGAAATTTCTTCACTGACATTTTCGTCGTCCTTTTCGGATTCTTCGGTATCGCAGGAATCGCACATTCCGCCGTCACATCCGCAGCAGCATCCGTCTTCGCCTTCAAAATCCCCGTCGTCCGAGCATCCACAGTCACAGGCGCCCTTTAACTTACTATGCATACGGCTGATGATTGCCGCTATCGCAGCTGCCGCCGCAATAACAACTCCGCAGGCTATCAGAAACTTTACTAATGAACCGGACTTTTTCATTTTTCCTCTCCTTTCGTTTTATCCTCGTGTTTTAGTATTTCCGACCTTTCAAATTCTAAACCTATTATATCACATACTTTTGTTTTTGTAAACCGTTTTTTTGCTCAATTTATTTTTTTCATTTCGGTTATCACCTTTTCAGGATTTTCCGCACGGAAAACCGCCGATCCCGCAACTGCAACTGTAAGCCCTTTTTCGGTAAGCATTCCGAGGTTTTCCGGAGTAATTCCGCCGTCTGCCTGAATTTCAACATTATTTATTCCGAGTTTTTCGCATAGCTCCTTTACCTGCCGGATTTTTTCAACAGTTGATAAAATCAGCTTCTGTCCGCCAAATCCCGGTTCGACCGTCATGATTAGCACCAGATCACAAAGCGAAATATACTCCTCAAGCTCCTTTACCGGCGTTGCGGGTTTCAGCGAAAGCCCTGCTTTCAGCCCTTTTTCCCTTATTGCAGTGAGGGTTTTACGCACGTCTTTGCAGGCTTCAAGATGTACTGTTATCCCGTCTGCCCCGGCTTTCCGGTAGTCCTCGATATATCTTATCGGCTCGTTTATCATCAGATGGACGTCAAAAAAAAGCTTACTGTGACGCCTCAGCGACGATATTACGCACGGACCGAACGATATATTCGGAACAAACATCCCGTCCATTACGTCAAGGTGCAGCCAGTCTGCGCCTCCTTTTTCCACTTTATCGACTTCTTCCCCGAGCTTTGCGAAATCTGCCGCAAGCAGAGACGGCGATATTTTAAGCATCCTTATCTGTTTCCTTTCCCGCACTTTCCGTTACGAATTTTTTGCAATTTTTTACCGCACCCTACAAATTTCATTTTTGAAAGCAGACGGTAATAAATAAAATTTTTATATTTTTTACTTATAAATCATCAGCGGCGTCTGTCTTTATCTTTTCAACCGATTTGCCGTTTTTTTACCGCATGAAAAAAATATACGGCTGTATTTTTTTTGTTACAACTTGCTTAGCTCCGACATAGTATATATAAGCGTTTAAAATTCTGTGTCAAACCGCCGACCGATGTTTAAAAAAACGGACGTACCTTGATTTTTCGGCAGAAGCGGCACATTTATATACAGCCCGGGAGCCAAGGTTTCCGGGCTATAGAAATTCGTGATAAAGAGATCTCTTCGGCAGATATTTACTGCTGATAACATCAACATCGTTTACCGCCGCAAGAATTTCCCTGCTCTTTTTGTAATAAAGCGAACTTTCTTTTAACCCGCAAAGCAGATTTTCAAGCTCGGGTTTAAGTATACAAGGCTCGTACCCCAGAGCTGAGTTGATTTTATAATCGTTGTTTTCAGAGTATGGGAGTATGTTGACGTCTTCATTTTCAACCACCGTTTCCCAGAGGTAAAATGAAAACTCAGGTTCTGCCGAACGGAATTTGTAGTCACGAACTATTCTCCTCCACAGTCTTATCTCGCGGGGAGTTATCTTTTTTCCGTTTATATCAAAGTCTTCAAGAACGCTTATATAAATGCTTTTCCTCTTCGCTCCGCTTTCAAAAAGACTTGTGAATGCAGGATATATCGCCTGTATTCCCTCAAACACCAGCAGGTCCTTATCTTCTGCGGAAAAATCCTCAAAATGAGTCCTTGCCGCTTTGTCGAAACTGAATTTTGGCAGACGTGCCCTGCCTTTACTCTGTATGTCGCTCATGAATTTGGCGAGTTCTTCGAGGTCAAGCGCTTTTTCAGAGTCAAAATCAAGTTTTCTGCCCTCTGACTGCGCTTCAAGGGTATCCCTGTCCTTGAAAAAATCGTCAAGAGATATTATCCCAAGCCTTTTCCCACGCTCTGAAAACTCCGAAATAAGTTTTTTTGACGCCGTGGTCTTTCCCGAACAGGTCGGACCGCTGAGAGTAATATACCTGATGTCGCTTTGCGCACAGATATCCTTCATTATGTCGTCGAGACGGTTTTCAAACTCATGCTCACAGCGTCTTACATATTCTTTCTTTTCTTCTTCGCTTCCGAATTTTGTCTTTACTATCATTCCGATTCCTTTCATGATTATCCGTTCTTTCGGGACTTATCCGGATATTATGCGATACCGTTTTTTACCGGATGTCAAAGATATTCAGTTAATGAAATCACGGCAAAAGCACTTCCGTAGGCGTATTTGTCGCCGGGGGGCAGGACTTCGCAGGAATAGCGCAGCTTTTACATCGGAAAAATAAATTTCCTTTTTCCGATATGATTCAAACATTTTACACCGCACCGGCAAAAGCTGCCGACCGGACGGTTTAAAACGTAATGTTTATCCCGGAAATCAGAAATATTCCCTTGCGAACTCTTCCATAGCTTTTTCTCTCTGGTCGAAAATATCCGTCTTAATATCCTTGCTTCCGAGATACTCATACGGATACTTGGGCATGGCAAATCTTTTTATCACGCTTCTGTCCTTTGAGACAAGCTTGGTTACCGCTCCGGCTCCCGCCGCCATTACGGAATGAACCTCTTCCATCATATAGATGTTGTAGAAACCTTCCGCTCCTTCAAGCGCATATCCCACGTTTTCAAAATTTCCTACCGTGTTTTTCTGCCTGTAAATATAATACGGCTTGTAACCGGCAAGCCCTGCAGCTATCTGTGAATAGTCGACACTTTTTCCGGTCTCTCCGCCGGTTCTTGAATATACTTCGCTTCCCGTTTTCAGAATTTCCGCCGCTTTCTTTACGCAAAATGTGTGGAAAGTCACATTGTCGGGTCTGAGTTTCAGAATACGGTCTACCGAATCCGAAAAACTCGAAAAACTCTCTTCGGGAAGTCCCGCTATAAGATCGGTATTTATATATTTTATGCCGCTTTCCCTGACTATATTATACGCTCTGAAAAAATCCTCAGTTGTATGCCTTCTTCCTATGCTTTCCAGAACCATATCGTTCAGTGTCTGCGGATTTACGCTCACTCTTGTAACACCGAGTGACTTTATCACCCTCATCTTTTCCGCCGTAACAGTATCGGGACGTCCCGCCTCGCAGGTAAACTCCATCAGCGTTCCGGGGTCGACATGCTCAGAAATCTTTCCGAGAAGCGCCGCAAGCTGCTCCGCCGTAAGGACCGTAGGCGTACCCCCTCCTATGTAAACGGTTACGACTGTAAGCCCCAGTTCCTTTATTTTTGTGAACAGCCTGTCAATATCGGCATGAAGCTTAATAAGATAGTCGCCTATCATTGAAAGCAGTCTCTTTGTCGAATACGAAACAAAAGAACAGTAGGTGCATCTGCTTGGACAAAAAGGAATTGATATGTATACCGAACAGCTGTTTTTCGGAGTTTTTCCGATGATCTTCGCTTCTTTTTTAGCTATCTCGGTCAAAAGCGCCGCCTTTTTCGGATTCAGGAAATAATCACGGCAGAGAATGTTCCTTATTTCCGCCGAGCTCATATTTGCCTGCACCATCGGAGCGGCTATTTTTGCCGGTCGCACACCTGTCATTATTCCCCACGGCGGGGTACAGCTGAACAGCTCCTCTCCTGCCGCAAGCATTGCAACTCCGCTTGCTATCTTTGCGGTTCTTATCCTGGTTATTCCCTCTTTGAACTGCTCATGCCTTTCTTTTACAGCTGTTTTCCCGCCGCTTGTCATTTCGGCATGTGCGGTTATTCCGTTTTCTGTTTCGGTCATTCTGAGACGCACGACATCCGAGTTTTCCGTCAGCTCCTCGTCGTGCGAAAACTTTGCTCCCGGGAAAAAAAGCATGCACAGCGTTTGCACATAATATTCGTTTATATCGCCTTCGATATACAGTTTCATTATTTTGTCCTTTCAACTTAATTGCTTACGGTACTGCGTCCGCTTCATTTTTCCCGTTATTTTACAGGGCTGATATCCTTATCCGAATCAAGTATTATGGTTACAGGTCCGTTCAGCAGACAGTTAATATTCATATCTGCTCCGAACTGACCTTCCTCTGTTTTCACTCCTGCGCTTCTCAGCTTTTCCGCCAGCAGAGAACATAGACGCTCTGCATTTCCGGCTTTTTCGGCTTTTACAAAATCCGGTCTTGTGCCGTGACGGCAGCTCCCGCAAAGAGTAAAGTTTGATACCACGAGCAGTTCTCCGCCGATATCGGTAACACTTTTTCCGAGTTTTCCCGCCTCATCCTCAAAAATACGCATTTTCAGTATTTTATCGGCTACTTTGCAGACGGTTTCATCGGTGTCACCCGTCACTGCGCATGCCAGTATCAGAAGTCCCTTTCCGCATTTTCCGACGGTTAAGCCTTCAACTCCTACCCCGGCGTTTTCAACCCGCTGTATCACGCAGATCATTACTGTCTCCCCTTTTTGCACTCAGTTTGTTTTTGATTCTTTTATATCTCGGTGCTCCGAAAAGATTCACCTTTACTTCGGCACGCACAGGTTTTATTCTGTACATCTCAGTTCCTGCGTAACCCGCAACCGGAAGTTCTTCGTACTTTACAAGTCCGACGTCCGCAAGTATCTGCAAAGCGGTCTTTACCTTTGCGGCACCTATTCTTCTGTCCGAAAGCGCGTTTGACTTTCTGTGAAGCCTGTAAAGCGAAACGGTTTCACCTTCGGGCATCAGATCGTTTACTGCTCTGTATACCGCCGCAAAATCATCCCTGTCCGGAAGTATTGCCGACGGTTCTGCCGTGTCCGCAATTCCGTTTTCGAAATCCGAAAGAAATTTCATCTCTTTTTCAAAGAATCCGATATCGTTATGAATACGGCAGTCGCATATAAGTAACTGCTTAGTTTGCATTCCCCTGAATTCATTCAGCTGTAATTTAAATACAATGTCAAGCGTATCGCCTTCCGAAATGTCTGTCTCTTTAGGAGAAAGCCCGAAAACGAGTGCAGTTTCAGGATCTGCCGCACTTCCGACAGTAAGTCTTGTGTGTTTTCCGTCTCCTATCGGCTCAACTGAAACGACAGCAACGTTTTTCATCAGAAGAACCGGCTCCGGGTTTCCGACTCCGCAAGGTTCAAGAACCGCCATCTGACTTGCCAGCACATCGGTCACCTCTTCCGGAGTTACCTCTGCATCGACTGTCAGTCCGCACTCAAATTCCTTTCCGGCAGTCTGCGTTTCGACATATTCACAGATTCTTATTCTGAAATCGTCAATATTTTCCGCTTTTATCGTCAGTCCCGCCGCAAGCTCATGACCTCCGTACCGTTCAAGCAGATCCGCACAGGCTCCGAGTGCTTCGGAAATATTTATTCCCTTTATGCTTCTGCCTGATCCTTTTCCGATTCCGTTCTCCACCGAAATCAGTATGCAAGGAACGTTATACCTTTCGGTCAGCCTTGAAGCCACGATACCGATAACCCCGTGATTCCAGTTTTCACCGCTGAGTACCATCACTGCATCTTTGCCGAAAACATGACTTCTTTCCGCCGTTTCCGTTGCTTCCGCAGTAATACGGTTTTCCTCGGTCTGACGTTGAAGGTTAAGGTCGCACAGAAGTTTTGCCGTCTCCCTTGCCTCTTTTTCGTCATTTGTTATAAGCAGTTTTACGCCCGCCTGAGCGTCTGAAATCCTGCCTGCGGCATTTATTCTCGGCGAAACGGTAAAGCTTATGTACGATGCGCTTATCTTTCTTTTTTTCGGATATTTTCTGCTTTTCATTCCGTCAGCCATGTTCATAAGTGCCAGAAGTCCGGGACGCGGTCTGTTTTCAATAAGACTGAGTCCGTACCAGCTTATCAGGCGGTTTTCGCCGGTCAGTGTCATTACGTCCGAGATTGTTCCGAGAGTAACAAGATCGAGATACGAGCACACCTTTTCAAGAAAATCACAGTCGGTTCTCTCTGTCATTCTCGCAAATCTTGCATTGAGATCAAGTCCGCCGTCACCTCCGAATATTCTCTCCTCCTGCACGGCAAACTCAAGAGCTGTGATGAATTTGAAAACCACGCCCACTCCCGCCAGCTCCTTGAACGGATACGTGTCGTCCTCTCTTTTCGGATTTATTACCGCCACGGCGTCCGGAAGCTCCGGATGACACCCGTGATGGTCTGTGACTATAAGTTCTGCTCCCCTGCTTTTTATGTGTTCGGCTTCTTCCACTGCCGTAACACCTGTGTCCACCGTAATTATCAGCTTTGTACCGCCACCGATAATTTCATCAAGCGCCGTTAAGTTCATGCCGTAACCCTCGGTGTACCGGTTAGGTATATAATAATTAACGTCGGCGTTAAGCTCAGTAAGGTACAGATAAAGAACGCTTACCGCGGAAACCCCGTCAACGTCATAATCTCCGTATATCGTAATTTTTTTCCGGTTTTTAAGGGCAGTGAGCGTTCTTTTTACCGCCTTGTCCATATCCTTAAGCAGATACGGATTATGCAGAAGCTCGTTTGATTTTGAAAGAAACTCCCCTGCTTTTTCCGGAGTATCGTATCCCCTTGCCACAAGTATCCGGCAAAGCACATTTTCAAGACCTGTTGACTGCTGCAACTCCTTTGCTCTCTGAAGACTTTCTTCAGTCTGCTCTCTTAAAAGCCATTTTTTCTTTTTTGGCATTGCTTTTTCCTTTATTTGTTCTCACTTGTTTCATCACAGCTGAAAAATTCATTTTTTTCAGTTTCAATATCGGTTATCCTGACCGTCAGCCTGCCGGAAAGCTTTCTGTCAACTACTGCCGCAATTCCGTAGGGAAGGAGAAAGCCGACCGCAGCCATTACATAACCAAGGGTATGATTTATCCCGAAAAAGACGAAGTAACACACAGCCGAAGCAATTATCGGCAGCAAAAACAGCAGAAATGCGTAAAAAAGAACTCCGCGGTCACTGCCGCTGACCGTTATAAGGTCTCCCGGTTTTGCGCCTATTTCATTTCCGGCTTTTATTTCGTATTTCTGCGCTCTGCCGCAGATAATCTTTCCCGCACAGTGATTGCAGGCGTCTTTTCTCATCACGATAACGGTTGCGGTTTTGCCGTCCGTTTCCTTTACTATCCCTTTCAGCTCCAAATCGGTTCCTCTTTTCACTCATAAACCGGAAAACAAATAATTTTCAGTCCCTGACCGTTTTCCGGCCGAAAGCTTTCGCTTATCAAATATTGTTTTCGCACATCCGTTCTGCGAAATTGTTTTTTGCCTTGTTTTTACTTTTTACCTTATATTTTGCTTTTCGGTCGTCTTTACCGTTTGATTTTATGTTGCATACTTACTGTTGATTCTCACCTTTTATTTTCCGGCTTTGTCTTTGTCTCAGTGCTTCTTTACTGACTTTGTTTGTTTTGTTTTTATATTTCTTCTCCGGAACCCGTGAACGGTCGGAATTTTTTCATAATGTTAAGAGCCTGTTCTATACCGTCAACCGCTGAACTTGTAATTCCTCCTGCGTAGCCTGCTCCCTCTCCGCACGGATAGAGATTTTTGCAGCTTACGGAGCTTCCGTCCGCTTGCCTTTCTATTCTGTACGGAGCACTGGTTCTTGTCTCAGCACCCGTAAGAAGACCGTCGCCGGAAGCGAAACATTTCAGTTTTTTCCCGAAATCCGATATTCCTTTTCTCAGCATATCGGTAACAAAATCCGGAAAAAGTTTGTCAAGCGGAGCGTAGGCAACATTTCCGCTGCCGCCCATATACGAAGGTTTCACCGTCTTTGAAACTGAAAAACCTTTGGTTTTACCGGAAAGAAAATCCCCCACTGTTTCCACCGGAGCACGGTAGCCGCCCCCTCCGAGAAGATATGCCGACCGCTCTATACTGCGGCAGAACTCCATAGCAGAGCCGTAACTTCTCACATCCTCCGGCATCACCGAAACACACACTGCGCAGTTTGAATTCACTCCGTCTCTTGCGTATCTGCTCATGCCATTTGTGACAATTCCGCCCTCTTCGCTTGAACCGGCTATTACCTCTCCTCCGGGACACATACAGAAAGTGTAGACGCCTCTTCCGTTTTCTCTGAACGACATCGCATACTCGGCATGTCCGAGTCTTCTCCTCAGCTTTTCGTCGTTTTCCGCCTTTTTAAGTATTCCGTCACCGAAAACCGATCGTTCGGTTTCGCTTCTCAAATGTTCGATTCTGAGTCCTACGCTCAGCGGCTTTTCGGTAACAGTTATTCCCTCTTTCATCAGATAAGCATAAACGTCTCCGGCGCCGTTGCCGGTAGCAAGGACAGCCGCACTGCACCCGATTTCCCCCGCAGTAGTTTTCACCGACTTTATTCTGCCCTCTCCGTCACGGTTTAAGCCGATAAACGCCGTACGGTAAAGGAGTTTACCGCCGTTTTTTTCTATCAGGCGGTTGATATTTTCAACTGTATCGACAAGCCTGTCGGTTCCGATATGGGGTTTTGCAAGCGTAAGAATTTCTTCCGGAGCACCGTTTTCAGCAAATCTTTTCAAAACATACCTGCAACGGTTGTCACCTATCCTTGTGACAAGCTTACCGTCGGAAAAAGTACCTGCCCCGCCCGCTCCGAACTGAATATTGCTCTCTGTATCAAGGATTCCGGTACGGTAAAAGTTTTCCACCGCAGCTTTTCGTCCGGCTATGCCGTCCCCTCTCTCAATCACGATCGGAGCATATCCGTTTTCCGCCAGCAGAAGTGCGCAGAACATCCCCGCCGGACCGTCGCCGATTACTACCGGAGGAACAGTCATCGGTCGGTTTCCGGTTATGACGTCCGGATTTCCTTCCGCCGCAACCGAAAGCCCGTATTTTTCAAGTGTTTCTTTTCCCGGCACAGTGTCACACTCAGCCATAACGCTGTATACGCAGGTTATGTTGTTTTTGTGTCTTGTGTCCACCGACTTGCGATAAATCGAAGTGCCGAGCACACTGCCGGCTCCCAGTATTCTTTCCAGCTTCCTATGCGCAAATTCGGTTGCCGAAACAGAATCCTCCGTAATCGGCAACCGGATGTCTTTTACTATTACTTTCGCCACGTTTCAACGTCCTTCCGCTCAGACATAAAGCCACACTGCCACCGCCGCCGCAATGCTGATTATCGCCGCTACAAAGTCAAGAGCCTTTGCCGGCTCAACCTTGTAATCTGTCCTTTCCTGCGATCTCATGAGGAAAGATTTATGTTTAAGCTTTTTTTCCTGACTGTTGTTATTCATACGATCCTCCTGTTCCCATTTTGACCGGCAAATGTGCCGTCTCAGATCAGTATTGCTGCTCCAAAAAAGCAACTTCTCCCGTAAATCAGAGCATGCACTTAAAACCGAGTTTTAAGCCATCGCCCGCATTTCAGCAGCCTGAACCCGACAAATCCCCAAAAAACTGCACACAAAAGTGTTACCCCGTAATTTTCCATGAATCCTTACTGATCCGAAAAACTACCCAGGTGACCGAGCACTTATATTTTTGAAAGCCGGTTTTCTTATTAATCCGGATTTCGGAATTTGAAATTCGGGTTTTGAGTTTTTAAAGCCGCAGATTATTTATTACGTTTCTTTGAAACCCCGTAGTAGGAAAACAAGATATCTCTGAGCGTATCCTCGTCAATGCCTCTTGAAAGCTCTCCTCCGTTTGCGTAAGATATCTTTCCGTCCTCCTCGCTTACCACAATTACCCCTGCGTCACTGGTACGGCTCATGCCGATAGCCGCCCTGTGCCTTGATCCGAAATAAGAGTTAAGCGAAGGATCAGAGTAGTTCGGAAGAAAACATCCTGCCGCACTTATCCGTTTTTTTCTGATAATTATCGCACCGTCATGGAGCGGAGCAGGAGAGAAAAACAAATTGCATATAAGCTCAGGTGATATCACCGCATCAAGTTTTGTTCCGCCTTGACCTATATCCTCTATACCTGTGTTTCTTTCAAGAACTATCAAAGCACCGGTCTTTGTAGCCGAAAGTCTCATCACCGCTTTTGCTATCGCTTCGGCTTCCATGCTTCCGGGAACCGGGAATACTTTGTTCTTCATCATTTTTCCGAGACTGATGACAAACGTTCCGATTTTTTCAAGCGCCGATCTTATATCCGTCTGGAAAATAATGATCAGAACAATTGTTCCGGGAACCGTCAGCCACTTCATCAGGTTGTAAGTCGCTTTGAATCCGATAAACCCGAAAAGCTGCATAGCCAGAACATAAACCACAACGCCGATAAGAATCGGTAAAGCTCTCCTTCTGCGAATGAACCGGTACACAAGGAAGAAAATCAAACCGAGTATGAGAATATCGGCGGCATCGTTAGCCGTGAACACAGAAAACTTTTCCACTGCGTTATCAATAAATTTTTCCAATCGGCTCACTCCCTTCCGTTCAGTTCAGGATTTACTTTAAATCGTGCACACCATTTTTATAGTATCATACATAAACACTTAATTCAGAAATAATGTGTTAATAAATATTAAATTTTTTATATTGCTCTGCTTTTCTCTTTATTTTTGCCGCAAACTGTGTTATAATTGCCGTTGTAAACAATAAAACACCGATGTGAGGTATAACGTGATAAAACTGAAATACAGACTTTCGGGATGCCTGCTGTACGCTTTAAGGAAACTGAAATTAAAGAAAACATTCGTTTCTGCTGTTATTCTCGCCGCCGGAAGCGGATCGCGCATGCAATCTGACATAACAAAGCAGTGGATCATGCTGGACGGGAAGCCGGTTTTTGTACATTCTTTGCTTGCCTTTCAGAACTGCGGGAAAGTAAAAGAAATAATTCTCTGCGTCAGAAGAGAAGAACTTGCGCTTTACGACGGGGTAGCCGAACGCTATGGAATTTCCAAACTGAAAGCCGTCATTGCCGGAGGACCTACAAGATCGGATTCGGCATTTCGGGGTTTTAAGAAAATATCTGACAAATCAACTCATGTCGCAGTTCACGATGCCGCCAGATGTCTTGTTACACCTGAAATGATAACGAAAGTTCTGCGCCAGGCACTGACATTCGGCGCTGCCGTTGCGTGCTGTAAAAGCACCGACACGGTAAAGATCTGCGACAGCAACGGATTTGTCTCATCCACTCCCGAAAGAAGTTCTGTTTTTCTTGCACAGACTCCGCAGATTTTCGAGACGGAAATTTACAGGGCATCTGCCTATACTGCCATAAAAGAGTCACTTGTCGTTACAGACGATTCCGGAATGGCCGAAAACGCCGGTTTTGCCGTCAAAGCGGTTGACTGCGGTAAGGAAAATCTGAAAATAACCGAACCCGTGGATTTGATTTTTGCCGAGGCAATACTCGACATGAGAAAAAAACAAAGTGAAAATGACAAAAAAAGTGCTCAGAAGTAACCGAACACAAAGCGCCACTATAATTACTATGATCTTAAACAATCGCACCCGAAACGCTTGTTTAAGGTACTTCTGAACAATTATCAAATAGCAAAAAATCAACACAGAGCCAAGGTAACCAACCCCGGAAAAACATAAAAAGCATGGGTTTAAAATGCCAATCCATAAGACAGCATTAAACCCGTATTTGAAAAATAATTCCAAAAAATTGTGTAAGCCTTCACTCTTCATACTGTATTACCGGACAAAGATTAGTAAGTATTTAAATATTGATTACGGCACCGGTGCATAAACTCTGATTTTAAATCCATTCCGTACGGTGACAGAAAAGTTAAGTCTGAAAAGGCTGAGTCAGAAGCAAGAATAGAAAGGATAATTTACATGAATGATTTCAGAATAGGTCACGGATATGACGTACACCGGCTTGTTTCCGACAGAAAACTGATTCTGGGTGGCGTCGAAATCGATTTCCCGCTCGGACTTGACGGTCACAGCGACGCCGATGTACTTATCCACGCCGCCTGCGACGCAGTGCTCGGAGCGCTCGGACTCGGCGACATCGGACGCCATTTTCCCGACACCGACCAAACCTATAAAGGAATCTGCAGTCTGATTCTCGCCCGAAAATGCGCAGAAATGATGTCAGAAAGCGGGTATCGGATTTCTAATATTGACATAACGGTTATTGCGCAAAAGCCGAAGCTTTCGCCGTACATAGAAAGAATGTCGGAAAATGTTGCAAAAGCCTTTTCAACCTCACCCGAAAACGTAAATATCAAAGCCACCACTGAAGAAAAACTCGGTTTTACCGGCAGAATGGAAGGTATCGCCTGTCACTGCGTTGTCCTTCTTGTCAGTACGGAAAGGCAGGAAGACAGATCATGAACGAGTTAATCAAAGAGGATTTTCTTTCACTTGACCTTGCTGAGTTACAGGCAAAAATCGTAAGTTACGGGTTTCCGAAATACAGAGCAAAACAAATTTTTGACTGGATGTACAAGGGAAAAGATTTCAGCCAGATGATCAATCTGCCGGAAAAAATGCGGGAATTTCTTGCCGGAAACGCCTCTCTTAACTTGCCCGTAATTCAGAAAAAGCTGGTTTCCGGGATCGACGGAACCGCAAAATATCTGCTAAGGTTAAGCGACGGGAATTATATCGAAAGTGTTCTTATGCGTTACAAATACGGACTCAGTATCTGCGTCTCATCTCAATGCGGATGCCGTATGGGTTGCAGATTCTGCGCCTCAACCATAGGCGGAAAGGTACGGGATCTGCTCCCGTCCGAAATACTTGGACAGATAGTAGCGGTATCTGCCGACTGCGGGGAGAGAATATCGCACGTGGTTATGATGGGGATAGGAGAACCGCTTGACAACTACGACAATGTTATCGCTTTTTTGAGACTCGTCAATCTTCCCGAGGGTCTGAATATCGGGTACCGTAACATTTCTCTTTCAACCTGCGGACTTGTGCCGAACATTCTTCGGCTTGCAAAAGAAAAATTTCCGATAACACTTTCGGTTTCACTGCATGCATCCGACGACTCAACAAGATCCGCAATTATGCCGGTAAATAACAGATATCCGATAGCAGAACTGCTCTCAGCCTGTAACAGCTACCAAAACGACACCGGTAGACGGATTTCGTTTGAATACACTCTGATTTCCGGAAAAAACGACTCCCGTGCAGCCGCCGAAAAACTTGCGGCAATACTGAAAAAATATATGGAAAAATCTGTTCATGTCAACCTGATACCGCTTAATCCGGTCACCGAACGTGATTTCAAAACAACCACACCGGCATTTGCCGAAGCTTTCTGCCGTACGCTTTTGAAAAACGGTGTAAACGCAACCGTAAGACGTACTCTCGGACCCGACATCAACGCCTCGTGCGGACAGCTGAGAAGGTCGGAAACCGCAAAATCGGATAAATAAATTACCGGTGCTTTCCGGCATAAGTATATCGTATTGTAAAAAACAAAAATGTTCTGCCGATCGCTTGCACGGAAAAATTCCGACTTAATCAAAACCTGTAAAACAACAGTGTTTATCAACTGCGCTCGTCGAAAGCTAATATATGTTCATCATTATTACGCTATCAACAATGCCTGCTTAATCAAAACTCAGAAGAGGTTACAATCGGAGTTTGCTTACAGGGGCGCTTAGTTTGAATTCAGTTGATCAAAATTATTTTTTTCACTTATCTGACTTTCAAACGCACCCGGATATTATCAGGTATATTATCTGTTATAACATTATTGAATGTCAAAATCCTTCCTTTCTTCAAGAGATCATCAGAAAGCTAAAATAGTCTGAGCCGGGTTTGCAAATAACCGTCAATCCGAATCGGCACAGACAAAAATCACCCGTCATCTTTTTTGGACAACGAGTGATTTTTTTATTTACATCATTAAAACGGAAGAAAATTCGAATTTTACTCTTCACTTTTTTGGAAATTTTTGTTCATACGGTAACAGTGGCTTTCAACCCGTAATTCAGAAAACTTATTTAAGTATCCGAATAGTCTCAAATTTCAGCTGAGTAACCTTTTTTATTGTCGTAATCTTCTCGGCTTTCAACTCAGGAATTTGATTCCTCCGATATCGGTGATAGGCAAACCTTTCGGGTATACCACCTTATGCCCGACACTTTCAAGCAATTTTACGATCTTTGCCCCTGACTCTATACTTTCCGGATCTCCGGTAAGAACTACATTGTTTCCGCATCGGTCAAAACCGGATGCTCCTCCGATAAATCCTCTGTCATAACCGTTTAGCAGAATTTTCTGCGGCGGTACCAGCACCGCTTTATCTCCGTTTGCAGTGATTGCTTTGTAAATTCCCTTATCTGAAGTTATTGCAAGTCTGTCGGTACAAAGAACAGAGCAACCGGCATAACCCTGCCTTATAAATTCAGCTTTTCCGTAAAAATCAAGGATTTCGGGTGCGATCCTGTCCTTTTTTCCGTACAGTTTCCCCCGATAAACAAGACAGTCAAACCAAATGTCGTCCGGATATCTTTCAGACAGCTTTACCTTTGACGGCACTATTTGCATTTCACCGCAAAAAGAGAAAAGGTCTTTGTTTTCCGAAAAATATCTTTCGTCACAAAGAATTTTTTTGTCGTTAATCACAAAAAAAAGCATGTCCGCATGACTTGCAACAGGTTTTTGTAAATATTCAAATTCCGGCAAAAGAACGCACCCGTAACCGAGATTTCCGATAATTTCAGTCAACTTTTCCGGTGCGTTTTCCGACACAAGTGCGTACTTTTTCACGCTCTTCTTACCTTCTTTTTCACTGCAAATCCGAGACTGCTGAGCGGCTTTACAAGTGAGTAATATTTCCCGTGCGAGTAAGCAAGAATACCGCATCTTTCAAGACAAAGAGCCCCGGTTTCGTCTATCAGAGACTCATCGGCATCAACTCCGACTATATCAGCCATAAACATATCATGGCTGCCCAGACTTACTGTTTCAAAAACTCTGCATTCAAGTGAAACCGGACTTTCAGCGATCAAGGGAGCGTTTATCAACTGTGCCGGCTCCTTATTAAGCTTGCACATCCTGAACTTATCCTTGTTTTTACCGGTATAAACTCCGCATTTGTCAACCGCTTCAAGCATTCCGGCGGTGGTCAGGTTGACTGCAAACTCTCCGCTTTCCTTAATCAGACCGTAGGAATACCGGCTCTTTCTGAGCGATATATAAAGTCTCGGAGGTCTTGTGCAGATTATGCCCGTCCAACCGACCGTGATTATATTGGCGTTTTCATAGCTCCCGCATGTCACAAGCACGGCGGGAGTTGGACTGAGAAGTGTTGATCCTTTCCAATGCACTTTTGCCATCTGCTGAACCTTTCTTACTTATTTTTCCGCTTTACCGGCCGCTTTGGCGGAAAATTTTGCGTTGTTTATTATAAATCTGCAATGCTTTGCCGTTCCGACTATTTCCTTTTCGTCGCTGACCTTTATATCGAAAGTCAGTTTTCTTCCGTCAACTTCTACAAGCTCACTTTCGCAGACAACCTTCATCCCCACCGGCGTCGGTGCTATATGTTTAAGATCAAGTGATATGCCGACAGTTCCCTCTCCTTCACCGAGCTTATCCGCTACGCTTTTGTAGGCGGTTTTTTCCATCAGGGCCGCCATTGCCGGTGTCGCAAAAACCTCAAGCTCTCCGCTTCCGACGTTTTTTGCTGTCTTATCTTCGGTTACCGTCAACTCTTCTCTTCCTTTTATTCCTGTTTCAAGCATATTTTTCTCCGTTTCGTTATAATACGCCGTCCGGCGTATCTTATTCATAATAATTATTATTTTGTTTGCCGCTCACTGTTCTTGCATATACAAGCGCCGTAATATCCGACGCTCCGGCTTTAAGCAAAAGCCCTGCGCAAACTCCGATGCTTGCTCCTGTTGTGACTATATCATCCACTATTATTACCGATTTTCCGGTCACGACTCGATACTCTCCGTCAAAGCAGTAGCTCTTTTCTGCATTTTCCATTCTCTTTTCCCTGCCGAGCTTCTTCTGCATTTTGTGACTGTTATTGCTTAGTAAAGGCATAAACTTCGCACCCGTAAATAATGAAATGTTTTTTGCCAGTATCTCCGACTGGTCATGCCCCGCCTTTCTTTTGGCTTTTTTGCTCCTCGGAACAAAGGTTATCAGTTTTTCGGTAAAATCTTCTGCCGGCGGTATTCTGTCTTTGAGAGCCGACGCCATTTCACGCGAAACAAAATCAAAACCGGACTTAATATTATCGTCTTTAAGCCGGAAAATAATATTCTTGCTTACCGAATTTCGCTTAAGGTCGTAACCCGTAACATGAATAAGCGGTATTTCAAGTCCGCTAGCATTTACTTTGCAACTGCATTTTACATGCGCTTTACCGCATATCGGACAAGGCATTTTACTTTCCGTATCGAATCTTTTTCTGCATATTTCGCAAAGCGTCTGATCTGTGCGTGGCAAAACCTGTCCGCATGAAATACACTTTGGCGGATATATAAGCGAGAGAAGACTTTCAAATATTTTCCCTATCGGGATTTTTTTCATAAACGTTTTCCCCGTCACTGAGTAATTCACCGAGTCCTGTATATCTTTTGGTCTGTCGGTTATTATCAACCATTGCGGATACAAGCTTAGCCCTGCCGACGAGTATTACCATTTTCTGTGCTCTTGTTACCGCAGTATAAAGCAGGTTTCTGGTAAGCAGTTTTTCGGTACAGTTGTAGATCGGAATTATAACGAAGGGGTATTCGCTTCCCTGACTTTTATGTACCGTTATTGCGTATGCGTGTTCAAGCTCGTCAAGCATTGTGAAATCGTATCTTGTCAGTCTGCCTTCAAAATCTATAAGCAGCACCTCATCTTCAACAAGAACCGATATAATAAGTCCTATATCTCCGTTGAATATTCCGCATCCGATTTCTCCGTTTTTCTGCCATTCGATATCGTAATCGTTCTTTATCTGCATTACCTTATCGCCTTCACGGAAAATTCTTTCACGGTGCTTTTTTTCACGTCTGCCGGCTCTTGGCGGATTCAGTGCTTTCTGAAGCATTATATTAAGTGCCTCAGTGCCGGCAGCTCCTCTGTGTGATGGGGTAATTACCTGCACACCTGTTATCGCATCTTCGCCGAATTTTTTCGGAAGTCTGCGTACGCAAAGGTCGGTGACGGTTTTCGCTATTTCTTCCTCATTTTCTTTTTCTATGAAGAAGAAATCACCGCTTTTACTGTACAGCTCCGGATATTCACCGGAATTGATTGCATGCGCATTTGTGACTATCAGACTTTCTCCTGCCTGTCTGAATATTTTCTTCAGTATTACGGTATTGTATCTTTCCGAATGCAGAAGCTCGGAAAACACATTCCCTGCTCCTATCGACGGCAGCTGATTTGCATCTCCGATTATTATTATACTGCTTCCGGGTTTTACCGAACGCAGCAGCGCTTCCATAAGTAAGGTGTCTATCATCGACGCCTCGTCTACTATCACAGTGTCCTCAGTCAAAGGATTGTCGCTGTTTCTCGCAAAATAATGTCCTTTCTCGTCGTTTGGCACCATTTCAAGCATACGGTGAATAGTTACAGCTTCTTCTCCGGTAGCTTCCGTCATACGCTTTGCCGCGCGTCCGGTCGGAGCCGCAAGTATAAAGCTCTTATTTCTGTGTTTAAGCAGTGAGATTATGCCCTTTATTACCGTTGTTTTTCCGGTTCCCGGACCTCCGGTCAAAAGCAGAACGCCGCTCTCCTGCGAATATTTTATGGCTCTGCGCTGCATTTTATCGTATTCTATGCCGCTTTCTTTCTCTATCTGCCCGATAATACTCAGATAATCGCTTTCACTGCTTTTACGGAAAACTGCCGCAAGCATATCCAGCTTGTCTTTGATATAGTTTTCCGCCTTCATGTACTTTTCAAGACAGACACATTCTCTGCCATCGACGGTTCTTTTGACCGTCTTTTTTTTGTCGGTAAGAACATCAAGAGCATCTTCACAGCTTTCGCTGTCGACAGAAAGAAGAGTTGCTGACAGACTTATCAGCCTGTCTTTCGGAAGTACCGTATGACCGTTTGCCGCCGCGTTGTAGGTCAGAACATAAATAATTCCGCTTCTTACTCTTTGTGGAGAGTTTCCCTCAAGTCCGAGGCTTCTCGCTACCTTATCCGCTTTTTCAAATCCAATCCCCGTTATCTCCTCACAGAGCATATACGGGTTTTCCCTCATTATATCGATTGCCCGTCCGCCCCAGCGCTTATGTATTTTCATCGCCGTTGCCGGCCCCAGCATGTCACGGCAGAACAGCATTATAGCGCGGAATTCCTTTTGCTGTCTGAAGCTTTCCGCTATTTCTTTTGCTTTCGAGGCAGAGATTCCGTTTATTATTTCCAGCTGTTCGGGATGATTTTCGATAACATCAAAGGTGTTTTCACCGAACTTGGCAACGATTTTTGCCGCAGTTGCAGGTCCGATGCCTTTTACCGTTTTTGAAGAAAGATACTGGAGTATTGCCGCTGAATCGGTCGGATACTGTTTTTCAAAATATTCAACCTCAAACTGCTTGCCGTACTGTCTGTGAAATCCCCATCTGCCTTCCGCGCTGATTATTTCCCCGACCTTTAACATCGGCATTATGCCGACAAGCGTTACTGCAACTCCTTCATATTCTTTACTTTTTGAAGTTATCCGGCAGACTGTATAACCGTTTTCCTCATTGCGGAAGGATATCTTCTCTACCGTACCGGTGATTGTTTCTTTTTCGGCGTTGCTGTTTTCCGGCATGATCCCCCGCATCCTTTCTTAAATTACTTTCCGAGCACTTTTATTTTAAGACTGTCCGCTATATCCGTCTTTTCCCAGAGATATTCGTCGTCTTCTCTTCCCATTTGTCCGTAAGCCGCAAGCTTTCTGTAAATCGCTCTGCGGAGCCGGAATTTTTCTATTATAGCCTTAGGTCTGAGGTCAACCAGCGAAGTAAGCGCAGAAGCTATAACCTCATCATCGGCTTTACCGGTTCCGAAAGTTTCAACCATCAGAGAAACAGGTTTTGCCACTCCTATGGCGTAAGCTATCTGCACCTCGCACTTTTCCGCCAGTCCTGACTTAACGACATTTTTCGCCAGGTAACGTGCCGCATAGGCCGCCGTTCTGTCAACCTTGGTAGGATCCTTTCCGGAAAACGCTCCGCCTCCGTGTCTTGACCATCCGCCGTATGTATCGACTATTATTTTTCTTCCGGTAAGTCCGCTGTCGCCCATCGGTCCTCCGACTACAAATCTGCCGGTAGGATTTACAAATATTTTCATTTTCGGGCTTCTCATTTCTTCCGGAATTATTTTATATATTACATTTTCCGTTATTTCTTTTCTCAGCTTTTCCATTTCGACATCTTCACTGTGCTGCGACGAAACAACTACTGTATCGACTTCCTTCGGTTTTCCGTCCTCATAAAGAACTGTAACCTGCGTTTTTCCGTCGGGTCTGAGGTAAGGCATGGTTCCGTTTCTTCGCACTTCAGTGAGCCTTTTTGCAAGCTTATGCGCAAGAGATATCGGCATCGGCATCAGTTCCGGGGTATCCGTGCACGCATATCCGAACATCATTCCCTGGTCGCCGGCTCCGTAATCCATACCGTCGCTTTCCTGTCCGCTTCTTACTTCGAGTGATTTGTCAACACCCATTGAAATATCCGGTGACTGGCTGTGAAGCATATTTACCACTGCGCAGGTGTTTCC
>CALXUV010000020.1 GCA_944391815.1 uncultured Clostridia bacterium | reverse complement strand
TTCAATTCTTTATTCGGTTTCCTGTGAATTTGTCACAGTATATTAAGTAGGTGATTTTCGCGGTCAGGGTACACCCGTTCCCATCCCGAACACGGTAGTTAAGCTGTCTCGCGCCGACGATACTCGGTGGGAAACCTCCCGGTAAAATAGGTCTTTGCCTACATCTCTTAAAAAACCATCCCTCAATAACTTGGGATGGTTTTTTTGTTGGAAAAATATATTTGCCAAATGTGCTTTATTCTTCGTTCGTTTTTTACGGATTTTGCTTTAGTTCTTTAAAACTACTTTAATTTGATATTTTATTTTTTTTTCTTCTCTAAAAAAATATTTAAATATCACGAGTGCCATTTTTGAAAATAATTCTTTTTTCCTTGAAATCCCAAAAAAATAGTTTGCGGATTCAAAATAAGTTATTGACATAAGCAAAAAGTTCGTGTATAATCAACTTAACATTTTTCAGGAGGGTGTATTATGAACAAGAGATTCGGCGTAATGCTCGATATGTCAAGAAATGCGGTAATGAAACCTGATGAGGTGAAAAAGTACGCATCTGTAATCAAAAAACTCGGTTATAACATGATCCAGCTGTATACCGAAGATACCTATGAAGTTCAGAATGAACCTTATTTCGGTTATATGAGAGGCAGGTATACTGTCGAAGAACTGAAAGATATTGACAAGTATTGTGCTTCGATCGGTGTCGAGGTTATTCCGTGTATGCAAACGCTTGCACATCTCGGAAGAATTTTCAAATGGAATACTTACAAAAATATAAACGATTTTGCCGATATACTTCTGGTTGATAACGAAAGAACATATAAGCTTATCGAAAATATGATAAAAACTATGCGTGAATGCTTCAAAAGCGATTATATTCACATCGGAATGGACGAAGCTCATATGCTCGGACTTGGAAAATATCTCAGCATCAACGGATATCAGAACAGATTTTCCATACTGAAAAAACATCTTGAAAGGGTGCTTGAAATAGTAAAAAAATACAATTTCAAGCCTATAATGTGGTCTGATATGTTCTACCGACTGGCAAGCAACGGTGAATATTACGACCGTAATGCCGAAATCACAGAGGAAATCAAAAACTCGTGTCCGCCGGAAATCGGTCTTGTTTACTGGGATTACTATCACGACGACAAACTTTTTTATGACGACATGATAAAATCGCATAAAAAATTCGACAGAGAGCTGTGGTTCGGAGGCGGTGCCTGGACATGGACAGGATTTACACCGAATAACCGTTGGAGCCTTCAAAGCATGCTACCGGCAATGCAATCCTGCCGCGAAAATGACGTTGAAAATATTTTTATAACGGTCTGGGGTGACGACGGTAGGGAATGCTCTCCCTATTCCATTCTTCCTTCACTTCATGCGGTACGCTGTTACTATGACGGAACTCAGGATATGGGTTTGATCAAATCTTCATTCAAAGAGCTTACCGGAGAGGAGTTTGACGCATTTATGTCACTTGACTCCGCTGACTTAGTCGGTCAGATTATTTCCGGTAAACAGTCAAACCCGAGCAAGTTCATGCTGTTCAGCGATCTGTTTAACGGTTTCCTTGACTCATGCATCGAACCCGAAATTACGAATTTGTATAAAAAATACGCTATTGAGTTGAAAGCTGATGCAGAAAAAAGCAGCTATGGCTATCTTTTTGAAACCCAGGCAGCTCTTTGCGAAGCACTGGCTTTAAAATCAGATCTCGGTTTGCGTTGTCGCAAAGCATATAAAGAAAAAGACAGATCGGAGCTGATTCAGATCGTCTCTGATATCAAGCTGGTTATTGAAAAGACAGAAAAACTATACAGCGCTTTGCGCAGACAGTGGTTCAGGGAAAACAAGCCGCATGGATTTGACGTACAGGATCAGAGGTTCGGAGGACTTTTGCTCAGGCTGAAAGCCTGCGGGGAAAGGATAAGTGATTATCTTGACGGAAAAGAAAGCAGCATTCCCGAGCTTGATGAGCCGCTTCTTGATTATTACGGTAACGGTACGGAGTTTGAACGTAAACTCCCGCTTTTGAACAACTGGAAGGAAAACGTATCTGTAAATACCATTTAACGACATAATAATACATATTTAACATAATAATACATATTTAACATCAGCGTATTGACAAAAAGCAGAAGTTGTGATATAATAAACGCAATTTGAGTCTTATGAATTATTTTGAACCACTCGGAAAGAGTCAAGGCCATAAGGACAGCCGGGTTCACTGCCTGTTGGTAACGAAAGTTACCTTATTGATGGAGCGTTTACGCTCAAATTTTATAAGTTGGTTTCTTACAAACCGAATAGTGCATATGCGCTGACTTGTGAAAGAGTCAATAACGGAGTGGGCGTCTGCCTGCTTTGAATACGACCGGCAGTGATTGTAAAGGTCTGTTAAACTCTTGAAAAAAATAACGTCTTAACGGGCGTAGTCTACAAGGCAGCGAAATGGCGCTGCCTTGTTTTTTTGTTTGAATTTTTGCTAAAAAAGAGTCTTTGATTAATCCGAAAGAGGTAAGAGCGTTGAAGAAAAATTACAGTCTTGATCAGTCCGAAGTGCCCATTTACACTGCACTTGAAAATTTTCGTAAAATGAGAGTTGTACCGTTTGACGTTCCCGGTCATAAACGCGGAAGAGGAAATCCTGAGCTGACGGCATTCCTCGGTAAACAGTGCATAGACGTAGACGTCAACAGCATGAAGCCGCTTGACAATCTCTGTCACCCGGTTTCGGTAATAAAAAGAGCGGAAGAGCTTGCGGCTGATGCTTTCGGAGCAAAAAGCGCCTTTCTTATGGTCGGCGGTACTACAAGCGCTGTTCAGAGTATGGTGCTTACTGCCTGCAAAAGGGGAGATGAGATAATACTCCCCCGTAACGTACACAGGAGCGTTATAAACGCCCTGGTTATATGCGGAGCAATACCGGTATATGTTAACCCGGAAGTTGATTCAAGACTCGGAATATCTCTCGGAATGAAACGTGAGCAGGTTGAAGCAAAAATAAAAGAACATCCGAACGCCGTTGCGGTGCTGGTAAATAACCCGACTTACTACGGTATATGTTCCGATCTGCGTGAAATAGTAAGTATGGCTCATAAAGCAGGAATGCTGTGTCTTGTCGATGAAGCACACGGAACACATTTTTATTTCGGAGAAAACTTCCCGGTAACTGCGATGGAAGCAGGGGCTGACATGGCGGCGGTTTCAATGCATAAAAGCGGAGGAAGTCTTACTCAGTCGAGTTTTCTTCTCGGCGGAGAAAATATGAATCCGGGTTACATCAGACAGATAATCAACCTGACGCAAACAACATCGGGAAGCTATCTTCTCATGTCAAGTCTTGACATAAGCAGACGTAATCTTGCGATGCGCGGAAAGCAGGTGTTTGAAAGTGTAGGAAAGCTTGCGGGATATGCAAGAAACGAGATTAACGCCATCGGCGACTACTATGCTTTCGGTAAAGAAATAATAAACGGAGATTCGGTTTACGATTTTGACCCGACAAAATTAAGTGTTCATACACTTGACGTCGGACTTGCCGGAATTGAAATTTATGATCTTTTGAGGGATGAGTATGATATCCAGATTGAATTCGGAGATCTGGGTAACATACTTGCTTATCTTTCGATCGGTGACAGGTGGCAGGAAGTTGAAAGGCTTGTAAGTGCGCTGGCGGAGATCAGAAGACGGTTCAAGTGTGACCCGACCGGACTTATGACACAGGAATACATCGAACCGGAAGTGGCAGCAAGTCCTCAGCAGGCTTTCTATTCGGACAAGGTAAGTCTTCCTCTTAATGATACGGAGGGTAAGATCTGCAGTGAGTTTGTTATGTGCTATCCGCCCGGAATTCCGATCCTCGCACCGGGTGAAAGAATTACAAAAGCTATCCTTGAATATATCAGATACGCACACGAAAAAGGATGTCAGATGACAGGTCCGGAGGATCCGACAATCAGCCGTCTGAATGTTCTGAAATAAAATCAAATGAGAATTTAAATCTGAAATCAGGCTTCGGCTTAACCCGTAAACCGTGAAACGGTAAAACAGACAAAAGTAAGTAAGAAGGATATCAAGATGGAATTATGGTTCAGTGAACATCATACTCCGGACGTGAAACTCAGTCTGAGAGTGGATAAACAGCTTTTTTCAATGGAGAGTGACTACCAGCGTATAGACGTTTTTGATACCCCTGAATTCGGAAGGGTGCTTTCCCTTGACGGCAATATAATGCTGACCGAAAGAGACGAATTCATATACGATGAAATGATAACACATGTGCCTATGGCAGTGCACCCGGAAATAAAAAAAGTGCTTGTAATCGGAGTCGGAGACGGCGGAGTAATAAAGGAGCTAACCAGGTACAAAACCGTAACTCAGATAGACCTGGTGGAGATGGACGAGATGGTCGAAAACGTCTGCCGCAAGTACCTTCCCGGCAATGCGGTAAGTCTTGACGACCCGCGAGTCAGCATTTACTTTGAAAACGGTCTGAAATTTATCCGCAGACACGAAAACGAATACGATCTGATAATAGTTGACTCAAGCGATCCGTTCGGACCGTCTGAAGGTCTGTTTACAAAGGAATTTTACGGAAACTGTTATAAAGCGCTTCGTGAAGACGGAATAATGGTGAATCAGCAGGGCAGTCCGTTTTACTCGGAAGACGCCAATGCCATGAAGAGAAGTCACGGAAGAATAGCAAGCACATTCCCGATAAGCCGTGTGTATCAGGCACACATTCCGACGTTTGCCGCCGGATACTGGCTTTTCGGATTTGCAAGCAAGAAGTATCACCCAATAAACGATCTTAAAGCCGATAACTGGAATTCGCTGGGACTTAGCACAAATTATTACACCACAAGACTGCACGTGGGAAGTTTTTACCTTCCGGCGTTTCTTGAACGTATGCTTGAAGAGGTAGAAGGAATATGGAAATAAGCAGAAATGCGTTTATCGGATGCGACTGCGGTTATGAGGAAGCTGAGGCTGTGATTTTCGGCGCACCGTTTGATTCAACCACAAGCTTCCGCCCCGGAACAAGGTTCGGACCAATGGCGATGAGAACGGAAAGTTTCGGAATTGAGACATACAGCCCTTATCAGGACCGGGATCTCAGCGATTTTATGATATTTGATTCCGGTGATATCGAGCTTCCTTTCGGCAGCCCGGAAAAACCGCTTGAAATGATAGAATGTACCGCAACGGAAATTCTTGATGACGGTAAAATGCCGTTCCTGATAGGAGGGGAGCACCTGGTGACTCTCGGTGCAGTAAGAGCGGCGGTTAAAAAGTTCGGAAAAATCGATATTATTCATTTTGATGCTCATGCAGATTTAAGAGACGATTATCTCGGAGTCAGACTGAGTCATGCCTGTGTAATGCGCAGGTGCAACGAACTGGACGGGGTAGGAAAAATACACCAGTTCTGTATCCGCAGCGGAGACAGAAGTGAATTTGTATATGCAGACAAAAATACAGATATGAATAAATTCGGCTTTGATAATCTCGCCGAAGCGGTAAACGAACTTAAAGAAAAGAATACACCGGTGTACTTCAGTATAGATCTTGACTGCCTTGACACCTCGGTTTTTCCCGGAACGGGAACTCCGGAAGCCGGTGGAGTAAGTTTTAATGAGCTTTTAAATGCAATAATCAGGGTGTCGGAGTGTAACGTCATAGCGGCGGATATCAACGAGTTGGCGCCGATGCTTGATCCGACCGGCGCGTCTACGGCAGTGGCATGTAAAGTACTGCGGGAGCTTTTGCTTTCGGTACTCGGAAATAAGAAAGAGAGGATTTGAAATGAGCAGAGTTTTGGTTATAGGTTGCGGCGGAGTCGCACAGGTGGCGATAAGTAAATGCTGTCAGGCAAGTGAAGTGTTTTCGGAAATATGCATAGCAAGCAGAACTAAGTCAAAATGTGATGCACTTGCGGAAAAATTAAGACCGAAAACAAAAACAGTTATCACAACGGCACAGGTGGATGCCGACAAAACCGAAGAGGTAGTAAAACTTATAAAGAGCTACAAACCTGAGCTTGTAATGAACATTGCGCTTCCTTATCAGGATCTGACGATAATGGACGCTTGTCTTGAATGCGGAGTAAATTACATGGATACCGCAAATTATGAGCCGGAAAATACTGACGATCCGGAATGGAGAAAAATATACGAAAAGCGCTGCAAAGAAGAAGGCTTTTCGGCTTACTTTGACTATTCATGGCAGTATGCATATAAAGAAAAATTCGAAAAAGCGGGACTTACCGCACTTCTGGGTTCGGGCTTTGATCCCGGCGTAACACAGGCTTACTGTGCATACGCTCAAAAACATGAATTTGACACAATTGAAACAATAGATATTCTTGACTGCAACGGAGGAGATCACGGATACCCGTTTGCCACAAACTTTAACCCGGAAATCAATCTCCGTGAGGTTTCAGCTCCCGGAAGTTACTGGGAAAACGGAAAATGGGTTGAAATTCCGGCAATGTCGATAAAACGTGAGTACAACTTCGATGAGGTTGGAAAAAAGGACATGTATCTGCTTCATCACGAGGAGATAGAGTCGCTTGCCAAAAATATACCGGGAGTAAAGCGCATTAGATTTTTCATGACATTCGGTCAGAGTTACCTTACGCATATGAAGTGTCTTGAAAACGTCGGAATGCTTTCAACTACGCCCATAATGTTCCAGGGACAGGAGATAGTACCGATACAGTTCCTGAAAGCATTGCTTCCGGATCCTGCAGAGCTTGGCGCCAGAACGGTGGGAAAAACCAACATCGGCTGCATATTCACCGGTAAAAAAGACGGAAAAGACAAAAAATACTACATCTACAACGTTTGCGATCACCGTGAATGTTACCTTGAAGTCGGTTCACAGGCAATATCTTATACAACTGGAGTTCCGGCAATGTGCGGAGCTATGATGCTTCTGACCGGAAAATGGAACAAAAAAGGTGTTTATACAGTCGAAGAATTTGATCCGGATCCGTTCCTTGACGCACTTTCAAAATACGGTCTTCCGCATAAGGAAACCAGAAATCCGGTGACTGTCGAGTGAATATGAAAGCTGATAAAAGACCGGCGTTTGCCGGTCTTAGTGATGAAAAAATCAAGTTGTTGCTTTCGGTATCGGAAACTCCGTTCTATGCCATTGATGAAGAAATGATACGCAGAAACTGCAAAATCCTTTCTGAGGTTTCAAAAAATACGGGATGCCGTATACTTTTGGCGCAGAAAGCGTTTTCCGGGTTTGATCTTTACCCGATTATGTCGGAATATCTTGACGGAACGGAAGCAAGCGGACTTTACGAAGCCTTGCTCGGCAAAGAAAAAATGCCGGGTAAAGAGGTACACGTTTTTTCGGCGGCTTATCGGGAAGGGGACTTTGACAGGATTGTCGGATGCTGTGATCATATCGTTTTCAATTCGCCGGCTCAGCTGAAAAAATACGGTAAAAAGGCAAAGGCTGCCGGATGTGAGATCGGACTCAGAGTAAATCCCGAATGCTCGGTGCAGGACGGAGGAATGTACGATCCCTGCTCAAAAGGAAGCAGGCTCGGTACCACAAGATATAATTTCGACAGATATCTTACAAAAGAGGACATCGAACTGCTTGACGGAATCCATTTTCATACGCTTTGCGAACAGAACAGCGATGCACTTGAAAAAACTCTGCAAGCCGTTGAGCTGAAGTTCGGCGATATACTCAGTAATTTGAAATGGATCAACTTCGGAGGAGGCCACCATATTACCAGACCGGATTACGACAGGGAAAAGCTCGAAAGGTGTATAAAGTACACGGCGGAAAAATATCATGTGACGGTTTATCTTGAGCCCGGGGAAGCTTGTGCGCTTAACGCCGGCTATCTTGTGACGGAAATACTTGACATAGTCGAAAACGGGCAGATCAAAACGGCGATTACAGACGTTTCGCCTGCCTGCCACATGCCGGACGTGCTCGAAATGCCGTACAATCCGCCGATTTACGGAGTAACGGGTGAAGGCACGTTCAGATACAGGCTCGGAGGACCAACCTGTCTTGCCGGAGATTTCACCGGTGAATATGTTTTTGCGGATGAGCTTAAAGCAGGAGATAAGCTGATACTCGGAGACATGGCGATATATTCGTTCTGTAAAAACAACACATTCAACGGTATGCCACTCCCGAATATTTATCTGATCGGAGAAAACGGCGGAATAAGCCGGTTGACGGATTTCGGATATAATGATTTCAGAATGAGGCTCGGCAAAACAAATATGTAACCAATTTGTTAATTTTGTTCATCAGGGATTGAAAAATGATCCCGAATATGATAAACTTAAGAAGTTAAAAAATTCGCAACTGTGCTGTTTTGGTGTGGCAAATGCCATTTGGCGCAGTGGTGGAAAAACCAAAAGGAGAAGAAAAAATGTCAGTAATTTCAATCAAACAGCTGCTTGAAGCAGGCGTCCATTTCGGACATCACACCAGAAGATGGAACCCTAAAATGGCTCCTTTCATATTCCAGGAGCGTAACGGTATCCATATCATCGACCTTTCTCAGACGGTAAAGAGATTCGACACAGCTTATATGTTTGTTCGTGATCTTGCAATGCAGAACGGAACCATCCTGTTTATCGGAACCAAAAAACAGGCTGCTGATGCGATCAAAGAGGAAGCAACACGCTGCGGAATGTACTACGTTAACAGTCGCTGGCCGGGCGGAATGCTCACAAACTTCCAGACAATCAAAAAGAGTATAGCACGTCTGCATCAGATCGAAAAAATGGAAGAAGACGGCATATTCGACGCTCTTACCAAAAAGGAAGTAGCAAAACTTGTCAAGGAAAAATCGGATCTGGAGAGAAACTACGGCGGAATCAAAACAATGGAAACACTTCCTTCGGCAGTGTTCATAGTTGACCCGCGTAACGAAAATATTGCTGTACAGGAAGCCAAAAAGCTCGGCATTCCGGTAGTTGCAATAGTGGATACAAACTGCGATCCCGATGATGCGGATTATATTATCCCCGGAAACGATGACGCTATCCGTGCTATAAAGCTTATAGCTTCAGCACTTGCCGATGCCGTGATTGAGGGCAAACAGGGCGAGCAGAATGTGGCTGAAGAAGAGCAGACCGAAGAAGTAGCAGAAGAAGCAGACGCTGAGTAATTAAAAAATAAGCAGAGCCGGATTATCGGCAGAATGGAGATAAAAATGGCGGTTATTACAGCTAAAATGGTTTCCGAACTCAGAACAATGACTGGTTGCGGAATGATGGATTGCAAAAAAGCACTTGTAGAAACAGACGGTAATTTTGACGAAGCGGTAAAGGTACTTCGTGAAAAAGGTCTTGCTAAGGCTGATTCCAAGCAGTCGAGAATAGCGGCTGAGGGAATAGTTGACATAATGCTTACAGATGATAAGAAAACTGCGGCAATGGTTGAGGTTAACACCGAAACTGATTTCGTTGCAAAGAATGAGAAGTTCCAGGAGTTTGTAAAAGGAGTCCTCAAAACTATACTTTCTTGCAGACCGGCTGATGTTGATGCTCTTATGGCTTGCAAATACGACGGAACCGATGATACTGTCGAGGTTGTTCTCAAAGAGCAGATATTCAAAATCGGAGAGAAGATAAGCCTCCGCCGTTTTGTTGTCAAAGAAGGAGTACTTTCTTCCTATATCCACGGAAAAGGCACCATGGGTGTTGTAGTGGTATTTGATGCGGATGATAAGGCAGTAAGCAGCGAAGGTTTTGCTGAATATGCGAAAAATATCGCACTTCAGCTTGCAGCTAACCCCTGTGAGTATGTAGACCGCACCAACGTTCCTGAATCAGTTGTTAACGCTGAGCTTGAAATTGTAATGAGTCAGATCAAGAATGATCCCAAAAACGCTAACAAGCCCGATCAGATCATAGCAAAGATGGCTCAGGGCAAGATGGGCAAATACTATGAGGAGCATTGTCTTGTCGATCAGGCATACGTCAAAGAGGATTCTATGACTGTTGCTCAGTACACCGCACAGTGTGCAAAGGAATTCGGCGGAGAAATCAAGATTAAGGAATTTGTTTGCTTCACAAAAGGCGAAGGAATTGAGAAAAGAGAAGAGAATTTCGCTGAAGAAATAGCAAAAATGGTAAAATAATTATATAACCATTGCAATTATTTTTTAGTCAGCCGGCTTGTCAGCCGGCTGATTTTTATTTTGTAAACATAATATGTAATTTTTAAAATATACTTATGAAACGGTATTTGTAACTGAAATTTAAATGAAAAATTTAAATATATGTATCAATATCTTTTTTATATCAGAAAATATATACTTAGTTTGATAAAAAAACTGCCTGTCAGCAAATTGCTACCGACAGGCAGTTTAATTTATAATTCAGTTATTTCAAAATCCAAACGGAATTTGTTTACAGAATGCAAATTCGGATAAAACTCAGTGAGCTATGCAACGTTCAGTATCTTTGTCGAATACGTGTACTCTCGAAAGGTCAACTGCAATTTTAACTGCGTCACCCGCTCTGACTTCCGAACGGGGAGAAACACGCGCGATAAGATTCTGCTCTTCGTCTTCAAGACCGGTAGTAACGAGATACAGATAGATTTCAGCACCCATAAGCTCCGTAACTTCGACGTTTGCAGAGATAATAGAATCGGGCATGCTCTCGATATAACGGTCTTCGTCGTGGAGACACTCCGGTCTGACTCCGAGTATAACGTCTTTGCCGATATAGTCTTTAAGAGCCGGGTTTTCAGCTTTTTCCTGAGGCAGTTTCAGTCTGTTCTGACCGAATACGAAGAAGAGGTCTTCGCCTTTCTTTTCAATATTTGCACGGATGAAGTTCATCTGAGGTGTTCCGATAAATCCGGCAACGAAAACATTGACCGGCAGATCGTAAAGGTTCTGAGGTGTGGCGACCTGCTGAATAAGTCCGTCTTTCATAACGACTATACGGGTAGCCATGGTCATAGCCTCGACCTGGTCATGCGTAACGTAAACGAATGTTGTACCGAGTTTCTGATGGATCTTGGTAAGCTCTGTTCTCATCTGTGCACGGAGTTTAGCGTCAAGGTTTGAGAGAGGCTCGTCGAGAAGGAAGACCTTCGGCTCACGAACTATAGCACGTCCGAGCGCGACACGCTGTTTCTGACCTCCTGAAAGAGCCTTCGGGCGTCTCTCAAGCAGGTGGGTAATATCAAGTATACGGGCGGCTTCTTCAACACGTCTTTTGATTTCTTCCTTCGGCGTTTTACGGAGTTTAAGACCGAAAGCCATGTTATCGAAAACGGTCATGTGCGGATAAAGAGCGTAGTTCTGGAAAACCATCGCAATATCTCTTTCTTTGGGAGCGATGTCGTTAACCAGCGTATCGCCGATATGGAGTTCTCCTTCGGTTATTTCTTCAAGTCCGGCAATCATACGGAGTGTAGTCGATTTACCGCATCCGGAAGGTCCGACGAGAATGATGAATTCTTTGTCTTTAACTTCGAGGCAGAAGTCCGAAACAGCAGTAACGCCACCCGGATATTTCTTGTAAATGTGCTTGAAAGAAAGACTTGCCATGTTTAATAAAACCTCCTGTGTAAGCGCTTTGTGAAATGACTTCCGCAGCGCGATTTTTCTTGTACATATTATAGCAAATAAATGAGAAAAAATAAAGTGGTTATTTACCCAAAGTTTATTTTTTTAAATTGTGCATAGTGCATAATAAACAAAGTTGTGTCACTTTTTCACGGCTTGAAGGATACTATCTGTTTCTAATATATTAGAAACACAGTCGCCCGAACCGGCCGGTTTTGCCGTTTTAATCAATGAAAATACGGGTTTTGAGGTAGTGGTATACAGGCTGGTAAAGCGGAATGCTGATAATTTCCGACTTTTATAACCGACTTATCTTTTGTATTTGTTTCCTTAACCTGTTTTTCAGTCCTTGAATTTCATAGTGAGCGCTATGCGCTTCTTTGCAAGATCAACGGAAATCACTTTAACTTTTACAACATCTCCCACGGAAAGCACTTCGCTCGGATGTTTTATATATTTGTCGCATATCTGCGAAATGTGTACAAGTCCGTCCTGATGAACTCCGATGTCTACAAAAGCCCCGAAGTCAATAACGTTGCGGACTGTACCGGTAAGGATCATATCGGGTTTGAGATCTTCCATACTGAGCACGTCGGTGCGGAAGAGAGGAGCGTCAAGCTCGTCACGGATATCTCTGCCGGGTTTTTCAAGCTCGTCGAGAATGTCGTCAAGAGTCGGCTTTCCTATGCCGAGTTCATCGCAAAGCTTTTTGCTTCCGTAATCTTTTATGGATTTACGCAGTTCTGTAAGTTTTCCGGTACCTATGTCTTTTTCAGTGTATCCGAAAATTGAAAGAAGCTTTCTTGCAGGCTCATACGACTCCGGGTGAACTCCGGTGTTATCGAGAATTTCCTTTGCTCCGGGAATTCTCAGAAATCCGGCGCACTGCTGGTACGCCTTATCGCCTATCCTCGGAACTTTTTTTATCTGAGCGCGCGAAGAAAATTCGCCGTTTTCCTCGCGGTATTTTACAATGTTTTTGGCAGCAGCGGCGTTTATTCCGGCAACATAAGAAAGAAGAGCGTCTGAAGCGGTGTTTACATCAACACCGACGGAGTTAACGCAGTCCTCTACAACACCTGTCAGCGCCTCGTCAAGCCTTGCCGGTTTCATATCGTGCTGGTACTGACCTACTCCGATTGCCTTGGGTTCGATTTTTACCAGCTCGGCAAGCGGGTCCTGAAGACGTCTTGCAATTGAAACAGCACTTCTCTGTGTGACGTCAAAATCCGGAAATTCTTCGGCGCCTCTTTTAGAAGCGGAGTAGACCGAAGCACCGGCCTCGCTTACAATGTTGTACTTTGCTCCGGAATCTGATTCCTTAAGCACTTCGGCTATGAACTGCTCGCTTTCCCTCGAAGCGGTACCGTTTCCGATAGCTATAATTTCAACGCTGTATTTTGTCAGAAGCTTTTTGACGATTACCTTGGCTTCTTCATATTTGCGGTCAGATTTTATTGTGGGATATATAACACCGGTGTCAAGAACCTTTCCTGTTGGATCAACGACAGCGAGTTTGCATCCGGTACGGTAACCGGGATCGAGACCAAGAGCTACCTTACCCTTAACCGGAGGCTGGAGAAGAAGTTGTTTGAGGTTTTTGGAGAAAACCCTGATTGCGCCCTCGCTTGCCTCGTCAAAGAGCATAGTCCTTATTTCACGCTCAATTGAAGGAGCGATAAGACGCTCATAGCTGTCGACTGCGGCAGACGAAACATACTTGTAAGCCGGACTTTTAGCATTGGTTATAACCTTGTCAAAAATATAATTCAGAATGAGATCTTCGGCAATGTCAAGTCTTACTTTGAGGAATTCTTCCTTTTCGCCCCTGTTAATAGCAAGCACACGGTGTCCGGGAATGGTTTTTACTTTTTCGGAAAATTCGTAATATGTGCTGTAAGGAGAATCCTCGTCCTTGGCTTTTTCGGAAACCAGTATGCCGTGCTCGAAAGTCAAAGCTCTGATTTCTTTTCTGTAATCGGCGTTATCCGAAATATCCTCTGCTATAATGTCCTTAGCTCCGGCAATTGCGTCTTCGACGGTCAGGACTTCCTTTTCTTCCGAAACGAAATCCTGTGCCTGCTCTTCGATTGAAGGAATATAGCTGTCCTGCTGTGCAAAAATAAGCTCTGCGAGCTTTTCGAGACCTTTTTCTCTTGCGACAGAAGCCCTTGTTTTTCTGTGCGGCTTAAACGGACGGTAAATATCTTCAAGTTCGGTAAGTATCTGCGCATTATCGATGGCGGCGCTGATTTCGTCGGTCAGTTTTCCCTGTTCGCTTATTGAAGTGCGGATCTCTTCGCGCCTTTTGTCAAGGTTTCTGAGATATACAAGTCTGTCGCTAAGATCCCGCAGAACCGTATCACTCATCGAACCCGTAACCTCTTTACGGTATCTTGCTATGAAAGGGATTGTATTACCTTCGTCTATAAGAGCTATTGTTTTTTCGAGTTTATCTTTGTCGAGATTAAATTCTTCCGATAATTTCTGGATGATGTCCATTCTGATGTCCTTTCTTGTTTTGCTTTGAAATTTTTACGGAAACGGCAATTTACCATAGTGAAGGCTATGTGCCGCTCCGGGTGAAATTTGTTTGGTTTCGGTTGATAAAAAATACAGAAAACGGGCACTGTGCGTGCTGAAATCCGCATAAAATGTTTTTCAATAATCACGCTTGCAGCAAAAAATCATTCGCAGCATTTTTTCAGCGTCTCGATTTCAGTTTCGCTAAGGTAACGCCATTGACCGCTTCCGAGGGCAGGATCAAGACTCAGACCGCCGAATTCCGTTCTCTGAAGAAAAGTGACGGTGCTCCCCGCATATTCAAACATTCTTTTTATCTGATGATATTTTCCCTCTGTAAGAGTGATGCTTCCGGATGTCGGGGAGTCGCAGACGATGACAGCCGGCTTTGTTATTTTACCGTCCATTGGTATTCCGTCTTCGATTTTTTTTCGCTTATCGTACGGGTTTGAAAGAATGAAACGGTATGTTTTTTTGGCGTGCTTTTCGGAGTAAGCAGCTTGTGACACAGCTCTCCGTCGTTGGTTATCAGCAGAAGGCCGACCGTATCTTTATCAAGTCTTCCGCATGGAAACAGCCCCATCGAGCAGAGCGGAGGAGGAAGCAGATCTATTACCGTTTTTGCTTTTTTGTCATTTGAAGCGCTGAGCACACCCGCCGGTTTATTCATCATTATCCATATGAATTGTCTGTAAACTATTTCTTCTCCGCGGAAGCATATCACATCGGTTTCGGGAACTATATGAACGGAGCAGTCTTTTACCTGTGAACCGTTTACGGTTATGAGTCCGTTTTTAGCGGCTTTTGAAGCCTCAGAACGTGAGAGCGTTTTTGTTTGTGACAGAAATTTGTCAAGTCTCATTTTTACCCACCGACGTTAATATTTGGCAGACCGTGAAAAAATTTACCGTTTGCGCATACCTTTATTTTATCACAATTTTTATCGTATGTAAACAGTTTTAACATAAATGTTACCTTTTTCAGTGACAAAAAGAAAGGCGGATTTTTTGCCTTAATTGTATGGTTTATAAAAACAGTCCAATGTTTTATTAAGCATAAAGACAGAAAAATTCAAAATCGTTTTTTAACGATTTCTGGAAAATAATTTTGATTCCGACTACAGAAATTTTAATTCAAATTGAAATATTTCGGCTGCTCCTGAGTAAATAGAAAAACACCCGTCTTTCACAGAGGATGACGGGTGTTTTTGTTGATGGATGGGTAATTGCTGATTTTCAGGACTTAACTCAGCCCATCTGATTGGGTGGAGAATAAAAATGATGATAATTTTTCTGAAAAACTACTTTTTGAAAAACCTGATAAGTATATCGGTTTTACTTGACTTATCCGTCAGAGCTCGCTTATTTTTTAAGGTGAGCGTTCACTTTTTTCACATTCTTAAATTTGTCGGTTATAGGATAGTCTTGTCTTCAAGGTATGAGTCTGCCTCAGCCCTTGACCTGAGTATATGTATATCTTTTGACATAGTGTATTTTTCGAGTAATCGGTAAATTTTCGGCAGATTATCCTCGGGAAAATTGATAACGAACTCTTCGAAAGACTTGTCAAGTTCAGTTTCTTTCCACGGCAGGTCTTCTCTTACAGTCCCGATTCTTGATTTTATTCCGGCAAGGCAAACTTCGAGCGGAAAGTCGAGAAGAAAGACCGTATCACAGCGGTTCAGACGCATTTCAAGAGTGCGCTGATAGTTTCCGTCTATTATCCATTCATCCCGTAAGGTTATTTCTGTAAGCCGACTGTCAAATTCATCAGTGGAAATGTTGGTTTTGTCAGGCTTATGCCAGATCATATCAAGATGGTAGAGTGGCAGACCTGTTTTGTCTGCAAGTCGTTTGCCGAATGTGCTTTTTCCCGCTCCCGGACAACCGATGATTAAAACTTTTTTCATAAAAAATCCTTCTGACTGAAAACAAAAATCAAAAAATTACAAGCGTTTCACTTTTGTTAAAACTTGATCTGACGAAAACTGTGTGATTTAAAAAGTTTATATAAACCACCTCTACGTTAAATAATCCTGTCTTTTCGGCCCCAGCGGTATTTTACTCAGGTAAGTTCAAATATCGTATTTTGTGAGTAGCTGACTTGGTGTTTTTCGCAGCAGCCGTATGACCGGAAGAATTCCGAACAGAATAACGCAGGCAAAAAGATAAGTGAAAGTAATAAGCGCAATGTAGAAAGGATAATAAAATACACCTGATGTCAACGGAGAAGAGACAGAACCAAGAAAAACCGAAACGATGAAGTAACCGGGGAAAACAGTAAAAGCAAAAACAGTCAGACTTTCAGTGAAAAACAGGAAGTACAGATTGCTTTTTCTAACCCCGATAACCCTGTATACGGCAATTTCCTTTACTCTTGACATAAGAGCGGTACGCATAATAAAGTAAATGCTGATACCGAGGATAACTGATAGTATCACGAAAGGTATTGTTTGCGATACCAGTTGTTCAACCAGATCACCTTTGATTTGGTTTTCTATCATGTCCGGCGAACAAATATATTCACTGCCATAAACAGATTTTAAATAGGCGACTGTAGTATCGGGATCGTCTGAAACTATTGCAACGGCTTGATGTTTAGAATGAAAGCCTACCGGAGAAAAAGTGGCACCGTCGGACATTAGCAAAGACATGTAATCATTGTCGCTGAGTATTGCAACAGTATTTTCGCCTGAGTCAACACAGTATTCGGCGTTCAGTGAATCGAAGTACGACTGATATTCAGGTTGCGGATCGCTTTGCGGGAGATATTGCTGGATTGCTTTGTCAGAGTTTGATGATGCCTGACTGAAATTCAGCCATAAGGTGTCTTTTTTGATTACGTTTCCCGCTTGGTCTGTAAATCCGTTGATTGCAGGGTAACGGTCATAAGTCTTGTAAAACAGGTAAGCAAGAGCATAGAGTGTTTCCGGATCTTCGCTGTAAACGGGTGTTATCTCGTCGCTACCGGCAGAACTCACGATCATACGAATATAACTGTCTTTGTCAAATTCACCGTCTTTCATTACATAGTAACTGGCAGGGGTGTGAATTTTATACGTCTTATCGCTTAAATAATCTTTGTAAATATTGGCAAATTCAAGCCTGTAAATCATTTTGGCAAGCGGAAGGTAACTGCGGATCAGAGCCGGATCCTGATCCGGCATAACATTTTGTAAAAATGCTTCCCATTCTTTGTCGGTCTTGGTTTCGCGGTAACCATGATTTAACATACATTCTTCGACAGTTTCGCGGTAAGAAAACGCTCTGCCGGCAATATCAAGTGGTTTCCCCAAAATACTAATCTTTGACTTCTGAAATCCGGTAAAATCGGAATCATTGGCAACAAAAGAAGATGAAATGTTGACTATTGCCGAACCGTCGGCAGGAGCCGGAAAAGTTGGATTTTTGAGAAAAGAATAAGGCAACGCAATTATTTCCAAATGTCTGTATGCGTACTGAATTTCTGAAACGAAATAGTAGGGTTTGTTATTACTGACGATCCCCACTATTTCAAGGCAGATGTTTTCGTTCGAGGAAGTTAAGTTGTAATATTCGTTTACCGCTTCCCGGAGTCCTATCAGATCATTGTATGATGAAATATTGTCGTAATATGAGTTTTGGAGGATATAATCTGCAATTGCAGTGGTTATTATAACCTGATTGTTATCCGTTATTTTATCCGTACCTGCAATAAGATGACTGTCACGGATTTCTGCTTGAGGCAGGAAAAATCCTGTTGTTCCGAAAGACAAGCTGAGATCTTTTTTGGTGTCAAAGTTTCCGTACCTGAATTCCACCGTTGATTTTCCGGCATAAATCATATCTGTTTTACTGAAAAAGTTCAAAGGAAACACTGAAGTAACTCCGTTTTTTCCTACAAGCGAAGCCACTTCGGTATAGTCAATTTCGTTCTCTTCTTGCTTCAAATTCAAAAAGATGATACGGTCACTGTATCCCTGTTCTGTTTTTTTGAAGCCGGCAATGGTTTTACCCCAAAAAGCAGAAGTACCGGTCATAACAAGCGACAGGCAAACCATAAGAATGTAAAGCATTTTTACTTTTCTGTTTTTTGGTGAAAGATTATTTCTGAATGCAGTAATTGCAGCTTTTTTAAGATCAAACAGTCGACCTGTGTTTTTGCTTTCCGGGACAGGCGGCAAGGCAGAGATGTCAAATTTTTTTTGACTTGCGGTATCGTTATTTTCTTTCGGTTTTTTACCGTCAACAATATTCAGACTGTTTTTTTCACCGATCAGTCTTACTGAAGCGCCGCTGCTTCCGAGATAAATGTTTCCCTTATGGCTGATAACTTTCAGTTCCGCTTCCTTTTCGCTTCCGTCACTGAAATATTCGATTTTAAGTTTTCCGAGAGTCAGCGACGAGTGTTCCATGTCCCCGAGATAAACTGAGCCGTCATCGGTTTCTTTTAAGTTCCGGACTGAGTCCGGGTCGGCAGTGGTATCCGATACTATCCTTCCGTCGGAAAGAGTTATTATCCGATCGCAATATCTGTAAGCCAGGTCTTCTTCGTGCGTAACCATAAGCACAAGACGGTTCTTTGAAATTTCTTTTAAAATTTCCATTACCGTCAAAGTATTGGCTGAGTCAAGATTACCGGTAGGTTCGTCTGCGAGAATGACGGCGGGGTTTTTGACTATTGCTCTGGCGATTGCAACACGCTGTTGCTGACCTCCTGACAGGGCATTCGGAAAGCGTTTTATAAATTTCTCCATGCCGACATTTTTCAGTGCGGTAAAAACCCTTTTTTCTGATTCCGCTTTGTCGGTAAAACCTGCGAGACGCAGAGCGCTCATAACGTTTTCACCGACTGTCATTGAAGCGCACAGACAGTAATTCTGCAGTATGTATCCTATGTATCTGTTCCTTACATTGTCGGTATCTTCCGATATGTCTTTACCGCAAACTTCAATGCTTCCGTTTCCGATATCATCAAGACCGCCGATAGCGTTGAGAAGTGTTGTTTTTCCGCATCCGGAGCGCCCGGTTATTGCAATAAATCCTGTTTCAGGAAGTTCAAGTGTCAGGTCGTTTATTACATGGATTTCAGAAGCTTTTTTTCTGTTAAAATACTTATCCGCATTTTTTATGCTTATCATATACGATCACCTTCTTTCAAAGCTCTGCGTACACTTACCTTGAATATCCGCTTTACGAAGTTCATGGTTACAAGCAGTGTAACCGTCAGCATTCCGAAGAAGATAAACATATAGTCCCTGGCATGCAGGAATGGCACATACTTGTTTGAAGTGGGGTTAAGATAAACGATAAAAGCGGTGACGGTCAGTAGTATGCAAGCCGGCACTAATGACAGCATCATCCGGAAGACAAAAGCCGCTTTGAGTACTGATGAGCGTATTCCCATTGATCTCAGCACTGCAACATCGTCTTTTGTCGACATTACGGCTCTTGATGTGCAGATTATTACAAAGAGTGTAAGAAAAATCAGACAGAAAATTGTAAGAATTATCATGCCGAGATAACTCAGTGCATTACTTATGCTCTCAAAAGGAACATCAGCTTTCGCATCGGACATAAGGTAGGCAAGACCCGAATCCTTGATAACCTGTATCGCCTTCTTAGCTTCGGCGTCGCTTGAAAAGAAAAGCGATGATTGTGTAACAGAGGTATCAAGTACTTCATTTGTCAGTTCTGTGAGAAATTCGGTGCTAACGAAGAAAACGTTTGAATCGTACGAGAGTTCCGAGTATCCTTCAAGAGAGTCCTTCACGGTAAAATCGTAGTGTAATTCGTTTTGACTTTGGTAATTACTAAAATGTGCCGTTGCATTGTCAAAGTTTTTAAATTGTGGACTGAATATTTCATTTTTTGCAAGAAGGGGTGTAAAACGAATGGCACTTCCGGGAAAATAATAATTTTCCTCCCACTCGGTTCCGAAAGACGTTGTGAAAATTTTTATGGAATCGAATGATGACTCGGCAATTTTTAGGAGCGTGAAATTCTGAAGACCTTCCTTTGTCATGTGAATTTTCGGTGTGACAGTATTGTCGTAATAGTAATCGATACCGCAGATTTTCATTCCACCGAGTCCGGAAAAAAGGTTCAGATCGATGTCGGCGATAGCTTTTTTTCCGAATTCATCCTGTAAATATATCGGGAGGGAGAGAAATATTTCATCAGGGCTTTCGGGAAATCTGCCGATATCCGCATGCCTCGGTGTTTCCACTGAGACAGTCATATTAAAGTATACATAAATATTACGAGCGTAATCTATGTGAGAATAAGAAAAAGTGTCGTCCAGTACTTTATCGTAAAACATATAGCTTTCAGCGCCTGTTTTTTTCGCAACCTCAGCTATAAAATCTTCGGTATAAGGCTGACCGTCAGCGGAAGAAACGACTATTCTGCCGGGAATATATGTAAAGAAGTTTTTTTCCGAGATTTCCTCCGTTGTCTGAGCAACAAAGATAGAAAGTCCGTAAAGTGCAAATATGGGAAAAATCATCATTAATGCGAGAAAAACAGTAAAAACGGGCTTCGACCTGTAAAGAGCTAAGCCAAGTACAGCAGAGCTGCGTACAAGGCTGTTTTTGTCATCAGATGTAGTTTTTTCCGGGTCCGAAGAAACAGCTTTTTGTTGCAGTTTGCGGTCGTATTCAACGCTGCCGTCAAAAATCCTTACTTCACGGGTGACAATGTCCTTTACGCTGTCAAAATCATGAGTTACCATGATAACCAGTTTGTTTTCTGAAATTTCTTTCAGAAGTCTGATTATTTCACCTGCGCTTTTGCTGTCGAGATTGCCGGTGGGTTCGTCGGCAAGAATTATCGGCGAGTCCTTGGCAAGTGCTCTTGCAATGACCGTACGCTGTTTCTGACCTCCTGAAAGCTTTGCTCCCTTGCTTGAAATTTTATCATCAAGCCCGACCTTTGAAATCAGTTCCAGCGCCCGTTTGCGGCGTAGCTTACCGTCCTTTATGTGTAATAAAGCAAGCTCTACGTTTTCAAGCACAGTGAAACTTTCAAGAATGTTGTAATCCTGAAAGATAAAAGAAATATAATCTTCTCTGTATTTCTCCCAGTCCTTTTGGGTAAAGTGAGAAGTCGGAGAATCTTCTATATAAAGTTCCCCCTCATCATAGCTGTCTATACCTCCGATGACATTCAAAAGCGTGGTTTTTCCGCTGCCGGACTGTCCTGTTACAGCGACAAATTCTCCGCTTTCAAAAGATAAGTTTATGTTACGGATACCGACTGCTGAGCTTCCGTTTCCGGAATAAATTTTTCCTGTATCCGAAAGGCGTATCAGCGACATCGTATAATCTCCTTTCTCTAAGATTATTTCATGAGAACAAGTTTACTGTGGTTATGTTTTCTTGAAAATAACATTCAGGCATCACAGTCCTGCAAGTCATTATATCGCTTTCTGTTCTTAAATCGCTTACTGTGGAAACGGAATATCAAGTACCCGATTCAGTCCGGTATTTGTTGACCTCGGGTGTTTTTTCAGATTTTTACGGAGTACTCTTTAAACAGACGCACAAATATTCTGTAATTGTCAAGACTGACGTCAGGCGGTGTCTGGTGATCGACGGACGGAATAAGCTTACCGTTTTGCCAGGAAGGCATAAGGCGGATAAATTCCTTGCGCATAGCTTCTTCTCCGAATTTCATGCACATTTTGTCAAAATGGCCGAGGAAAGCCATTTCCGGGTGCTTTTCAATGTAAACTTTAACGTCAACTCCCGCCTGTCTTTCAAGCGGAAACATTCCGTCAGCCCCCACTTCCGAATACCAATCCACTGCTTTTGTAATGTCTCCGTCGCTGTCGATGAAAACCGGCACATTGTATTTTTTGAGAATAGGTATCACTCTTTTATAATAAGGGGCGAGGAACTCGTCGAAAAGCTCTTTTCCGAGCATCGGACCGTTGTTATAGCTCATATCCTCGGCAAAACTCATAAAGTCGAACCGGAATCTGTTGCAGATGTAAGGCAGTACCTTTTCAAGCCATTCGGCGTAATCGGTGCACATTCTGTCAAGAAGCTCCGGGTAATCGTAAAAGCTGTAAAGATGCGGTTCAATTCCGAAAATTTCCCGTGCAAACCAGAAAAATCCCTCCACGCTGAAAAACGCAATACTGTCACCGTCCGCATGAACCGACTCGAGCCAGCTGTAATGCTCGGAAGGAAACATTTTTTCCGGGTCAGGGTACATTGTCTCTTTGATTTTGTCGTAATCGCTTTCATCGGTGATGATGCCGGCTCCGCGGTGTGCGGCTTTTGGAGTCAGAGCGGTTCTCACATTGAAAAAAGTCTGTATACAACCGTCAAGCCCCAGCTCGCGCTGGATGTTATAAATATCTCGGTATGTTCTGAATTTTGTCTGAAGTCCTTCGTTTTCCCATCTTTGCACAGTCAGATTCCACCACGGTGCCCACTCGATCACCGGAAGTCTGTCCGGTTTTTTGCCGTTCATGATAGCTGAAAATCTTTCGCTTCCGTTCATATCAAACTCCTTTTACATACATTTATTCGGTTTGTGTCTGAATTTAATATTTTCAGTTTAAGTCTTGAATATCCGCCAACATAATAACCAAAAAACGTTTTTTTGTCAAGACCGTAAAAAGGGCACAATGATATGATGAAGGTAAACGGTGTCTGAAGATTTCAGAATTTTCTTAGTGTTGACAAAAAAAACGAAAGATGCTATAATTGCCCCGAAGAAATGCAGAAAACGGGGGAAACATTATGAATATAAAAATGGACGATGAGCTTTTCAGAGTGCTTACCGAGTACAATCACCTTACAAACAATCAGCACGATAATGAAAAAAGGGCGGAAATACTTGGGCTTGGCGGCAGACGGATACAGGTTGCTCCGGGTGCAAACATACGTATTCCGGCGGAGCAGATAGGCGAGAATGTTTTCATAGGCCTTTACAGTTATTTAAACGGAAACGTAACGGTAGGCGACAATACGCTAATCGGTCCTCACTGTTCGGTGGTTGCAGGCAATCACAAATTCGATCCGGAAACCGGATGGTTTTCGGCAAGAACGGAAAAGGATGGCGATGACAGCGTGGTGATAGGAGAAGGATGCTGGCTTGCCAGCAACGTAACCGTAACGCCGGGGGTAAAGCTCGGACGCTCGACTTTGGTGTGTGCCGGTGCAGTCGTCACAAAAAGCTTTCCCGAATATTCAATACTTGCCGGCGTGCCCGCAAAAAAAGTCGGAAGAATTGACCCGCAAACCGGAGAATATTTATGGAACGAAAAAAAGGAGACTGAAAAGTGAGTGAGAAAAAACTGCAGACTCCAAACTGTAACACGATAGGTGTAATCGGAGACAACCGCCTCAGAAGTGAAAGAGTGTCCGCAAAAGAGGTTTTTCCGTTTCCTGTTGAAAACCGGACCGTTTTCAGTAATCCTCCGTGTTTTATCTGGCTCTTAAATGAAGGGTGCGACAATTATACCCTGACGGTAACAAAGGACGGAAAAAAGTATTTTGAAAAAACAACGGATAAAAATTACTGTCTGCCGGACAAACAATTTGAAGCCGGTGAATATGAATGGAATGTGGTTTCCGGGTTACGTGAAAAAGGGTGGGTGAGATTCAAAGTTTCGTCGGAAGCTATTATTTTCAATCCTCCGACCGCAAAGGAAATTTTCGATTCTGTTCCGGATGTTCACCCGAGAACGCTTTTTTTCAAAGAGGATATTCCGGAAATACTTGAAAAGAAAAACAAGGAACTTGAAACCTTGAAACGAAATGTAAGGCTGGCGTATAAAAACGGAATGTTTGAATATCCGGAGTTTCATCTTGACGAAAAAGCATTGCCTTACCGTGAATATTTCGGAAAATACCGTGATTACTGCGACAGGGATATGGTTGCAACGGCGCTTTTGTATGCCCTGACAGGCGACGAAAAAGCCGGAAAACACAGCAAAAATCTTTTTCTGCGGATATGCTCAATGACTCCGAACGGACCTGCATCGATAGTAGGAAAATACGGTGACGAAGTAGGACTGAGCAACGCACGCGTACTGCCGACGGTTTATGATCTTTTGTATCCGCTTTTCAGCGAAGGGGAAAGAGATCTTGCGGAGTGGACGATATATTGCTATGGAATTCAGTGCGAATACCGTTTAAGAAGACTTGATTACTGTCAGAATCCCGGAGACTCTCACGCCGGCAGACTTCCGGCTTATCTTGCCGAATGCGCAATGATACTCAGGTACGGAAAAGTAGCGGATAAGGAAACACTTGAAAGGTGGATCGGATACGCAACCGAAATATACACGGGAATATTCCCATATTACGGCGGAAGCGACGGGGGATGGGCAGAGGGCGCATTTTACTGCACGTCGTATACAAGATGGTATCTTCCTTTTTTCTGCATGGCGGAAAGGTTTACCGGAAAAAGCTTTTTTGATAAACCGTTTTACAGGAACCTGATAAAATATCTTATCCATTTTGCAAATCCTGAGTATCAGCTTCATCCGTTCGGTGACGGCTACTGGTGCAAAAGCACGGACGAGGAATGGCCCGGATTTTTCTGTCAGAATCCGTATCGGGTTTATGCTGAAATGTTCGGCTCGGATTACGCACGTGCGCTCAGTGAAAAATATGCCGCACCTGACTATTACAGACTGCATCTTCTTGATATCTTTATGAAATTGCCCGAAAACATGGACAGAAAACTTGCAAATGACGCAAATAATATGGAGGTTTTTCCAGATACCGGCTTTATCAGTATTCATACCGATCTGAAAAACATAAAAAAAGATTTTGCTTTGCAGATCAGGGCTTCAAGGTTCGGCTCTGACAGTCACAGACACCCCGATCAGAGTTCTTTTGCACTGTTTTACGCAGGAAAGGCGCTCATTTCTCCGTCGGGTTATTTCGGAAGACAGTACGGCTCCCGTCATCATTTCGGATGGCTATGTACTACAAAAGCCCACAACGCCCTGCTTTTCAACGGCAAAGGACAGTATGAAAGAAGCCATAAGGCGATAGGGAAAATAAATGAGTGCAGACAGGACGGTAGCGTTTTTTATGCAGAAACCGAAGCCGGAATGGCGTATCCACTGGATGTCAGATGGGTAAGAAAATTCAGAATGACAGACGGAGAGCTAATAATAACGGATGAAATTGAAAGCAGGGAGCCGCTGACGGTTACATATCCGCTTCATTCTGTAAATCCGTTTACTGTCACGGGAAATGAGGCGGAAGTTGAAAATGGCGTCAGGCTGAGTATAAAAATGACAGGAGAACAGCCGTCCGGCGTTTTTACAACGAATAAATTCGATGTGGATATAAACGAAAGCGAGCCGGAAGAGTATCATGTCACAAAGCCGGAGCAATATCATCTTTATTTTGAGTTTCCTGAGTCCCGTACTCATAAAATAGAGTGCAGGTATACGATCAGCTGACTTTTTTCGTCTAAAACGTCAAAAATGTTTGTAGGTAATGCACAACTTTGACTCCTCGCTATTGACTCCAAAAGAGCACGGTAGTATAATTAAGAAAAAAAGCGGAGGTAAGCAAAAATGCCAAGACTTTTCAAAGAAAGAAAAATAACGGCACAGAACGTACTGAAACTTGAGGATTTCAGGCTATGCGCAGACGAAAAGGAGATAAAATTCTGCCCTGAAAAAATCGACAAAATCGTAAAAAAAGCGGAATCCTATCTTGAATATCAGCTTCCGGTCCTTCCGGCAACCGTTTATCTCGAATACAAAATAAACGGCAATCGCTCGCATTATCAGGATATTTACTTCAAAAGACGGACAATGGCTCTTGAGCTTGCAGTAGCGGAAGCATACGAAAATCAAGGTCGATTTACCGGAAAGCTGCTGGATGTGGTTTGGGCAATAATGGAAGAATCAACCTGGATAATCCCGGCTCATCTCAGCCGTAATCCTACTCACTCGGAGTGGGGACTGCCTCCGGTTTTCAACGAAGAAAGACTGCACGGAATAGATCTTTTTTCAGCGTCAACAGCCGCTTCTCTGACCCTTGTTTACATGCTTTGCAAAGACAAATTTGACGCTATTGCCCCTCTTATTAACGAAAAACTTCTTTACATGCTGAAAGACAGAACAACAAAGCCGTATCTTAACTGTGTTTTCGGTTGGAGCGGTGAGAGGGGAAATTCAGTCAACAACTGGTGTCCGTGGATAACTTCAAACGTGCTTTTCACGGTAGCGGTAACGGAACCTGATCTCTATACGAGAAAAAAAGTAGTGGAAAAGGCAATCTCTCACCTTGACAACTTTACTGACGGGTATATGCCGGACGGTGGATGCGACGAGGGGCCCGGTTACTGGGGAGCGGCAGGTGCGTCATATTTTGACAGCTTGGAACTCCTTTACGATATGACGGGCGGCAAGATAGACATTTACGATGAACCTCTTGTAAAAGCTATGATGGAATACATAGTTAAATTCAATATTTACGAAAGACGGTTTATCAACTTTGCCGACTGTTCTCCGGTTTGCCATCATGACGGTATAATGCTGAGGAGAATGGGAGAAAAGTGCGGTTCAGAGTCGCTTAAATCATTCGGAGACAAGATGGCGATAGTTGCCGACGGGGGAATTTCATACGGACACTGTTACAGAGGTTACAGAAATCTGATTAAAGAAACTCCTGCCGAGTGCACAGATTATGCCGAAACAAAAATATGGTTCCCGGATCTGAAGGTTATGGCGGCAAGAGAAAGCAATAACCCGGGTAAAGGGATGTTTGTGGCTATGAAGGGCGGAAACAACGCCGAATCGCACAATCATAACGATGTCGGAAACGTTGTGGTTTACTATGACGGAAATCCGGTATTTATTGATACGGGTGCAGGCGAGTATACAAAACAGACTTTTTCGGCCGATAGATATAAGCTTTGGTTTATGCAGTCAGCTTATCACAATGTTGCCGATATAGGAGGCGTTCAGGAAAAGAACGGAAAGCAGTTTGCTTCCTGTGACGAGGTATACGATGAGCAGACCGGCGGCGTTAAGATGAACATAACCAACGCATTTCCTTCCGACTCCGGCATTGAAAGTTATATAAGAGAAACAGTTCTTACGGACGGAAAGGTTCACATTAAAGACAGTATTAAGCTGGTTGAACCAAAAGAAGTTGACTTCCATTTTATGTGCTGTGAAAAACCCGAAATTGCCGGAGAGGGAAAAATATCTCTTCCGATGGGCAGGACATTGTATTTTGATGCAACCCTGAAACCCGAAATTGAAGAATTTGAGGTCGGGGACATAGGTATTGAGAAAAAGTGGCACCGTAAGGAGCTTTACAGAATTCACCTTAAAGGTACTTTTGACAGCTGTGAAAAAGAATTCACGGTTGAATGACGGTTAAGTATTTAAAGATGACACCGTAGCTAATGGAAATGTAATTTGCGAAAAGTGTCAAGTCATCTATTTGAAAGAACAAAAAGACAAGGTAAAGAATTATTCACCTTGTCTTTTTTGTGGAATTATTTTGCAATCTGTCAGTTACACGAAAACTACACAGACAATCAGATTGAAAATCCCTGCGGATGTAAGCAGCCCCGTTCTTACGGATCTGCTCTATATTCGCAGGGATTATTTAATCGGAAATCAGATTACCAATAGAGCTCCCAGTCGGGACTGAGCATCCTGTGGAGAGCTTCCATATAGAAGTAGTCACCCCAGATATTCATTTCATCTACGCCGTTTTTATGAGGTTTGGAGTATGTAGCGTGAAGAAGAAGTCCGTTTGACTCCGGAATATCCTTTGTCAGGTAATTGTCGATAAGAGAATTCATAATGCGTTTGCAGGCATTGACATAAATGCGGCGGAGCGGGTCGCTCTCGTCCATGTATTTTATGCCTTCCAGCATACCGCACATCGCAATAGCGTCGGAAGAGGAGTCGCGGGGTTCATCGTCTCCGTCGGTAAAGCTCAGATCCCAGAAAGCGATGTAGTCCTTCGGTAGGTGGTTAAGGTAGTAGTTTGTGGTAGCCTTGAAAACGTTCATGGCTTTTTCGTTTTTCTTGTAAATGTAAGTAAGCAGCGGTCCGTAAATTCCCCATGTCTGACCTCTTGCCCAAGCTGACTCATCGGACGCTCCCTGCGCGGTAACTCCTTTCTTCGGTTTACCGGTTTCGGGATCGAAGTAATAGGTATGGTATGTACTTGCATCAGCACGGCAACAAACGTCTATTGTGGTGTTGAAATGATTGTAAGCGATTGTTTCGTACTTCGGATCGCCGGTTTCTTTGCTTGCCCAGTAAAGAAGGGGAATGTTCAGCAGACAGTCAACGATAAGTCTGAAATCGTTCGGGTCATTGATATTGCCCCATGCCTGAATGAATTTACCTTTTTCGTGATATCTGGAAATGAGATTGTCAGCAGCGAGAATGGCAGCTTCGCGTGCCTTTTCGTCTTTGCATATTTTCCAGGCGGCTACGCAAGAGGGAATAAAAACAAAGCCCATATCGTGGTGATTTACACCGATTTTATTGACTATTCTGTGATGGTATGACTCAATCTGCGAAAGCGCAACGTCCTTATACTTTTCGTTGCCGGTCATCTGATAGGCGTGCCAGAGGATACCGGTCCAGAATCCGGTATTCCATCCTCCTGTGTTCTTGTCTTTTGTGTAGACATTGTTAACACTGGCATGTGACGGGAAGTTGTCGGTAAAATCAGGAAGTGCAAAGTCGATTTTCTTAACGGCTTCGCTGAGAGCATACTGAAGTTTTTCCTTCGGAAGGTCAAAGTCCGCATATTTTGCGGGATCGGATATGGCCGGTATGGCAGGTATCATAATCTAATCTCCTTTTTTGTTATTCTGATTATTGAACGTAATCGATTGCTTCAAGCAGATTTTATCATAATCCGCCGAAAAAGTCAACCTTTTATTTTTGGGGTATACTTAATTTGCGGTTAAGATGCTGTTTATTCAGTTTTTGGTTTTATTTGCTGAAATCACATCCGCAACATCTGAAACAGTGACGTAGGCGGAGGGATCGTTTTCGTGTACCAATGCTTTGAGCTTTCCAAGCTGAAAACGGTTTATCACAACATAAACAACCGTTCTGTTCGAGCCGGCGTAGTAACCCTTTGCCTGCATTGTGGTAACTCCGCATTTGAATTCTGCCGAAACCGCCGAGCAGATCTGTTCGGGTTTAACGGTGATTATCATGGCGGATTTTGCCCGGTCCAGACCTTCAACAATAAAGTCGACGGTTTTCAGTCCGGCCGAATACGCTATTATTGAATACAAAGGCAGAATCCAGCTGACAGAAAGAATTCCGCAGGTAACGTAAAGCAATACGTTATAAATCATTACGAAAGTTCCGACGCTTATGCCTATCCTTTTTGAAAAAATGACAGCCATTACTTCAATACCGTCCATAGCTCCGCCGAAACGTATGGCAAGACCGCTTCCGAGTCCGGATATTACTCCTCCGAATAAGGCACAGAGAAGCAGATCCTCTCCCGCAAGAGGGGAAGTGACGCTGACGTCAACCGGAAAAACATCGCTTATAAGCCATGCGGTAATGGAATAAATCGTTACAACGAATATCGAACTGACGGTAAACACTATTCCCTGTTTTTTAAGACCGTAAATAAAAAGCGGTATGTTGAGAATCAGCAGGAAAAAAGAAAGAGTAAGATATTCGGGAGTGATCTGAGCGAGCAGCATGGATGTTCCGGAAATTCCGCTGTCGTAAAGGCTGACAGGCGAAAGGAAAAAAGTAACACCGAATCCGTTTATAACACCGGCAAAAAACAGAAAAACGAAATTTGAAAGTTTGAATTTTTTCAGAAATTTCAAAATGCCGGTTTTAATTACGGATATGCGCAAATTCAACTTTTTCATAGATATCAACCCGAAAATTATTTTGAAACCAAATCGGCAGTATCGCGGGCGATAACAAGTTCCTCATTTGTGGGGATGACGTAAACGGCAACTTTTGAGTCGGGTGTGCTTATTCTTACATTTGCAGACTGACGCAGAGTTGCTTTGTTTACTTCTTCATCCAGCTTTATGCCGAGAAACTCCATGTTATTGCATACGTGAGAACGCAGTGCAGGGTTATTTTCTCCGAGACCGGCGGTAAACACAACTGCATCAAGACCGCCCATAGCCGCTGCATATGCACCGATGTATTTTTTAATCTGGTAGGACATTATCTTGTCGGCAAGTTTGGCTTTTTCGTTGCCTTTTGCGATGGCGTCCTCGATATCGCGGCTGTCAGAAGAAACTTCCGAAACACCGAGCAGACCGCACTGTTTGTTGAGGAAGTTGCTCATCTGAGTGGCATTCATTCCTTCTTTTTCCATAAGGAAACAAACGATAGCCGGATCGATTGCGCCGCATCTTGTGCCCATTTCAAGACCGTCAAGAGGAGTGAACCCCATTGAGGTATCTATGCTTTTTCCGTCTTTGACAGCGGTTATCGAAGAACCGTTTCCGAGATGGCAGGTGATTATTTTTGTACCTTCTGTTTTTCCGAGAATTTTTGTCATCTCGGAGGAAACGTAACGGTGAGAAGTTCCGTGGAAGCCGTAGCGACGGATTTTGTATTTCTGATAGATCGAGTAGGGAAGCGGGTACATATATGCGTAATCAGGCATTGTCTGATGGAAAGCAGTATCGAAAACCAGAACCTGCGGAACTCCTTTCATGACCTCCGAACAACCGGCTATACCCATAAGAGCAGGTTCGGTGTGGAGAGGAGCAAGTTCGCGGCATTTTTCAAGTTTTTCTATTACCGAGTCATCAACAAGAACGCTTCCGCTGAAATATTCTCCTCCGTGGACTACTCGGTGACCTACTGCTGAAATCTCGTTCATCGAGGAAATGCAACCGGTTTCTTTGTCGGTGAGAGTATCTACGAGTATGCGCATTGCCACCGAGTGATTCGGCATATTAATGTCTTTTTTGAATCTTCTTCCGTCGGGAAGCTTGTGATCAATTCTGCCGTCAATTCCTATTCTCTCGCAGATGCCTTTTGCGAGAACTTTTTCCGATTCTGTATCGAGAAGCTGGTATTTCAGAGAAGAGCTGCCCGCATTTACAACTAAAACGTTCATTTTTACTTTCCTTTCTTTTGAGTGACTTGACGAAAAGTCTGTTTTCATGTATAATGAATATATTATATTATACTTTAGCCAAAAAAGCAATACTTTTTCAAAATTTTAATGAGGTAAATTTATGAATTCAGTCGCCGTTATAACAGAATTCAATCCTTTCCATAACGGGCATAAAATTCTTGCCGCCGAAATACAAAAAAAATATCCCGCAAGCGTTATTATGGCGATTATGAGCGGCAACTGCGTACAGCGCGGTGATTTTTCAGTTTTTGACAAGTACACCAGAGCCGGGATTGCCGTCTTAAACGGATACGATTTGGTTTTTGAGCTTCCGTTTCCTTACAGCTCCTCGGTGGCAGAGCAGTTTGCGGCGGCAGGAACTTCAATTGCCGAAAGGCTGGGTGCTGATGTACTTGCTTTCGGCAGTGAAAGCGGGGATCAGGATAAACTTATTGAGACAGCCGGAAATCAGTTGAGTAAAGAATATTCTCAGAAAGTAAATGAAATCTGCAAAGAAAGCGGAAACGAATCGCTTATAAAGGTACAGGACAGGGTATACCGGCAGTTATTCGGTGAAAGAATACCTGCAGAAAGCAACGATATACTGGCTTGCGAATACCTTAAAAGTATTATGCGCAGAGGATATCGTCTGCAACCGTTTGCGGTGCACAGAGTTGAGGATTATTCGGCAACTGAATCAAGAAAAGCGATTTACGGGTGCGATGAAAACGCAAAAAAACGTCTTTTGCCCTATGAGACCGGAAATATACAGTTCAGCATGGGACTTAACGGAATAGAAAACCTTATACTCGGAGCTCTCAGACTCGGTTACGGCTCAGATCCTGGAAACGGTATAATAAACGCACTGAGAAAGCTTGCGGAAAAGTCAGCTTCTTTGGAAGAACTTACAGATAAATTTCCGACAAAAACTTATACCTCGGCAAGACTGCGCAGAGAAATAATGGCGTGGCTTTTCGGAGCTACCGATGAATACAAAAACAGTATACCGGGTTATACCGTTCTGCTTTCCGCCAACAAAAAAGGATTGGAATATCTTTCACGGGTGAAGCGACAAAAAAACATTCCTGTTCTGACAAGGCAGTCGGACGTGAACAGACTTGACGAGACAGCTGCCAGACAGTACAGAGCGTCACTCAGACCTGAAAGTGTATATCCCCTTACATTCAACACCAAGAAGTCCCCCAAGTTAACCGTGACGCCGATCATTGTAAATACCTGAAACCGTTGAATTGTACAAAAAAAGAAAAAATATTTGTTCAGTTTGTCGTTGACAAAACAGAGCGGAAAATGCTATACTTTTGCATGGAAAATCAGTAAAACGGAAACGGAGAAAAAATATGTTTGATTACAGCAGAGAACAAATAAAAAATGCACTTGATAAACATCCGAAAGATGATGCAGTAAAGCTCGGAAGCGAAAGAATCGAAGAAATAAAAAGTAATCCGCTTTTAAAAGGAGCATTTGAAAGTCTTGAAAACTGCAAAAAGTTTTATAAGGACAGACCGCTTTATGCTATTCCTTTTTCCATGTTCAAAAGATATGAAAAGGACGGAGACAGATCTGAGTTTGAGTATGACGAGAAAGGCTACTTTATACACAGAGGACACCTGAAAACGTGGGCGCTGTCTGCGCTTTTCGGAGATGATGAAGAGGATATCGCAAGGCTTGAGGACACAATGTGGGCAATCTGCGATGAATTCACCTGGTCACTTCCGGCGCATATGAGCGGAAATCAGGGAATTTACGTAAATTATCAGCCGGACAGATACACAATCGACCTTTTTGCTGCGGAAACAGGTCAGGCTTTGGCTGAAATAATCCAGCTTCTCGGCGACAAACTGAATCCTCTGGTGGTGAAGAGAGCGAAAGCTGAGATTAAAAAACGTATAATTGACAGATTCCTTTACGGCGAAGTTTCTGACTTTTGGTGGGCGCGCTGTACAAACAACTGGGCGGCTGTTTGCGGCGGCTCAGTCGGAATGGCGGCAATCTGCGAGTCAGAGGACAACGATAAGCTTGCCGATATTACTGTAAAACTTCTGGAATCCATGAGAACTTTTATGAACGGATTTTCATCTGACGGAGCATGCCTTGAAGGAACAGGATACTGGAATTACGGTTTCGGATATTTTTCTTGTTTTGCCGATATGCTTTACAGAAGAACCGGCGGTGAGATAAACCTGTTTGACGATGAAAAAGTACACCTGGTAGCGATGTTCCCGCTTAAAACCTTTTTCTACGGAAGCAGAACGGTCAGCTTTTCCGACAGCGGAAGCTACGGAAGTCTCGGTCTGGGACTGATAACCATGCTTAGCAGTCATTATCCGGATATGGTGGTGCCGTCTACCGCAAAGATGGGAGAAGGGGTAGAGGTTACCGGATGCCACAGATTTGCGCTTAATCTCCGCAGCTTTGTATGGTGCGGTAAAGAAAGCCCTGCGTCATCGGATGAGCTTCATATTTATCCGTTACCCGACGCACAGTGGTACATAGCTAACGGAAAGGCTAATTTCGGGTTTGCGGCAAAAGGCGGAAACAATAACGAACCCCATAACCATAATGACATCGGACATTTTATCGTTTATAAAAACGGCGACGAATTTTTCACAGATCTCGGTTCCGGTGAATACAGCCGTCAGTATTTCGGAAAAGAGAGATATACTTTTGCGCACTGCGGTTCTCAGGGGCACAGCGTTCCGATAATCAACGGAAAAACGCAGGTGGCAGGCAAAGACGCATTTGCTGAAAATGTTACCGTTGATGAAAACGGAATAAAAATGAATTATGAAAAGGCGTACAGAGAGGAAACTCTGAAAACGCTTTACAGGGAATTCGTGTTTGATAAGGAAAAGACGGAAATTAGTATAAAAGACAGGTTTGAATTTGACAAGATACCGGAGAGCGTTACAGAAAGATTTGTTACAAGGGTAAAGCCGGAGGTATGTGACGGCGTGATAAATCTTGAAACTTCAAAGGGAAAAGTAAGCATGAAATACGATGCCGATAAATTCGATGTAACAGTAATTCCGAATGAAGTAGGGGATCACATGGGTAAACCGTTCACATATTACAGCATCGACCTTTGCGTGAAAGCTCCGCAGAAATCAATGGAGTTCGGATTTTCGATAAACTGACGGATTTTTGAAAAATTCAGTTGCAAATATCTTTAATTTTTCGGTCTTAACGCCGTAACCTTAAACGGCGAAAACGTAAAATTTTCACTGAAAATCGGTCTTCCGGAAAAACAGAGCTTCGCAATTTTGCGAGGTAGTAACCGGAGGACCGATATCTGTTTTTATTTTTAATTTAATGTTAAAAACTAAGCCTGGAAAATCCGGAAAAAAGCGCAGGTCAGAAAACATCGTCATTTTCTTATTTTGGCAGGCATCAAGCCCGGTGTGCCGTTTAAAATTTTCAGGCAGTCGGTGACCGCGAAACATACAGAAGAATGCAATCGGTGAAACCCGCAGATGGGTTTAAGCAAAATTGTCATAAAACAGAAATGTGTAAAAATCAGCGAAAACAAAGGAGCGAAAACAAATGGTAATTGTAATCACAGGGGCTACTCATACCGGTAAGACTCCTCTTGCACAAAAACTTGCAAGGCATTTCAAATATTGCTGGCTTTCACAGGATTTGCTGAAAATGGGACTGATAAGGAGCGGAAATGCCAAAGGTCTAACACCGCAGGATGACAATGAGATTGAAAAAATACTTTGGCCGATTACTGTCGGAATAATTAAAACGGCAATTGAAAACCGTCAGGATCTCATTGTGGAAGGTTGTTATGTTCCGGGAGATTTCAGAAAATATTTTGACGGAAGTTATCTTGCACACCTTAAAGTTTACTGTATCGTAATGACTGAGAATTATATAAAGAACAATTACCGGCAAATCATAAGGCATGAGAATGTAGCGGAAAAACGGGATCCTTCAGACCGTCCTCAGATCAGTCACCTGATTTCGGAAAATATTATGTACGGTGAAAAATTTTGCGGAAGCGGGGCTGAAATAATAAATATTGACATTAAGTACAGTGCAGACATCAGACCTGATGTAGTTACGGAAAGTGAAAGGCTGATTTTCAGAAAAATAAGCGGAAAGGATTTTGCAGAGCTTTGCCGTATGTTAAAGGATCCGGAGGTAATGTACGCTTGGGAATCGGCTTTCAGCGACAGTCAGGTTAGGCAGTGGATAAAAAAACGCCGTAGCGGATATACGGAGAACGGTTTTGATTATTTTCTGGTAACTGACAAAGCAAGCGGTGATGTCGTCGGACAGATAGGAATGCTTAACGAGTGTGTTGAAGGTGTACAAAGAACGGGAATAGGTTATATTCTCAATAGGAAACACCGGCATAACGGTTACGCAACCGAGGGAGCAAGGGAAATGATAAGATACGCATTTGATTACCTCGGGAAAAAAGAAGTCATCGCAACTATTCGCACCGAAAATCTGTCATCCCTTAAAGTTGCTGAAAGACTCGGTATGAAGCGTGAAGGGATAACGGTAAAAGTCTGGGACGGCAAAACAATGCCGCATTATATTTATACAGTTAAAAACCCAAAAACTAAAACTAAAACTAAAATCTCCGATTGATTTGAAAATATTCGAACGTTTTCGGTCGATTATGGGTAAAAAGAAAAAACAACAGTCATTTAGTTTAATATGAACATTTGATCAAAATACGGCGAAAAAATGCTATTGATTCAAGTTTGAAAATTATCATCGGTTTTCCATTAACATAAAGAAATCACCCTTCATCTTTTTCGGATGGCGAGTGATTTTTTTATTGACACTAAGAAAATGAAAAAATTTCAGTTTGACTCAGTTCCTTTTTAAAGCGTAGCCGACAGGCAGAAATCCGGTTTTGAATTCTGTATTATGACTGCTATGTTTTGAGTTTTAAGTCAAGTCGGTCTTTTTTTATCAGAAAGCCTGACTTTAAAGTTTGAATTATTGGTATTTGTGTGTACAAAAGTACTGTGACTGAAAAACAATGTCTTTCCTGTGCTGAAAAGGTATCGTATTCTGATGCCGTAGAGATCAGTCAGAATCGAACATCAATTCACTTCCCGGTGATGTTTGCCGAAAGCTTTTTCTATACTGCGAACAAGGAAGAATACTGAAAGAGTAAAGCTTACGACCTCGGCAATCGGGAAGGCAACCCAGACGAGCTTAAGATTTCCGGCAAGAGAAAGGAGAAATGCCACAGGAATCAGAACAACCAGCTGTCTGCCGACACTTACGATAAGGCTGTAAATACTCTTGCCGAGAGCCTGACAAACCGCCGAAGAAATAACTGCAACCCCGGCAAAAATGAAGCTGGTACTGATTATTCTGAGTGCGGTGTTGCCTATTTCAACCATATATTCCGAAGCATTGAAAAATCCGAGCAAGACATTGGGGAAAAGCTGGAATACGAGCAGTCCGAGCAGCATATAAGCGGTGGCTGTAATAATTCCGAGACGCACAGCGTGTTTTACCCGGTCTTTGTAACCGGCGCCGTAGTTGTAGGAAATGATGGGAATAATGCCGTTGTTAAGTCCGAAGACCGGCATGAACACAAAGCTCTGAAGTTTGAAATAAACTCCGAAAACGTTGAGAGCCTCATTGCTGAAAGAAATAAGAATTATGTTCATGCAGAAGGTCATAATGGAACCAACCGCCTGCATAAGAACCGACGGAATTCCGATAGCGAGCATTTCTACAATTACATCCTTCCGGGGAATCAGGTTCTTCAGCTTTATCCGTATATCCTTATTGAATTTTACGTTGAGAAAAATTCCTATCGCTGCAGCCACACACTGTCCGATTACGGTAGCAATTGCCGCTCCGGCAACTCCCATTTCCGGGAGACCGAACCAACCGAATATCAGAATCGGGTCAAGAACGATGTTGATAATTGCACCGCTCCCCTGAACAAGCATGCTCAGCATTGATTTTCCCGTTGCCTGCAAAAGTCTTTCGCAAACAACCTGAACGAATACTCCTATCGAACAAATACAGATTATCGAAATATAATCGACGCTGTACTGAAACAGCAAGCCTTCACTTCCTGTCTGAGAGATCACATAAGATTTTGTTACGAAAATTCCGAGAAAAAGGAAGATAAGATAACCGCAAAGGTTAAGGAAAAAGCCCTGTCCGGCGACAAGATCCGCCTTATCGAAATTTTTCTGACCGAGTGATCTTGAAAGAAGTGCGTTTGTTCCGACGGCGAGACCTACCGACAAAGCGATCATCAGGTTCTGCACCGGAAAAGCTATTGTCAAAGCACCTGTTCCTTCAATGTTATTGTACTGTGCCACATATATCGAGTCTACAATGTTATAAAGCGCCTGAACCAGCATCGATATAACGATCGGTATTGAAATTGAAAAGAGAAGAGGCGGGAGGTGCATAGTTCCCATTTTGTTTTCTTTTATTTGTATTTCCGAGTCCATAATTTACTTCCGTTTCCGTAATTTGTGAATTCAAACTCAGATAATTATATCATCAAAAAAATGAAAAATCAACAACTAAATTATGAATTTGAGCTTTTAAATTATGAATTTGAACTTTTGTACATAAAAAAAGCGGTCTTTGCCAAAGTAGCAAAGACCGGATTATTTTACGGGATAATAATATTATTCAAATTGTTTCTTCCGCATGTCTGGCAACATGACAGTTAATGTTGACTGCGCAGGGAAGTCCTGCAATATGCGTGGGAAAATATTCGATATTTACTCCGAGAGCTGTTATATCACCGCCAAAGCCTTGTGCGCCCACGCCTGTAAGGTTGACTGCTTCCAGAATTTCATTTTCAAGCTGAGCGTAAAGGGGATTTGAGTTTCTTTCTGAAATATTGCGTGTCAGGGCTTTTTTTGCGAGCACTGCCGCATAGTCAAAGGTTCCTCCGATTCCGACGCCGATAACAACCGGCGGACATGGGTTTCCTTTTGCGTTTTTTACGGTATCACAGATAAACCCGATGATATCGTCTTTGGTTGCCGAAGGATTGAACATTTTAATTGCGCTCATGTTTTCTGATCCGAATCCCTTGGGTTCCACAATAATATGTATTTTGTCACCCGGTACAATTCTGGTGTAAATGACAGCAGGGGTGTTGTCGGTGGTGTTTTTCCTCGAAAAAAGCGGATCGTCAACTACCGAGCATCTGAAATATCCGTCACGGTATGCCTCTCTTACACCTTGGTTTACGGCATCTTCAAAATTGCCGCTTGAGATGCTGACTTCCGAACCGACATCGCAGAAGATGACAGCCATGCCGGTATCCTGGCATATCGGCATCAGATTCTTTTCGGCAGCTCTCAGATTTCTGACAGCCGTGTCAAGTGCAGCGGCGGCGACGGGGCAACTTTCAGATTCAGACGCTTGTTTTATTGCGCACGCCGTGTCTTTCGGCAGGAATATGTTTGCGTTTATGAGCAGTTTTTTTACTGTTTCCGTTATTGTTGATACGTCCACTGTTTTCATTTTGAGAATACTTCCTTTTTCCGGATCCGGAAAGTTCCGAAGCAATCATTGCATTCAGGACTTTTAATGTTCGTTTCTTTTTTGTTTTTTTGCTGATTTGTGAGATTACCGGCTTTAAAGTTAACCTGAAAATTCCGATAATAGGTTTCAGCAGAATTCTTATAATTCTGTAAATTTCCGAAAATACAAAACAGATTAATTTTCTTAAAGGTTTGAGAAAAAATCTGCATAACAGGAAATGCCCAGCCAAAAAACCGCCCAAAGCCGAGAGAAGCGAAAACAATCTGATTTCACCGAAATTCAGATGATAAAGCATTATTATAACTGTCAGTGCGGCAAAGACTGCAAAAATCAGATCGGTTATCACGAGAGTAAAATCTCTTGCCGAAAATTTTCTTTCAGACGGAAAAAGAACATGGTTGACTTCTTTTGGGGTTCCGGGAAGCAAGGTGAGGTTTTTTGCCGGATTGTTTTCTTTTCCGGGAAAAAGTAAAATTGTTATAAGTTTGAGTAAAACGCAGGATACTGCAAGAAAAAGTCCGACGATAAAAGAGTATGCAACAAGCAAAAGCCCTTGCTGTGCAGCACCGGGCATTACTTTTGTTTCCTTCGGAAAAAGGGTGACGGTTTTCCGGAATTTTCAGGGAATATAAGTCCGCAGATTTTTCCCTGGATTTCCACTTTTCCCACGTCGACAGACAGGCTTACTATGTGCATTCCGTTGCCGTCGACAGAAAGAATGCCGTCTTTTGTGGAAAGAACGATACACTGTTCGTCGAAGCTGATGACATCGCAAACTCCGGTTACCGTTAAGTTTTCCCTGTTAACAAGCTGAATATATCTGTCGTCTGTCTGTAATTTCAGTAATTTTTCCGTTTCTGCCATAATTGTATCCTTCCGTTTTTTAAGAGTCAGTCAGATAAACAATATTATGACAGAACCGCCCGAAATATACCTGCTTATTTAATTTGAGGATGTCTGGTCTAAAACCTCATAAAGAGAAGAGGCATCTGATTTCAATGCATGCTCTTTTACATCAGTTACTTTGACTTTGAGAGTTCTTTGTCCGAAAGTAATTTCAATAATGTCGCCGATTTTTACATCATATGAAGCTTTTGCGGTTTTACCGTTTACGGAAATGTGCTGAGCGTCACAGGCGTCGTTGGCTACTGTGCGGCGCTTGATAAGTCTTGATACTTTAAGATATTTGTCGAGTCTCATGATATTTATAAACTCCGTAACTTGAAAATCAGAAAAAGAAGGTCGGCAAAAACCGACCTTCGAAATTACATACAATCAGGCATTAACTGCATCGCGCAGAGTTTTTCCTGCAGAAAATTTAGCAGCTTTGCTGGCTTTTATGGAAATCTTTTCGCCTGTCTGGGGATTTACTCCGGTGCGGGCTGCGTTGTTTTTTACTTCGAAAGTACCGAATCCGGTTACCTGAACCTTGTCGCCTTCAACAAGAGCAGCAGTGATAACATCTATAATAGCGTTAACAGCTTTTTCGGCATCGGATTTTTTGAGATTTGACTTTGTTGCAACGGCTTCAATTAATGTAGTCTTTGTCATTTGTATTATCCTTTCTGAACTTGATTTGATGCGCTACTGCGCTTCTCAGCCTTATTATACCACCGTATTTTTAAAAAATCAATACTTTTACAAAAAAATAGCTTATTTTATCAAAATTTACGCATTTTTTGTATAAACTATACAAAAAGCAAATCAAAACGACGGTATGCGGACACAGAATTGACTTTAAACTATTGACATCATATACCTTGTTTGTTATAATAGTATTTAATGGCAGTGAAAAGGAGAATATAAATTGAAAATAACTGTAATCGGTTGCGGCAGATGGGGTGCATTTCTTGCCTGGTATCTCTACAGTATAGGCAATGAGGTGAAGATTTACGGAAGAAGCGACAGCCGTACGTATCAGAATCTGAAAGCAACTTTAAAAAACGAATATCTTACGCTGTCTCCTGAGATAACTTTTACAGATAATCTGAAAGAAGCCGTTGAAACTGCTGACAGAACGGTGATTTCGATAGGTACACAGAATTACCCGCAGCTTGCAAAGAGTATAAAGGATTGCGGAGTATCAATGAAAAACAGAGAAGTGATTCTCTGCATGAAAGGAATAATCAAAGAAGGCGGCAAGCGACTGAGCGAAGCGACAGCTGAAATTCTGGGAAATCATACGCAGTGTGCGGTGTGGGTAGGCCCGGGACATGTTGAGGATTTTATCAGGGGTATACCTAACTGTATGCTTATATGCAGCGAAGATCAGCAGTATGCCCGAAGGCTGTGCAGCGATTTCGGTTCACAGCTTATCAGATTCTATTACAGCCGTGATATGATAGGCTGTGAAATAGGAGCGGCGAGCAAAAACGTAATGGGAATTGCTGCCGGAATGCTTGACGGAATGGGCTATTCTTCACTTAAAGGGGCGCTTATGGCGAGGGGGCCGAGAGAAATTGCCAGACTTACCAAAGCAATGGGTGGCGACGAAAGAAGTATTTTCGGCCTTTGTCATATCGGAGATTACGAGGCAACACTCTTTTCGGAACACTCGCATAACAGAAAATACGGCGAGGCGTTCATAAAAGGTGAGAAATACGAAAAACTTGCAGAGGGTGTTGAAACCGTAAAGTCGGTGCTTTATCTCGGAGACAAATACGGCGTTGAGCTTCCGATATGCAGTGCGGTCAACGCAGTTATACACGAAAAGAAGGATGCGTCGAAAGTATTTACAGAACTTTTCCTGCGGGAGCAGAAAAGTGAATTTTAGGAGTTAATATGCTTGATAATCACTTTGATTCAAAGTTGATAAACAGCGAATTTATCGGTCAAATACTAAGGAAGCTCCCTGAAAACGCAAATAAAGGCTCAAACGGTACCCTTAACGTTATTGCGGGCAGCAGAAATTTCAGAGGAGCGGCGGCTCTGTGTATCGGCGGTGCTATGAGAACCGGCTGCGGGATAGTCAGACTGATTGCCGAAGAAGCAGTAGTGAACACGGTAGCATCAAGGCATCCGGGGTGCACGTTTGAGGTAATCGAAAATAAAGCTGAGCTCAGACGTATCATTTCCGAAAAGAGAAACTGTACCGCATACCTTATCGGTTGCGGACTCGGTCAGGAAGCCGGGAGTGCAGCGGCGGTAGACTTGGTCCTCTCATATGATAAACCGAAAGTGCTCGATGCCGATGCGTTAAATATCATTTCATTAAGTACTGAAATGAAACAAAGGCTTGCAGGTAGTATAATCACTCCCCATCCGGGCGAGTTCTGCCGGCTTAGCGGAGTTGAAATGTCAAAGATAAAATCAGAGCCGGAAAGATGTGCGCTTGATTTCTCTGCAAAATACGGCACGGTGACGGTTCTTAAAGACTATGTGACTTATATAGCGACGCCGGAAGGTAAATTATATACAAGTCAGGCAAGCAGAGGACTGTCAAAAGGCGGAAGCGGAGACGTACTGGCAGGTATGACAGCTGGTTTTTTCGCACAGAATTACAGTGCAGAAGAATCGGCAGTGCTCGGAGTATGGCTTCATGCGGAAGCTTCAAAACTTTGTGAAAAGAGGCGCGGGATAATATCCATGCTTCCCGAAGAGCTTGAATTGTTTGCGGCTGAAGTAATCGCAGGCTTGGGTTACTGAAAATCATATGTGTTTTATTCAGCGGCAATCTGACAAGATTATCTTGATTTATGTTTGAGAATATTGCATTTTTCAAACAGGAATATCTGATATCCGTGTTACGGGTGCGATATAACGGTTTTTGAGCCGATTTTCAATGTCGGGATTTAAATTTTTCCGGAAAGCAAGAATGAGTTTGTTGCCCTTTATAAATATAAATTGTCAGCTTTACAGGACAACAGAAATTGACTGAGTTTGCGTTACCGGTGCGAAGCTTCAGGGTTTTCAGCACAGATTAATGTTTGAATTTTCAATTCATTTGGCGCTGATCTGAAACAAATGATGATACAGTATTAAAAATCGGTTCAACTGAAAATGTAAACGAAATAAATCATAACACACAGGAGGCATGTAAATGGGACCGGGATTCGGTTGGGGCGGACCAAAACCTAATTATGCAGAACCCGAAAAGCCAAAAAACATAAAAGAGGTTCCGGGTTTTCTGAAAAAGCTTCTGTCTGAATTTTTCCACAGGCTGTTTTACATATTCGGTCTTGTATGGCAGACAGGACCGTGGATACTTCTTGTGATGATTTTCATGTCAGTATTCAACGGCGTAATGCCGGTTCTGGGTGCCACCATTACGGCAAATATACTTAATGCGCTGATGCGGTCTTTTTCCGTTATAGACGGAAGTCTGACGGTGAGCGAACAGATAAACGTTATGCTGGAAAACGAAGCCTGCCGTGCTATAGTTTTCTGGCTGGTCCTTCAGTTCGGTTTTACATTTCTGCAAAGTCTGGTGAACAATATAAACACCGTTCTGAAAAGGATATACGGTGAGCTTGTGGTAAACCACATCAAACTCAAAATCATGCACAAGACCAAAGAGATTGATATGGCAAGCTTTGATACGGCTGAGTTTTATGAAAAACTGGAAAATGCCAACCGTGAAGCGGGAACACGCCCGATACAGATCCTTGATGCAACGTTCAATATTTTCAGTACAATTATAAGTATGGTGTCGTTTATCGTTGTTCTTATAGCGGTAAGCTCCGTTGCTCCTCTGATTATGGTTGTGCTTGCGGTTCCTTCTGCGATAATAAACTTCATTTACAGAAAAAAGAATGTAAACTATGTCCGCAGAAAATCAAAAGAGCGCCGGGTTATGAATTACTATTCCGGAATCCTTACCAACAAAGACATGGTAAAGGAAGTGAAGATGTTTTCGCTTACCGACATTTTTATAGACAGGTATAACCAGACGTTCAAAAAGTATTACAGGGGACTGAGAAAACTTTACATTACAGAGGGCATCTGGCATATTATACTTACTCTTATCAATGCGGCAGCCAAGTGTGCGCTTTACGTATACATAGCTCTTCAGGTATGTAACGGCAACGAGCAGATAGGAAATTATTCGCTCTATGTATCAGCTCTGAACCATATATCCAGCGGAGTGGCAACACTGATTACAACCACTGCAACCATTTACGAGGGAACACTTTTTATTGACAATATGATTGTCTTTATGAAGAGCAAAACCGCCATAACGTCCATACTTCCCGAGCCGGTAAAAGTTGAAAGAGGAGTGGGACATGTTATAGAATTTCAGGACGTTTCATTCAGCTATCCCGGAACCGAAAGAGAAGTAATAAAAGACGTTTCGTTCCGTATAGAACCAGGTGAAACAGTAGTTCTTGTCGGGCTTAACGGAGCCGGAAAAACAACGCTGATAAAACTGCTGACCAGACTTTACGATCCGACCAAAGGAAAAATACTTCTTGACGGCAGGGATATAAGGGAATATGATGTGCAGTCGCTGTACAGAATGTTCGGGATAATATTCCAGGATTTCGGAAAGTATGCCGTAACTGCAAAGGAAAATATTGCTTTCGGAGACATACTGAAAGAAATGAAGGACGAAGAAATAAAAAATGCTGCGCATGCAAGTGACGCCGACAGCTTTATAGAAAAATTCTCGGACGGATATGATACTCCGCTTATGCGGATATTTGAGGAAAACGGAATAGAGCTTTCAATAGGACAGTGGCAGAAGCTCTCGATAGCCCGTGCATTTTATTCAGCATCGGACGTATTGATACTTGACGAGCCGACAGCCTCGCTTGACCCGATGGCGGAACAGGAGATTTTCAACAGATTCGACAGCCTGAGAAAGGACAAAACATCGATTTTCGTATCCCACAGACTTTCAAGCGCTACTACTGCCGACAAGATACTTGTGCTTGAATACGGACAATTGATAGAAAGCGGAACACATAAAGAGCTGATGGCGGCTAAGGGAAAATATTACGAGCTCTTTTCAACTCAGGCAAAAAGATACATAGAGAGCGCCGGAGAAATTTCACCTGAGGAATTTGGCGGTCGCAGAAGAAGAATTGAAAAAAATACTTGACAAAACCGACTGACAGTGGTATATTAAAAGAGTAAAAAGGATTCGGGAGCACTGATATGATTACACTTAGATTTGCAACTGAATATTATTACCGCTATTACTTAAAATAAGAATAAGTAATGGTGCTTTTTGCTATGACCTGATATAAAAAAATCAGTCCCGCAGTGAAAAAACACTGTGGGATTTTTTATTTACGGAGGATAAAATATGATAGCGGTACTTAAACCGGGAGTAACTGACAGGCAGATAGAGAGTCTGAAACAATGGCTCGAAGGGCAGAATCTTGACGTACATGTTTCAAAGGGAAAATACCAGACGGTAATAGGGCTTATAGGGGATACAGACAAGGTTGATGCCGAGCTTCTTGAAAGTCTTGAAATGGTGGAAAGTGTAAAAAGAATAACCGAACCGTTTAAAAGCGCAAACCGGAAATTTCATCCGGACGACACGGTGATAAAGATAGGTAATACCGAAATAGGCGGTGATGCGCTTACTGTAATAGCAGGTCCGTGCTCGATAGAAAGCGAGGAACAGCTGACTGAAATAGCAAGGAAAGTCAAAAATTCCGGAGCAACCGTGCTGAGAGGCGGAGCGTTCAAACCGAGAACATCTCCGTACGATTTCCAGGGACTGAAAGGGGAAGGAATACGGATACTTCTTGAAGCCAAAAAAGCGACGGGACTTCCGGTTGTTACAGAAATAATGAATGTAAATCACATCGATCTGTTTTCAGAAGTCGATATATTACAGGTCGGGGCAAGGAATATGCAGAATTTCGAACTGCTTAAAGAGCTGGGCAGATGCGGAAAGCCGATTCTGCTGAAAAGAGGGATGGCGGCGACTCTTAAAGAACTACTGATGAGTGCAGAATATATAATGGCAGGCGGAAACAATAATATAATTCTTTGCGAGCGCGGAATCAGAAGTTTTGACAGTTACACCCGCAATGTCCTTGATCTTTCAGCGGTTCCGGTGCTCAAAGAACTCACTCATCTGCCGGTAATAGTGGATCCAAGTCACGCAACCGGAATTTCAAGGTTGGTCGAACCTATGGCTGTGGCTGCAGTAGCATGCGGAGCAAGCGGCGTAATGATTGAGGTGCACAATAACCCGTCTTGCGCTCTTTGTGACGGTGCGCAGTCGGTTACACCGGAGCAGTTTGACAAAATAGCAGAAAAAATGAGAAAAGTGAAAGAGGCTTTGAAATGAATAACCTTGACGTTGGAAAAATCAAAACAGTCGGAGTTGTGGGACTCGGGCTTATCGGAGGATCTGTCGCCAAGGCGTACAGAAAGTACAGCGGCGTGACGGTTTACGGCTACGATAAAGACGACGTCGTACAGGGATATGCCGAGCTTGAGGGTACGGTCAGCGGCAAACTGACTAAGGAAAAGCTTGCCGTATGTGATGTCGTTTTCATTGCGCTTTATCCTTCGCTGACAATAAATTACCTTAAAAACAATGCGGAATATTTCGGTAAAAATAAGCTGGTTATGGATTTATGCGGCGTCAAAAGCGAAATATGCAGCGTTGGGTTTGAGCTCGCATCGAAGCACGGTTTTGTGTTTGCGGGTGGGCACCCGATGGCAGGAAAGCATCTTTCCGGATACAAATATTCAAGCGCAGAACTTTTCAAAGGTGCGCCGATGGTTGTGGTTCCCGACAGATTCGATGACATAGAACTGCTGAGCAACATAAAGGAAATACTGTCTCCTTTGCAAATCGGTAGCGTTTCGGTAACGGATGCCGGAAAACATGATGAAATAATAGCATTTACTTCCCAGCTTGCGCATATTGTTTCAAATGCTTATGTGAAAAGTCCGACGGCAAAAATACACAAAGGCTTTTCGGCAGGTTCATATAAGGATCTTACTCGTGTTGCCTGGCTTTCTGAACAGATGTGGAGCGAGCTTTTTCTTGAAAACTCTGAAAATGTGTTGTCTGAACTTGACTGCATAATAGAAAAACTGACCGAATACAGAGATGCTATAAGAAACGGAGACAAGACGGAGCTTGTGAGACTTTTGAGAGAGGGCAGAGAAGCAAAGGAAGAGATAGACGGCAAAGCTCAGAAGAAATAACATTAAGTCACAAATTAATCCCGTAAGTCAGTATTCAATGCGATAGATTACATTAAAACAGTAAAAAACCGACTATGATTGGATATATCCGAACCAAACAGTCTCAGACTCACTGAATTTTTGAGCTTTTACTCGGTGCAGATAAAATTCCCCGCCATCTTTTGTGGATGGCGGGGAATTTCCGAATAAAGTTTATTTATAATCGGCTTTTATTTTCAAACTCAATCAGATCTTTTAATATTAAGTAAGGATAATCGTTTGAAAATTTAATCCATACACTTTGACTTTAACCCGATTTAATAGCTGATTTCAGCACTGAGCGAAAGTTCATTCATTTGAAATTTTTTCAAAAAGCGAGTCAATTTCAGCTTCCAGCTCGGGCATGTTTTGAAGTATAGTTTCATTCCAGTCGTCATAAAGGTAGTCGTAGTCGCCGTCCCATTCATCTATAATTTCTTTTCTTTCAATGTCGTCTTCGGGCGGAGTTCCTTCCGGAAAAAGAGAATTTGCATTCTCTATAACTGCCGCAACAAGGTCAAGACCGATATCATAAAGCTGATTTGCGGCGTCTTCCGCAAAAGCGCCCGCGTAGCTCAGATAATACGATTTAAGTCCGTCGCCGCTTACCGAATCGGCTATGCTTTTAATATTGAAAAGTGTTTGCCTGTCTTTTGGAAGAGAATAATAATCGTCTTCTGCGGTACGGGAAATATCCTGCCATAGTTTAATGTAATTCATATCAAACCTCTGGAATATTGAGTTTTTTAGCACGCCTGAACAGTTTTATTGAGGTGAATAAAGCAAAAGCTGCGAGAAGCAAACATGTGAAAAGCCATGTTATGGGATATGAAATATAAAGTCCGGTCTGAGAATTGAAGGCAGGAAGGACGAAGATGAATTTGACCCATACAATTCTTAGCAGGCACGCACCGGTAAGGGAACATATCATCGTGGTAAAGGAGCGTCCGAGCGCACGCAGATAACCGGCAAGCACCTCCATAACGCCGCAGAGAAAATATGTTCCGAGGATTACTTTTATTCTGACGGCGGCAGCGTCGATTACAAGCGGTATGTTTTGCTGAGTTGTATCGACGAACAGTGCCGAAAGAGGTCTGGCGAAAAGAATTTCCATGTAACCAACGAAAATACCGACGGCGGTGACCTGAAGAAGAGCGTAAAAAAGAACTTTTTTTACTCTGTCAAATTTGAATGCACCGAAATTCTGACCGGCAAAAGTGATGGTTGCGTGGCTGAAGCTGTTCATTGAAATGTATGTAAAACCTTCGATTGTCGCACCGATTGTGTTTCCGGAAATAACTTCGATCGGAAATGTGTTTACTCCGCTCTGTATGATAACGTTTGATATAGAGAAGAGAATTCCCTGAATACCCGCAGGAATACCGATAATCAGCATTTTTTCAAGAATAGACACGGAAAATCCGAGTTTTCTGAAACGGAAACAATAACATTCATTACTTCTGTAAAGGAGGAAAATCACCACAAAAGCGGAAAGATACTGCGAGATTATAGTAGCTATGGCAACACCGGCGACAGATAGATTAAAAACAATAACAAAGATGAGATTGAAAACCACATTGACAATGCCGGTACAGGCAAGGATAATCAAAGGTGTTTTTGAATCGCCGATCGCCCGGAATACCGTAGCGCCGAAATTGTAAACAGCACTGGCAGGAATTCCGATACAGATTATCTGTGTATAAAGCTTTGCTTTCGGAAGTAATTCGGGATTAGTCCCCATCATTATCAGGACACGCTCGCACAGAAAAAAACCGAGAACAGAAATGACGATTCCTCCGATAAGAGCGATCGAGATAGAGGTATGTACGGCTTTGGAGACCGCGTCCTCTTTCTTTGCGCCGAAATTCTGTGCAATAACCACTGAGCTTCCGACTGAAAAAGAAATCAGAAACGTTACAATAAGGTTATTGAGACTTCCGGTGCATCCGACAGCGGCAAGAGCATTGGGATCTCCGGAAAATTTTCCGACAACTATATTATCTGCGGCATTGTAAAGCAACTGAAGTATTCCGGTTAGAATAAGAGGGATCGCAAACATGAAAATTCTTACGAAAAGCGGTCCTTCGGTAAAATCCGGATTTTTGGTTTTCTGCAAACAAACACGACCTTTCGGGAAAAAATGTGTTGGTGTCCGTAAAAATAAAACAAAAGCCGGAAAATGTTTTCCGATGTTTATTTTGCTGTCAGTTTTAAAATACGCCATCGCCGAAACTCCGGCATAACGAAAGTATATGATTTTCAGCGGACAGTAAGTAACATTATATCAGAAAAAAAAGGTTTGTCAATACTTTTGGCTACCGTATTGAAAAAAAATTGAGCGTTATGGTAGAATGTAAAAAAAGGAGGAGTAAAAAATGATTTTCAGAGAAACCTTGCTAAAAAAACAGGGGCAAAACTTTTCGAATATATAAGCGACAGCAAAGAAATCAAGCCCGCAATGCTTGTTATACCCGGAGGCGGATACAGTGTGGTATGTACCGAAAGAGAAGGTGAACCGATTGCGCTGGCATATCTTGCACTCGGATATAACGCCTTTAAACAATTATTATCAGCATAAAAATCAGCTTACCTTTGCTCAGAAAGTATCTTCTGTATTTATATGTTAATATCCTTTTTTTGTGACAAAAAATATTTATTTCAACCGGAAAACATTCTAATAAGTCTATATTACGTTTATTTAACCTTTATATTTCTTATAATAAAACAACAAGGTCAGATTAAATGACCTTGTTTTTTTATGGCAATCAGTTTTACAATTCGTTAATGCCATGAGAAAGCTGAAAAATGATTAAACGAGTAGCGGCTGTAACTGTCGTGAACTCATTGCATTTTCAAGAGTAGCCGGAAGCAGACTGAAATCACTTATAAGAGAATGTGGCTTTGAAAGCGGGCTGTCCTGTCGGAATGGCACGAAATATACGCTTTTGCGTTGCATAAGCGTGGCGATATTGTGCAGATTCTGAGACAAAGCGTCGTTTGTCGATATTGCTATAATGAGAGGTCTGTCACAGCGTAAATGTGCTTTTGCAGCCATCGTTACGGTAGAATCCGTAATTCCGTTGGCAAGCTTTGCAAGAGTGTTGCCTGTACAGGGACATATTATAAGCGCATCGAGCGGTACGGAAGGCCCGAGCGGTTCGGCTTCAACTATGCCGCAAATCGGTGCGCGTCCGCATATTTCCGTCAAAGCCGCAACGGTATCAGAAGCTTTGCCGAACCTTGTGTCGGTTTTGGCTATATTTTCACTTATAATCGGTATGACTGAATTTTCTTTTGCGAGCATCCTTAGCTCTTGTAATGAACGTTCAACAGTGCAGAAAGAGCCGGTAAGAGCATATCCGATTTTCATGGTTGTATTCCCTTCCTTTACTGTTTGTCAAGTCTGGCGGACACAGCGTCGGCGATTATTTCTGCGGCGGTTTGGGGAGCAGTTTTTCCCGGCAGTGAACGTGCCCATATAACCTTCAGACCGAGCGTTTCCGCCTGTGCGAAATCTACCCCTCCGGGAGCTGAGGCAAGATCGATTATCAGACACTTTTTCCGGATTTTTGATAGAATGTCCCCTTTCAGAAGTACGGTCGGCACAGTGTTGAAAACAATATCCGCTCCGTTCGTCGCCGAGGCTAAGTTAAAACTGAAGTCAATTGAGTCGCACTGAACTGCGGCGGCGCTTTCCGGACGTCTTACCAGAACAGTTACTTTGCAACCGAAATCACGCAGTCTTATTGCCAATATTCTTCCTATCCGACCGTATCCGAGTATGCAGCAATTGCACCCGGAAAGAGTAAAAGGAAGCTCACGAAGCGCAATTTCAACAGCTCCTTCGGCAGTACATAACGCATTCTTTATTTTTACTTCCTCGTTTTCACCGTAGTCGTAAATTTCTATACCGTATTTTTCCGCCTCGGTTTTAATCGGTGAGGTAATTAAACCGCCGAAAACATTTTGAATTTTACAGCGTTTGATTTCCGAAAACAAAAAAGAAAGACGTATGTTACAGTCTTCACAGTAAGCGTTCAGAAATACTCCGTCGGGTGAAACCGGGAAGGGGAGTACAGCGGCATAGGCTTCCGTCAGAGCATCGTTTAAATCTGCGGCGGTGTTCTCTGCGTCCTTTGCTCCGAAAATAACGGCTTTGTAACCCATTTCCGTAAATTTATCCGTTAAATATTTTTGTCTTTTGTCTCCGCCGATAACAGCAATTTTTTTATCGTACATTCTGAAAAACCAACCTTGTTACAAAATGGTTTGCTTAGCAAAAATAGCAGTGTCTGCTGTTATTTTATGTAAAGTCCGCATATTGGTTAAAAAGGTAAAAGGTAAATAAGTGTAAATTAATGATATTATTGACAAATGTTGAATAAATATATATAATATAAGGTAAAAAAACGGAATTAATAAAAATCCGGACATTCGATTGAGAGATAGATATGAAATATTTCCTTTTCAATTCTCTGGCAGATAACGGAAGCGGAAAAAAGAATGCCGAAAAAGCCAGAATAAACGACGAAGAATATATTTTTAAAAACTTAACTGAACTGCCTGATCAGCAGCTTACGGATATAATTGCCGACAAAAATGAAATTGTAATTGCCGGAGGCGATGGGACACTCAACCGTTTTGTGAATTTTCTCGGTGGGCAACTGCCGCAGAAAAATATTTATTATTATCCGACAGGGTGCGGAAATGACTTTATGAAAGATATTGAAAAAGAAGTACATTCGCTGCCTGTTCTTCTTAACCGATATATTGAAAATCTGCCTTTGGTTAAGGTCAAAGGCAGAGAGCACAGATTTATTAACGGAATAGGGTACGGTATAGACGGTTACTGCTGTGAAATTGCCGATAGAATCAAAGCAAAATCATCAAAGCCGATAAATTACACCGCCATAGCTCTGAAAGGTCTTTTGTATGATTTCAAACCGGTGACGGCAAGAGTCTGTGTGGATGGTAAAGAAAAGGTTTATGAGAATGTCTGGCTTGCTCCGACGATGAACGGCAGATATTATGGAGGCGGCATGATGATTGCTCCGAGGCAGGCCAGACTGAACAAAGAGGGGACATTGACAACAGTTGTAGTGAGTTCAAAAAGCCGGTTAAAATTATTGCTGGCGTTTCCGCTGATATTCAAGGGAGGTCATGCCGAAAGAAAGGATATTGCACAAATGTATACCGGAAAGGAAGTACATGTGGAGTTTGACAGACCGACTGCGCTTCAGATAGACGGCGAAACTGTAACCGGAGTTACCGAATACACTGTAACGCATAATAATCATATAGAAGCAGATAGCAAAGAAAATGCAGAAGAGGTCGTTTTTGTTGAGTAAATGATAACTGTGATTACTTAACTGTATTCTTTGAAAAAGTAAAGTGTAATAGCATTAGAGCGGCAACAACAAAATTCCGAGAAATTGTTGACGGAGAATTTCAGGTCAGAAAAAAACCTCGGCAAAGCGGAGCTTTTATGAATTGGTATTGGGAATTGCTGACGTTGTTAATAATGGTCTCAAATAATCCTCTTCAATTTCATAAAATAAAAAACAAGATCATCAGTAATCATATGCACCTTTAAAATGTCCAACTTCTGTGGTGCATATCAAAATGACCTTGTTTTTTATTATGCCGAAACGCAAATCATTAACGTAAATGCGTTTCAGAAGTATACTGATTTTGGTATAAGAAGTGCTCTTACGCCACAAACGGCTTTGCTTGACTTCTTCGGTTTAAAGCAATAAAACCGAATTTTTGCCGTAAGATTTTGCTTATCACATAAATTAAAGTGAATAAACTCTTACTCAGCGCTTTCGTCAGACACAGCATCCTCGGTATCCACATCTGCTTCAAGGAGAGCGCGTATGGAGAGGGAAACTTTTTTCTTGTCAGTATCGATATCGATGATCTTGGCATCAACCTGATCACCTGTGTGGAGTACTTCCGCAGGGTTTCCGAGACGCTTGTTGGCGATCTGAGATATATGAATAAGTCCGTCCACACCCGGGATGATTTCGGCAAAAGCACCGTAAGTCATTATATTGGCTATCTTTACGTTTACAACATCACCGACGTTGTGGGTTGAAACAAAAATGTTCCACGGGTTGTTTTCCTCGGTTTTGCAGCCGAGAGAAATTCTTCTCTTTTCAGGATTAAGATCCTTGATGTAAACCGTGAGCTTGTCTCCGACGGAAACTATATCCGAGGGAACACGGAAACGTTTCCAGGAAAGTTCGGATTTGTGAACCATTCCGTCAAGAGGACCGATATTTACAAACACTCCGTAGTCAGTCATTGACTTGACCGTACCCTCAAATACCTTACCCTCTGTGAGCGAAGCCCAGAATTCATCTATTTCAGCCTGTTTCTTTTCGTTCTCAACAACGGCGATCGAAGCAACGGGATGTTTACCGCCGGCTCCTGTCTCGGTTATTTTGAATTTGCATACCGTACCGAGAAGAGTAGATATGTCATCCTTTTTTGAAAGTCCGGTCTGAGAAGCGGGCACAAAAAATCTTGTGTGAAGAGCGCTTACGATAAGACCTTTTACGCTGTCATCTTTCTTAATAACGTCAACGATCTTTCCTTCGAGCACTTCTCCGTTCTTATATGCTTCCTCAACTTTTGACTTGCTTGCAATGCTGTCGGCTTTTCTCTTTGAAAGCTGAACAGTACCTTTTTCGTCGTCCTTTTTCACCACGACAACGCTTATTTCGTCACCGACTTTTACTGCGTCATCGTCATCTGCAAATTCATCAACCGGAATGAAACCGGTCAGGTTTGATTTAAGGTCGACAACAACTTCCCGATCGTCAACGGATACGATTGTTCCTTTGACAACGGAACCGGTTTTGAGATAATTCATCTCGGTTTCGGCAAGAAGTTTTGCGAAATCTTCTTTGTTTTCGATGTTTTCCATAGCTTTTATAGCCTCCTCAATTAAGCTGTCAGGAGTGGATGCTCCCGCAGATATTCCCAATTTAGCGTCCGGATGTATGCCGTCCAAAGGAATTTCACTGATATGCTCAACAAAGAAGGTATTCGGCTGAATCCTACTGGAAATTTCAAATAGCTTGTTGGTGTTTGAGCTCTCCCTGCCGCCGATGATAATCATTGTGTCCGATTCACCGGCAAGCTTTTCTACTTCGGTCTGACGTTCTTCCGTAACTTTGCAAATTGTATCATATATTTTAACGTTTGTAAAGTTATTTAACAAATAATTTTGACATAATTTACACTCTGTTAGTTTTTGGGTGGTTTGTGCAACGCATACAATTCTTTTTTTGTCGGTTTTAAGCTCTCTCAGATGCATCAGATCCGGATAAACACGGCATTCGGCAGAACAGTAACTTTTTATGGCGACGACTTCCGGATGTTTTTCGTCACCTATGATTACGATAAGAGTATCGTCCGGTGAAATCCGGCTTTCTTCGGTGACGATTGAGTGTATTTTCGAGACACATGGGCAGGTACAGTCTGAAACATGCAGGTAAGGATTTTCAGCCGACATGCGGTCAAGTTTTTCCTTTATCTCTTTTGTTACTCCGTGAGTACGTAAAACTACCGTAAGCGGCGAATTTTCGCTTGCGGAAGCCGCCTCCGCAAGAAGCTGGCTTTCGGAGACGTAGGAAACTCCCCGGTCTTCAAGGTCTTTGACGATTTGCGGGTTGTGTACAAACTTTCCGAGAGTGACGATTTTATATGTTTTTCCGCTTTTCCGGATTTCGTCTTCAAGTATTCTGAATGCTCTTCTGACTCCAAAGCAGAAACCGGAACCTTTGGCAACTGTTATTTTCATATTTTTGTCCTTTTCATCGGTATAATTAAGCGACACGCTCTGCATTTTCTTTGTATTTCAGCGGTACGGGGTGCGTTTACCTGTGATTTTACAGAATAGTTTTATGCATTTCGGAGGAATCAATATCTTAACTGAACGAAAGTTTTTATTTTACTGCAATATTATGCCATTTATCTGATAATACGGCGATTGAATTTGCTTCTTGTAAGAGCAGTCTGTAGGCAAGAGAATAAATACATTTTCAGCAGTTGGGCGGACATTTTTTGATATTATTTTGTCTGAAATGCCGCACTAAGAAAATTATGGCTATTGCCTGAAAAACTACTCGATACTTGTTGTTCTGAACGGTAACTTTTAAAACTCTGAAAATTGCCTGATTTAATGGATTTTAAGTTAGCTTTTATGTAAGTCTATACGATCAATTTCCGTAAAACTACAACTCGCTTCGGCGCAGTGATTTTCAGACTGAACGATATGGTTTGTTACAGGCTTCTGCAACAGAACGATATGATTTGTTACATACTACTGCAACAGAACGATATGATTTGTTACATACTCCTGCAACAGAATGATAATGTACGGCATCAGATTCTGCCAAAGAAAGACACTGTAAGATTTCATTTTTTGCCGTTAAATACTGATTTGAAATTTGTTTTTGTCATTCGGTAACACAGTTTAAATTTGTCTTCTGATGTACAGTTTTTTAAAAATTCCGACAATTATACTTTGTTTTCGAAAATTCATAGCGTGAGTGCGGCTCATTTTTGTTTGCAGCTTATATTTTTGACGTAAACTTCGTTTAAGGACTGTTTGCTGTTATCTGTAACTTATTGTTTTCCCTGCGTCTTGGAAATTGTAAAACAGCGTACAGCATTTCGGGAGTTTCAGACATGAAATTTTTTAGAAAAAATCGAATTTTAAGTTTACACAAGTAACGCAAACGGTAAACGGCATAAAAAGTCGTAAGTATCAGTCCTCTTTTTTGTTTTCTTCGGTTGCGGGTTTCGTCAAACGTGGTTGGAAAGAAGATTGCAGAGAGCAGATTCTTTCAAAAATTTCTCCTGAAATTTTAACGTAATCGTTTTTGTTGTTTTCCATTTCACCGAATTCTGAAAAATAAATCGGCTTTCCTATGGTAACCGTTGTTTTCCTGAACATACGCACTTTGTTGTTTTTGGTGGAAATAAGAACCGGGAGGACAGGAACTTCTGATTTTCTTGCGACAAGTCCCACGCCGTGCTGTACAGGCGTTTCGGAGGGATCTACTCCGGGGAATCTGTGACCTTGAGGGAAATAACAAACAACCTGTCCTTCTTTGAGCATGGAAATAGTGTTTTTGAGAGCCGATACGTCAGCTCCGCCTCTCTTTATCGGGTAAGCTCCGAATGCTTTTACAATCCAGTTTAAAACAGGGATTTTGAAAAGCTCTGCTTTTGCTAAAAAACGCATTCTGGATTTCATCGAAACGAACAGAACAACAACGTCGTGGTTTGAAATATGGTTTGAACAGACTATAAAAGGACCGTTTTCGGGTTCGTTTTCAGCGCCGATAATGCGGATCCTGTATAACTTCTTTACAAAACCGCCTAAAAACTTTTTTACAAACAAGGAAAATTTTGACATATGAAAACCTTTCATGGATAATGGGATTATCTGTATTTGCAAACTAATTTATCGGATGTGGGTAGCACGATCGGATTATTTGCGATTAGAGTAAACTAAGTCACATCCGGCTGAGTTTCTTGCGGGATATGCCATATACAGACCGTATTTTTTATTTCAACCGAATTTTACTTTCGATGATTTCCAATGCTTTAGCAAAGGTCATTTCCGGAGTAAAATCCGAATTGTCTATGAGAATTGCGTCAGGTGCGGCGACGGCCGGTGCAACAGCTCTTGAAGAATCATCATGATCCCTTTTGGTTATGTCAGTCAACACTTTTTCAAAAGTCACGTTTTCGCCTTTTGCGATAAGTTCCGCATATCTTCTTTCAGCACGGGAGTTGTTTCCGGCGGTGAGAAATATCTTTACGTCAGCATCGGGGAAAATTACCGTGCCTATATCTCTGCCGTCCATTATAACATTGGATTTTTTGGCGATATTTCTCTGGGTGTCAAGTAAAAAATCACGCACAACCGGAAAAGCCGAAACTCTGGACGCCGCCATTGAAACTTCGGAGGAGCGGATCTTGGCAGTTACATCAGTGCCGTTGACATATACGTGTTGAGTGCCGTCTGCTGCATAATCGAGAGAAATAGAAATATCTGCAAGAGCGGCGGATATTTTGCCTGCGTCAGTCAGATCAATTTTGTTTTCAAGCATGTAAAGTGCAATCGATCTGTAAAGAGCTCCGGTGTCGACATACGTGAAGCCGAGTTTGGCTGAAAGGGACTTGGCAAGTGTGCTCTTACCTGAACCGGAAGGTCCGTCAATAGCGATTTTTATCATAACTACTCCTCGAAATTTTTTAAAAATGTGAAATCGTTCAGGAAAAACCAAGCTGAAAACTTTAATGTAATAACAGTAAGAATATGTAACCTGAATTTTTCTCTGAAACGCAGTTTTCAAAAATAATATTCCGTAAATCGTGAACCGGGAAAAATTATTCCGGCTGGCTTGCCGCAAGTCCGGCGCTCCTTCCCGTTGAAAAAGCTATCTGCAAATTGAATCCGCCTGTCAAAGCGTCAACGTCGATGACCTCCCCGGCAAAATAAAGCCCTTTTATCAGCTTGGATTCCATGGTTTTCGGGTTGATTTCTTTGACGGAAACACCGCCTCCGGTGACAATCGCCTCGTCTATCGGACGCAGCGCGGTCGGTGTAACCGGAAAATGTTTAAGCGCCTTTACTATACTTAAGATTTCCTGTGCAGTAAGAGTATTTATTTTTCTGAACTCGGAAATTCCTGATGCCGAGATTATTTCCGGGATCATTCTCATCGGAAGCAAATCGGATAGAGCGTTGTTTAAATTGCGGTTTTTGTATTTTTCAAAATCCGAGCGCACTCTTGCAAGAAGAGTTTCTGTGTCGAGAGCCGGTTTCATATCAATTTCAGCTGAGATGCCTTTTATATTACCTTTCAGATACGCGGTAGCAGTAAGCACCAGAGGGCCGCTTATTCCGAAGTGAGTAAAAAGCAGTTCGCCTGATTTGCTGAAAATAGTTTTTTTGTCGGAAAATAGCGAAAAATTGACATTTTTCAGTGTAAGACCTGACAAATTATGTGCTTCTTTTGTTTCGATTGGTACAAGAGAAGGTCTGATCGGGACAACTGTATGTCCGAGAGACTGAGCAAATGTATACCCGTCTCCGGTAGAACCGGTGAGAGGATAAGAGGCTCCGCCGGTACAGATAATAACAGAGTCGAAAAGATATTTTTCACTTCCGCATGCGACGGTGAAACCGCCTGACTCATTTTTATCGACAGAAGTAACCCCCTGACGCACCACATGACATCTCGAAGCATAAGCTCCGAGAGCGTCCACAATGTCGTAAGCTCTGTCGGATTCAGGAAAAACTCTTCCTCCGCGCTCGGTTTTCAGTTTGACTTTTCTTTCTTCGAAAAATCGTATTGTGTCGGAGGGTGAAAACGCTGAAATACTGCTGTACAGGAATTTCGGGTTGGTTACAACAGATGCAATAAACTCCGGTACGCTGCAATCGTTAGTCAGGTTGCAACGTCCTTTTCCTGTTATTGCTATTTTTCGACCGAATTTGCTGTTTTTTTCAAAAACGGTAACCTCAGCTCCGTTTTCGTGAGCGGTACCGGCCGCCATAAGACCAGCCGCTCCGCCACCAATGACCGCTATTTTTTTCATAAAAATACCTGATAATGTTATAAATCGATTGAAAAACGATATAAATTGTTGTTTTTTCTTTTTGTTATATCTTTTTTGATTGTAACAATCTAATCGGAAAATAGCATTTCTTCCAAAACCGGTCTTAAAACTTTCCGGAGAATAGTATACCTTGTTTTGGATTATGCGAATGTTATTTGTTTTCAAGAACCGCGCTGAGCGCATTCAGAATAGAAAGTTTTCCGCTTTCAAAGGTAAGAGCTCCCTGCATAAAAGCTGTGTACGGTGCTCTCATAGGGGCGTCCGCCGAAAGCTCAATTGTCGATCCGCCTGTAAAAGTTCCGGCAGCCATTATAACCTGATCATTATAACCGGGCATGTCCCAGGGTTCAGGTGTTACAAAGGAGTCGACAGGAGAGCTGTACTGTATTGCGCGGATAAAAGCTTTCAGTTTTTCCGGATCGTGAAGCGTCACGGTCTGAATAAGATCATATCTTGGATCGGTGGACGCAGGAGAGACATCGAAACCGCATTCTGAGAAAACGTATGCAGAAAATGCGGCGGTTTTGAGAGCCTGAGCCACGGTATGAGGGGCAAGCCAGAAACCGAGAAGCATATTGCGCGTCTGACCGAGAGTTGCTCCGACTTCGCCTCCGACTCCGGGCGATGTGAGACGGTAAGAGGCAAGCTCAACAGCTTTTTCAGTTCCGGCAAGGTAACCACCGGTCAAAGCAATTCCTCCTCCCGGATTTTTAATAAGGGAACCGACGATAAGATCTGCATCAGGCTCTTTCTTGCAGGTGAATTCTCCGTAGCAGTTGTCGACCATGACAAAGGCGTTTGAGCGTGAGCGGACGAAAGCAGTAATTGATGATATTTCTTCAGGACTTAAAGCTTTACGCTGCGCATAGCCTCTCGAACGCTGTATGTAAACAACTTTTACCTTGTCATTTAGCAGATCGGAAAAATTTTCTCCTATTTCGCATTGCTTGTAGTTAACGCCGAAATCGGCAAGCGAGCCCTGATTTTTCTTGCCCGAAAGTCCTATGACGTCTTCGAGGGTGTCGTACGGTTTTCCGGTGACGGAAAGCATGGTGTCCCCGGGTCTGAGAAGTCCGAAAAGTCCTATCGTAAGGGCGTGGGTACCGTTTACTATACACTGACGTACAAGAGCGGATTCTGTTCCGAACGCCTCGGCATAAACTTTTTCGGTGACAGACCTGCCGACGTCATCGTATCCGTATCCGGTTGATGCGGCAAAATGAGATTCTGCAACCTTGTTGTTTTTAAATGCTTTCATTACTTTTTCGGTATTGTATAAAGCCACTTCGTCAATTTTTCTGTAAGTATCAACAAGCTCCCGGTCTGCTTTTGCTCCGAGTGCAATTATATTTTCTGAAACCATTTCTAATCTCCGTTTTTGTTGATTCTTGTCTTAAATTATCAATGTTATGATAAAAATTGTGCTTTTTATAATAATTTATATGTGTTTTTGATTATATTAAACCGGTTGATTAAGTTCTCCGGTGGAAAATTCAAGTCCTGTTTTATTCTCAGAAACCGGAAATTTACCGCTTTAAAGATTAATGCGGTAATTAATATCCGGATAGCCTGGTGCAAAATATCTTTTAATACGGAACTGAAAATTGTTATTATTTGCAGGTGCTTGCGAAAAAATCAAAAGACTCTGTGAAAGTCTTTGATTATTGCTCTCGCCCCGTAAACAGGAGTTTCTGTTTTCCGGAGGAATGAAAGCGCTGTCATCAGTTGCACATCCATTGATTTGGCAGGCGATTGCACTGTGTTTTGAAAAATGAGATTCCCGACTCAAACAATGTGAGATATCCGGTGCATGGATTTTTGTGCATTAAGATTATTTTGCGCTATGCTTTATTATACATAGTTTTACTGCAAAATGCAAGCATTATGACTGAATTCGCAAATATACTATATGGTGAACTTATACGGGTATAAGAGTTTTGGCGTTACTTGACTTTTACAGCATTTTTGCTATAATGAGTTTGCTGAAAATGACTGTATAAGGGTTAAAAACTTAAGAGGGCTTTTGTATGAGAAAACTCGATGTCGGTTTGTTAAAGAAGCGCATAGAGAGCAGAATTAAATATTCAAATCGGATATTCCTGAAAGAAAGTTTTTTCAATCCGTATTTGTCATAAGCCTCGGCAAGAAACAAAGAGTGTTCGATATGTGCGCGGGTTAAATCAGTAATGGAATTTACATAACCAAAAAGGATCGGGCGAACCAGTCATTACTTAAAACAAAAGATATTTCAGAATTAAAAGGAGTTTTGCATAATCTGAATACAATTGAATAAGCGGCAAAGAATAGGTAATCGGTTATTGCAAAATATCCGGCTATTCCATATTTTTTATACAGAATTAAATACTTGATTTGACCGGACAGATAACCGAAGTTTGTGTTTTGCTCTGTTTCTGCAACTCGAATATTAATACAGTTTGTGAGTGGTCGGTTTATCAAAGGAGATTTTGAGGATAATCAAAAAAGATTCCGAGCATAACGAGTAATTTTAATTAAAACTTTTTTTAAGGCTCTGTCTGTATAGCATAACAGAGCCTTTTTTTCTTATTGCCGGAAATATTCAGCACAGCCGTAAAGCATCGGAGAATGTCGGATGCGTATATTTCAGTATTCTGAATAAGCCATATCAAATAAAACAAAACACAAGATTTCCGAATTTGTTTTCAGTAAAAACTAACTTGGTCAGTATTAAATTATACCTGATGAAAAAATGGCCGGTATTGTGGAAATTCAGATTACAAGCGAATCAGTAAGCTGAAATTTCAGATAAAACTCTGCAAACGCCTTTTATTTCTGTTCGTGAAAGTCTGGCTTTCTTATTCATTTGCCTCAGCTTCTCGGGGAATTCACTTGCAGCAATAACACCTCTCGGTTTCTGATAGGAAAATCTGAGACCGTTTCCGGTATAGACAACAAGCGTATAAGCCTTGACGTTCTGGTAACCCGAAATTCCCATATAATATTCAAGCAAAGCCCTGGCGTCACGCTGCATTGAAAACGGGTTATCAAATTCCGTGATTTTTCCGGCGGAAATGTGTTTCCAGTTGCCGTCAGCAGGATTTTCAACAATCCCGTTACCGTTCAGCAGGCAAACAATAAAAATACCGCTGCCCGTGACTATGACGGTACCGAGCTGAATTTCCTCGCCGTCACGTCCCGGGATAGGCAGTGAGAGAAGTCGGAAAACGCTTTTCTTGCCGAGAACCGCGCCCGCCAGTCTTCCCGGAAGTGCGGAGTTGTAATTTGATGTATCTGACAGAATGTTTTCGCAATATCCTTTTTGTAATATCCGGTCAAGTAACTTCGTAAGTAGAATGAAAACTGCGATAAAAATTACTGCTGCGTAAAAATAGACCATACGGAATAGTTTCCTTTCAGCAATTTAAAACCTGTTACGCAAAATGAAGTTATCGCCAAACAAAATGTTGAACATTGTCGTAAAGTCATAATATTAGTTATGCCTGCCGATTAAGGCAGGCACGTAATCGAGAAGCGAAAGTCAGTCTTTTGAGCCGTTTTTTTCCAGATAGTTTACCACGTCTCCGACGGTTAAGAATTTTCTTATATCGTTGTCGGCTATCTCTAAATCGAATTTTTCTTCCAGAACCATCGCAAGATCTGCAAGTTCAAGAGAGTTTATACCGAGATCTTTAGTCAGCCTTGAATCGAGTTTTATGTCGCTGTCTTTAAGCTGCAGCTCGCTCACCATTATTTCTTTCAATTTTTCGAACATAAATTCCTCCGGTAGTTGTTATATTTTAAGCCCATGTCCGCCAACCGAAATTACCGCAATCAGCCGGGCTGAAAAGTTAAAAACTTTGGGCAGTTGGCGCAGTATAAGCATTTATTACTTGATCAGGAACCGCTTGATTTTTTTAGTAGTGGTTTTTTCAAATTCGGTTTTGCGTATTTCGAAGCCGAGAATATGCTTGAATGTCGGCAGAGACTTGTTTGTTTCATCAACTGCCTGTTTTACAAGATCATATATTTCGGCGTCTGATTTACCTTCAGTTTCTTCGGGGTTAGGATATATCACCGCAGTAATTACAGTCTCGCCGGATTTTTCGTCCTTGCGTCCGATAACAACGCTTTCACCGATTACGGGTTTGTGGGAAAGGTGTTCCTCAAGTTCTTCCGGGAAAACGTTTTTGCCGTTTGAAAGGATAATAACGTTCTTTTTTCTTCCGGTGATGAAAATGTAGCCGTCGCTGTCCATGTAACCAATGTCGCCGGTTCTGAACCATCCGTCTTCGGTAAACGCCTCCTTGTTTGCTTCGGGGTTTTTGTAATATCCGAGCATGACGTTATCGCCCTTTACGATTATTTCGCCTGTCTCCTCTTCGGGGGACTTGTCTATTTTCACATCGCAGTCAAGGACTTTTGTTCCTACCGAACCGTATTTTTTCTTTCCGAAACGGTTGACAGAAACAAGCGGAGAACATTCGGTAATTCCGTAACCTTCGTAAATGTCTATTCCGAACGCTTCAAAATCGATTATCAGCTGTTTTGAAAGAGGAGCACCGCCGCAGATGATAGTTTCGAGGTTTCCGCCGAACGCCGCAAGTATGTCTTTGAAAAACACACGTCTTTTGTCTATACCGATTTTTCTCAGCATGTTACTGAGCTTGATCGCAAAATTAACTTTCTTCCTCATACCTTTGCGGTCAATTTCTTTCCAGATGCGCTTGTGGATCGTCTCGACAAACAGCGGCACCAGCAAAAGGCTTGTGGGTTTGAAATAAGCGAAATTCTTAAGTGCGTTTTTGATACTGTCATTGAGGAAAGTGCAGGCCCCGTACCTTGAAAGGGCAAGATGACCGGTCGATACTTCATAAGAATGATTCATCGGAAGTACGGACACAAAAGTGTTGTACGGGAAAAAGTTTGTGGCGTCAACGCAGGCGTTGCAGCAGGAAGCAAGATTGTGCTGTGACAGCATAACGCATTTGCTTGTACCTGTTGTACCTGACGTAAAAATCATAGAAGCAACCGAGTCACGCTCAGGCACAAAAGAAATAAAGTCCTTGTTGCCGTTTCCGATTGCGGTTTTTCCTTTTTCAAGCAGGGTATCGAGAGGGATGAAAGAGTCATCAGGCATAAAACCGGTATCCGGAACTATCGGAACAAAGAAAGAAGCTTTTGTTTTCGATGCTATTTCCGGCATTCTTTCGTTGAATGAGGGTGTATATACGATAAGGCTTACTTCGGCAATATCCATAAACGATGCTATGGTGTCATTGTCAAGCTCTTTGTCAAGCGGAACAATTGCACCTCCGCCGTTTGCCGCAGCATAGTAGGTAACCATGTAATACGGATCTGCGTCTCCGACTACAGCGATGTTTTTTCCCTTAAGTCCCAGCTCGTAAAACGCAGTGCCGAGGCTTTCCACCGCTTCTTTCATCATCTTGTATGTAAACTCAAGAACATCCTTACCTCTTTTGTAAAAATACAGAGGTCTGTCTCCGTAGTCGGCTGCATTGAAGTCGATGAGTTCTTTTAGATTATTTATTTTTGCAGGTTTGTTGTTATTTATAAGTTTTTTCATCAGCATATCTCCGTTGAAATTATATCATGTGTTACGGAAAGTAAATCCGGAACATTCTTAATATAGTTTTGCGGACAGTTTGGTGACAGAATTTGTGTTGAATCAGGAAAATCTCACCAAATTCCAAAAAAACCTAAATTATTATAGTATTTTTTAATCGGTTTGTCAAGCAATTTTAAAAAAATAGTACTTGAATGAGGTGACAGCATGTGCTATAATCCGCTTGTAAATGCCACTATACGATAAAAAATCGCTGTTTTACGCATTTAATGATTTAAAATAAACGAAAAATTTACATTATGTCTTCTGCGAAAATAATGTAAGAAGTCCGATAAACATCCGGAAAGGAAAACAGATGAAGAAAGAAAAGAAAAAGAGAACCGGTTTTTTTGACGATGCCGGAGTTTATGGTGCCGTCGGGCAGGATATGCCTACGGCAGATTCCGAAAGTGATAATAATACGGCTGCCGGAATTTCAAAGACCGGCATAAATGGAAAGTCTGACGTAAATTTGTGTTGCCGGAATATCGGAAATTCTGACGCCGAATCGAATTCTGACGCTACTGCCTGTCAGTCCGAAATTGCTTTGGTGGGTGATGCAGCCGTACTGCAAAACGGAGAAATTGCCGCAGATACAGAAAGCAGGGGGCGTCTGAAAAAAGCGCTAATCGGATCAGCGGTACTGCTCGGACTTTTGCTGTTACTTGCGGCGATAAAATTTATTTCCGGCGGTGAATTTCTAAGTACCGGAGGTTATATACCTTCCGACTGGCTGGAAAGCGAAAACAGCGGGCTGAACACCAAACTTGAATTTTATCCTGCGGACTGGGATACCGATATTTTCACACTTGAAGATTATCTTGAGCTTTCTCCGTTCTCAATCAATTACAGTGATGACGGAGGAACGTCGTTCCAGAAAATTTCGGCAGAAGAAGCTTTCGGGTCCGGCGGCAACGGACTGAAATTGGTATGCGATTACCTGGACGCTATTAGAAATGCGGAAATCGATAAGATCAACGCCATGTTTACCGAAAAATATCTTGAAAAGTCGGAAGGGTACAGCGAAAAGTTTCCCAAGCAGAAAATTTTTGACATAGAGATAATAAGATACCGGTACAGCAACCCAGAACATGACGCGGCGGATTATGACGATTACTATTTCATCGTTTCTTATAAAATCTACCGCAACGACGGGCTTTTCAGAGACGATATTGACGGTGAAAGCAGTCTGCCGCAGATGGTCGAGGTGTTTGTTTATGACAACGGCGATGTCAGGATAAACAACATTTTCGATCTGCCCGGTTTTACCGGAATTGTCTGAAAAAATTGAATAAAACCTCCCTTAAAACGTTAATAATAACAGAGGGCGATGTTAACGGTTTTTTACGCTCACGTTATTATTTTGCGGTAGGGAGGTTTTTTCATGGCAGAAGGATTTATAATTTGGGGAGCAATTATTCTTTTGGGGATACTGCTGTTTGCTTTCCTCAAGGAACCGGTTTCCCTGTCTCTGCTTTTTTCTTCGGTGAACGCATTTATTTCTTTGTTTTTCGGACTCGGATTTGTTGTTTCCTGCGGAATATTCCTTGCTTCATTCGGGGTGCTGGTCTCTGCAATATTGCTTGCCGGTATGTACTCCAAACTCAAATACGGAAAATCCGATAATGATTTTGCACAAAAAGAAAAAGAAAAATCAGTCAAGCCGACGAACTTGTAAATTAAATGTAAAAAGCATCCCAAAAACAATGGACAAAACCCTTGAAATATGTTATTATAACTAAAAATAATACAGTGTGCAAAAAATCAGGGGTAAAGATGGAAGAAAACAATATCGTAAAAACTGAGGCAGAAACCGAAGAGGCTGAAAAGCCGGAAAAAAAGAAAAATCCGAAAAAGAAAGATCCGGATTTTTCACGCAGAGTAATTATAATCTGTGCAATTGTTGCGGCGGCTTTGGTTATAGCCGGCGTTGTCATTACGCTTGTTTTGGTTTTCGGCGGTAAGTCGGGAGATGAAGAAATACTCCCGCCGGTCAGAAACGAGGAAATAGACGGCTCCGACGAAGAACATACCAAACTATATTAAAAAACGGCTGTTGCGGGGCAACAGCCTGTTTTTGCGGTTTAAAATAATTTCAAGAGGTTATTGTTTTTCCTGTGCATTATGATTGTTTAACCGGGGTATTGACGTAACCCGCAAATTACGAAAAGCTTCGGTCAGCCGGAAATAACTCCTTTATCTTCAAGCGCCTTAATTACGGATTCAGCGTTTTTTTCTATTCCCGTATCACTGAGACTGCATACTATGTCGGCATATCTGTTATACAGAGGCGCACGCTCCTCGTACAGATCGTGCAGGGTCTGACCGTCTTTCAGAACGACGCCGCGGTTTTTTATATCCTTTAATCTTTTTTCAATGACGGCAAAATCCTGTTCAAGGTAAACAACGGTTGCGATGCTTTTCAGATGTTTCATTGCCTCACTGCCGTATACCACACTACCTCCGGTTGCAATAATGCTGTTATTTGCTTCAATGCCGGAACAAACCGAATTTTCGGTACGGATAAAACCTTCTGTACCGTAATTTTCGATAATGTCTTTCAGCAGCATACCGCTTTTTTGCTGTATGACAAGATCCGTGTCAACGAAGGAATATCCGAGAATTTTCGCAAGTATAACGCCTATTGTGCTTTTGCCGACACCCGGCATTCCTATCAAAACTATGTTGTTCATATCCTTCTTTATGTCCTTTCGGGAATTAGCAGGTCATTTTGCATCAGCGTTTTCCTTAAGTAAATACGGAAAGCTGAAGCATATCCACAAAGGCAATTTTATCACACGTTTCGGGTGTTTTCAACAAACAAAAGTGTACTTATTGTAAAAAAAGTATTGTCAAAATAATCCGCAGGTGATATAATAGCCATAAAAGTAGTAAAATTATTGGAGATTACATATGGAACTTAAAGAATACGCCGAAGAATTCAAAAGAATCTATACGAGCAATATCAAGCGTGAGGGATCCGAACAGCTGCTTGAATTTCTTTGTTCGGAAAACAGCGATTTTTTCACTGCACCTGCCAGTACCAAATATCACCTTTCTACCGAAGGCGGACTTCTGATTCACAGCCTCAATGTTTACAGGTGTCTTAAAGATTACCTCGAAAGACAGCAGGTAAAAGATTTGTTCGGACTTTCCTATTCCGAAGAGACAATTGCGATAACCTCTCTGCTTCACGACCTGTGCAAGGTGAATATCTACAAAACCGGTTACAGAAATGTAAAAGACGCACAGGGAATATGGCAGAAGGTCCCGATGTACGAGATAGAAGATACTCTTCCTTACGGCCATGGTGAAAAGTCGGTATACATGATTTCGGGTTACATGAAGCTGACAAGGGAAGAAGCTTTTGCAATCAGATATCACATGGGATTTTCGGGAAGCGAGGACGAAAGAAACGTGGGGAAAGCGTTCGGAATGTTCCCGCTTGCCGTTGCTCTTTCAATAGCAGATACAGAGGCGACTTTCTTCCTTGAAAAGCAGTCGCAATCGAGCTCTCAGTAATCACTTTTGCTCTGTATCGTCATTGATCATTTTGTTCAGTGTCGAGAATATACATTATCGGACTATGTAATGTTAATGCCCGTGTAACGTACTGAAATTCTGTTTGCTTTTTTCTGTTATCATTTGTAACGGAATTCAGCCTTAACGTATACTTATTTCAGCACATGGGTTATCTGATTGTTTTTCCGGCGAAAATTACATAAACGGATGCAGTTCATCCAGAAAGGGTATGTTATGGAAGAATACATAAAAAGAGCGCAGTTTATAAGTCTCGGAGAAGAGGCGGGCAAAAATTGCCCGGTTTTCAGAAAAAAATTTGTCATCAGTAAGCCGTTTGAAAGTGCTTGTCTTCAGATTACGGCACTCGGCGTTTACGTTGCCGAAATAAACGGAAAACGTGTCGGTGACGCAGTCCTGACTCCCGGCTGGACTGAATATGAAAAACGACTTCAGTACTTTACATACGATATAAGCGGGTATCTTTCATCCGGGAACGTAATTGAAATAGGACTTGGCGACGGATGGTATGCGTCAAGAATGGGCATTGTCGGCGTCTATAAGGGTGCATACGCAGAATTTCCGTCTCTTGCGGCGGCAATATCCGTAAGGTATACAGACGGCACAGAAACGCTGATAGTTACCGGCACTGACTGGGAGGCGGCAAAATCAGGTGTACTCTTTTCCGGAATTTACGACGGAGAAAGAACCGATGCCCGAATAGTACCGCAGTACGGTGAAAAGATAATCGTTACTGAATACGGAAAAGACAAACTCGTTCCGGCAGAAGGTGAATACATAAAAGAAACCGAACGGATTTCACCTAAGGAAATACTGATTACTCCCAAGGGAGAAACAGTTATTGATTTCGGTCAGAACTTGACCGGATACGTTGAATTTACGGTTACGGGTAACGCCGGAACAAAAGTAACAATCGGACATGCCGAGGTGCTTGACAAGTACGGCAATTTTTATACGGAAAATTACCGCAGTGCCGAGGCAAGGGCTGAATACACCCTCAAAGACGGACGGCAGACGTACAAACCCCGTTACACATTCTACGGATTCAGATATATCAGGTTAAACGGCTGGCCTGAGAAAATAAACGCAGATAACTTTACGGCGATAGTTGTTCACTCGGATATGAAAAGAGCGGGTTGGTTTGAGTGCGGACACGCAAAGCTGAACAAGCTCTACGAAAATGTAATATGGGGGCAGAGAGGCAACTTCCTTGACGTGCCGACAGACTGCCCGCAGCGTGACGAAAGGCTCGGCTGGACAGGTGACGCCGAAGTTTTCTGTCGTACAGCTTGCCTTAACTACGATACCGAAAAGTTTTTTGTCAAATGGCTGCACGATCTATCGCTTGCACAGAAAGAGGACGGCATGATTCCCCGAGTTGTGCCGGACGTTTTCAGAACAAACGGAAGAGGCGAATTCGGTTCGGCTGCCTGGGGTGATGCGGCTACGGTATGCCCGTACGAGATTTACCTTGCATACGGAAATAAAGAAATACTTGCCGAGATGTTTCCGACTATGAAAAAATGGGTGGACTACATAACGGGAAAATCAGAAAATTACCTATGGAAAAACAGTCCTCATTTCGGTGACTGGCTCGGACTTGACGCTCCGGCAGGTTCTTACAAAGGTTCAACCAGCGAAGAACTTATTGCAACTGCATATTATTTCCTGTCCTGCGGGTTACTTGTAAAAGCAGGCAATGTTCTCGGATACGGTGTTTCGCATTACAAAGAGCTTGCGGAAAAAATACGAAAAGCTTTCAACGCCGAGTACGTCAGAGACGGTTACCGGCTGAGCAGCGACACGCAGACGGCGTACGTTCTGGCAATTCATTTCGGACTCGTGGATGAAAAGGAGCAGTTTGCCAAGCGGCTGGTTGAGCTGATAGAGGAGGCGGGCGACACTCTCCGCACCGGTTTTGTCGGAACACCGTACATTCTTGACGCACTGACTGAAACAGGTCATGCCGATAAAGCTTACACGCTTCTTTTGCAGGAAAAATTCCCATCGTGGCTGTATTCAGTAAATAGGGGCGCCACTACGATCTGGGAGCACTGGGACGGCGTAAACGAAGAGGGAGATATGTGGTCGAAGGATATGAATTCGTTTAACCATTACGCCTACGGCTCGGTGGCACAGTGGATGTACAGGACTGTTGCAGGAATAAAAACCGATGAAAATCAACCCGGTTACAAACATATAATCATAAGTCCGATACCGAATTCAAAGCTCGGTTTTGTGAAGTGCAGACTCAACACAAGAAGCGGTCAGATAAGTTCGGAATGGACGGCAGAACAGGACGGAACGGTGAGATATTCTTTTGAAATACCGCAGGGAGTAACGGCAACGCTGATTATCGGCGGAAAAAAAGAATCAGTCGGGGCAGGACGTTACACCAGGTACGGTAAAATATAACAGCTCTTCCCGAATCAAAGTAAAATGGCTTTTGCAGCCGGTTTCCGAAAGCATGAGTTTAGAAAATATAATAAAATAAGACCGTGAAAGGCAAAAAATTCAGACTGAAATCCAAAAATGCTTTAAAATAGCAGAAGAAAGGCTTGGTAAGAAAAAATGGCGAACAGTATTTATCCGGTTTATGAGAAAATCAAAGGGAACATACAGAAGGTAATAGTCGGAAAAAGCGATGTGATTGACCTGCTTCTGATTTCGCTGTTCTGTAAAGGTCATGTGCTGGTTGAGGATGTCCCGGGAACGGGAAAAACAATGCTTGTCAAATCTCTTGCGGCGTCAATTGACTGCACAAGCAAGAGAATACAGTTTACCCCCGACCTTCTTCCTTCGGACATCACCGGAATCAACTACTTCAACATGAAGACCTCGGAATTTGAGTTTGTTCCCGGTCCTGTTTTTTCAAACGTCCTGATAGCGGATGAAATAAACCGTGCAACACCGAAAACCCAGTCGGGACTTCTCGAATGTATGGAAGAAAAGCAGACAACCATCGACGGAAAAACATATAAGCTCGCTGATCCTTTCATGGTCGTTGCAACCCAGAACCCGATAGAAAATACGGGAGTTTTCCCGCTTCCGGAAGCCCAGCTTGACAGATTCCTTATTAAGATGAGCATGCAGTATCCGACACACGAGGAAGGGGTAAGCATTCTTGAGCGGTTCAGTGTTGCAAGCCCACTTGATACTTTGCAGCCGGTAGCAAAGGTAGAGGAAGTCAGAATGGCGCAGGAACAGCTTCCGAGGATTTTTGTACATAAAGACATCATGAGCTATATAGTATCCCTTGTAGAGGCGACCAGAAACTTTGAAACGGTCGTTCTCGGAGTAAGTCCCCGCGGAGCGCAGTCGCTTATGAAAGTGGCAAAGGGATATGCCGCAATAGAAAACAGAGACTTCGTAATTCCGGACGATGTCAAAAAAGCGGCTTTGCCGGTTCTTACGCACCGTATTATGCTTACAAGCTCGGCAAGAATAAAGGTAAACGCATCACAGAACGTAATCAGCGAAATACTCGAAACAGTTCCGGTTCCGACAGAGACCTCGCTTGGCTGGTCAAGAAAATAAGAGTCAGAAATTTACCGAGTAAAGAAAGGTATATAGTTCAGGATGGATTATATCACGTTTGACAGATATCTTGCGTCAGGCGGCAAAGAAGGCGGACTTTCCGGTGCACTTATAGTCGGTATAGTTTTAATTGTACTGCTTGCGGTGCTTACTGTTATGTACCTCATTCTGCGTGCTAAAATGATTACGAGAATAACGTACAAAAGGGAATTTTCCGAAAAAGGCTCATACGAAGGTGACGAGATTTACCTTATCGAAACAATAGCGAACCGAAGCTTTCTGCCGTTCTTTTTCATAGATATCGAATATTATATTTTCAATGAGCTACAATACGATAACTACGTTACATCAAGGGATAAGACGATGCAGTACGCAAAGAGCAGATTTTACATTATACTGCCGTATATGCAGATCAGGCGTAAACATACGATAAAACTCAAAAAAAGAGGATTTTATCAGCTTGACAACGTAACGTTCTGGTATGGCAGAAACAAGCAGAAACGCCTTTCCGCTCCTGCATCGGTATACATTTATCCCAGGCTTATCGGAATAGACGACCTGCCGGTGCCGTCAAGCTCGATGCAAGGTGATTCCTTTTCAAAGCAGTGGCTGATAAAGGATCCGTTTTCTGTCAGCGGAATAAGGGAGTACAGATTCGGAGATCCTTTCAACAGCATCAACTTCAAGGCAACGGCAAAAAGCGGAAGACTGAGTTATGACGGAATAAGGGTAAACAACCGTGATTTCTGCTCGAACAGAAACTTTATGGTTTACCTTAATTTTCAGCCCCCGACGAATAATTCTCTTTCCGATAAAATGTATGAAAAATACATGGAAAAAGGGCTGTCGTATTCTGCGGCACTGCTGAGGGAAGCGTTCACGTTCGGGTACAGAGCAGGCTTTGCCGCCAACTGTTCGCTTGTGTCCGGAGAAAAGTTTATAAAGTTTCCGGTAACTCAGGGAGTGCTCAATTACGAAGAGATTCTGTGTCAGATGTCGCTTGTAAGTCTCAGCGAAGGTATATCTTTTGCGGCTTTGCTTCAGAATGATATCCTCGGAGGACTTTGCGATTCGGAAGTCTTTCTGCTTACTTCTTACATGAATGAAAGCCTTGATGCTGTGGTTGATAAATTTCACAAGTTCGGTAACAATGTATCTGTAATAATGCTAGGAGAAATAAGGGATTGAGGTACGTAATAGATAAAAGAGAAGCCGCGCGCTGTATATCCAAATTTTCGGCTACCATAGTAATGCTTGAAATTTCGGTGTGGTTGCAGCCGTTTGCGGTCAGGTATCAGTACATCAGATATTTGCAGCAGCTGACTTACGTTATAAGCATAGTGCTCGGCGTTCTCACTTTGGTGGCGCTGAAAAAACTTATACCGAAGGCAATGCGCAGAATTGTTTTTGATAAGCTCCTTTTCCTTATGCGGAAAGCTACATCTGGTCTTGCTGCTTTTTCAAAGAAAGTATTTGCCGTATTCGGAATAAATTTTGAAAGATACAAGAAGAACAAAGACGAAAAAAGCTTTATTTTCAGCGAAGAAGAGGAAGAAAGACGTCGCAAACGTCACATGATCAAAAGCAAATCCAAGTGGAAAGATCTAACCGAAAACGCAGAAAAAATACGCTTTTTGTACCTCGAATATATTCTTAAACTGGTTAAAAAGGGATACAAATACAGAGCAATCTACACACCGAACGAAGTCAGAACAGATCTGAAAATAGAGGAAGAACAGCAGGAAAATGTGATTTTCGACCTTTATTACGGTGCAAGGTATTCCGGCGGCTCAGTTTATATTACAGACGAAGAGGTCGAAAACATAAAAGAAATTGTAAGTGCCAAAAAGAAATAATTCTTTTTCATCGGATTATCTTATTTATTTTTGAAAATAACAATCGTTAAATACCGGAATCGGATAATATAATCTGCAAAGTGTGACCGACATAACCGGAGCAGTTGCAATGGTACTAAAAACAACTCCTTAACTCGCAAAACAAAAAGGGGCTGCTTCATAGCATTAACAAATTATGAACGCTATGTGCAATCATAACAAAAAACCAAGGTCAAATCAGTTGATTGATCTTGGTTTTTTGTTGCTTTTTTATAGGTTAAAAGTCAAAAAATTCAATTTGACTCAGCCCCTTTTTGTGTAACAATTGGGTTTTGTTGAAACATATTTTTGCCGGTTTAAGTTTTTGGATATATTATACCGAATTGCTGATAAAGGTTAAATTTTTGTGCCTGATGCGTGATTTCCCGATATACAATGCCTTTGCTCATGTCCGTGGGAAAATCAGAACTGCATCTTGTCTTCGATATACTTTTTAAGCTCAGAAACAGGAAGTCTGACCTGCTGCATTGAATCTCTGTCACGGACGGTTACGCAGCCGTCGTTTTCAGAATCGAAGTCGTAGGTTATGCAGAAAGGTGTACCGATTTCGTCCTGTCTGCGGTAACGTTTTCCGATTGATCCGTTTTCGTCGTAATCGACGCTGAAATATTTAGAAAGCTCTGAGTAAACTTTTTCCGCTCCTTCTGCAAGCTTCTTGGAGAGCGGAAGCACGGCAGCTTTAAATGGAGCAAGCGCCGGATGCAGGTGAAGTACCACACGGGTATCGTTCTTTTCTGCGTCAATTACTTCCTCGTCATAAGCCTCAATAAGGAATGCAAGAGCGACACGGTCGGCACCGAGCGAAGGCTCGATAACGTACGGAACGTAATGAGTATTGGTTTCCGGATCGAAATAAGTCATGTCTTTTCCGCTGTGCTTGGCATGCTGCGACAGGTCATAGTCGGTTCTGTCGGCTATACCCCACAGCTCTCCCCAACCGAACGGGAACAGATATTCAAAGTCGGTTGTGGCTTTCGAATAGAACGCCAGCTCTTCCGGATCGTGATCACGGAGTTTGAGATTTTCCTCTTTCATGCCGAGTGAAAGCAGGAACTGTTTGCAATAATTTTTCCAGTAAGCAAACCACTCCAGATCTGTGTCGGGCTTGCAGAAAAATTCAAGCTCCATCTGCTCAAATTCCCTTGTTCTGAAAACAAAGTTTCCGGGAGTTATCTCGTTTCTGAAACTTTTACCTACCTGGGCAACTCCGAACGGAAGTTTTTTTCTTGTGGTTCTGGCGATATTCGGGAAGTTTACAAAAATGCCCTGAGCTGTCTCGGGACGGAGGTAAACGGTAGAAGATGAATCCTCGGTAACTCCGACGAATGTCTTGAACATCAGGTTGAATTTTTTGATTTCGGTAAAATCGGTACTGCCGCATCCGGGACAGGTAATGCCTTTTTCTTTTATGAAGTCTGCCATCTGCTGGAAAGACCATCCGGCAGGATTGTCGGAAGTATTGTTTTTGAATGCGTAATCTTCTATGAGCTTATCTGCGCGGTGACGCATTTTGCATTTTTTGCAGTCCATGAGCGGATCGGAAAATCCTCCGACGTGACCTGAGGCTACCCATGTCTGCGGGTTCATGATTATTGCGCTGTCGAGTCCGACATTGTATTTTGATTCGTAAACGAATTTTTTCCACCAGGCTTTTTTTACGTTATTTTTGAACTCCACACCGAGCGGACCGTAATCCCAGCTGTTGGCAAGTCCTCCGTAAATTTCGGAGCCGGGAAAAATAAATCCGCGGGTTTTGCAGAGGGCTACTATTTTGTCCATTGTTTTTTCACTGTTATGCATTTGTAAGACCTGACCTTTCGTAATATTTAAAAATGCATGTCAAGACACATTATACATTAAGTCTGCTTTTTTTGCAATAGTTAAAACGAAAAAATGTAAAAAAAATAAAAATAAACGTCAAAAATATTAAAAAGCTATTGCAAAATCCGAATAAATGTAGTAGAATGAGAGCATAAGAATAGCACAGAAAATATTTCATTCGGAGGATATTCAAATGGCAGGAGCAATAACGGCAGGAGATTTCAGAAACGGAGTTACGTTTGAAATGGACGGAAACGTTCTTCAGATAATCGAGTTTCAGCATGTTAAACCCGGAAAAGGAGCGGCTTTTGTACGCACGAAATGTAAAAACGTAATCACCGGATCGGTAATTGAGAGAACATTCAACCCGACGGACAAGTTCGAAACCGCATTTGTCGAGAGAAAGGATATGCAGTATCTTTACAACGACGGCGAGCTCTATTACTTCATGGATACCGAAACTTACGAGCAGCTTCCGCTCAACGCAGACGTTCTCGGTGACGGATTCAAATTCGTAAAAGAAGAGATGATGTGCAAGGTCATATCTTACAAAGGTAACGTCTTTGCAGTTGAACCGCCGATGTTCGTTGAGCTTGAAGTGGTTGACACCGAGCCCGGATTCAAAGGAGATACGGCAACAAATGCGACAAAACCCGCTACGCTTGAAACAGGAGCACAGATAAAGGTTCCGCTGTTTATAGATGTCGGAACGAAAATAAAGATAGACACAAGAACAGGTGAATATCTCGAAAGAGCGTAAGTAACGCTTCGAAAGGAGAAGAAAATGAAAACTTCGGAAAAAGTAGCCTACATCAAGGGACTTATGGAAGGTCTTGAAATCGATACAACCAAGCCTGAAAACAAAATACTTAAGGAGGTTGTGACGGTTCTCGAAGAGCTTTCCGCCGCAAACAATGCGCTTACTGAGGAAAATATCAAGCTCAGAGACTACATTGAAGAAATAGATGCTGATCTCGGAGATCTTGAAGAGTACGTGTATGACATCGACGGTTACGATGATTATGATGACGACGATGATGATGAGTACGAGTATGAAGAGGAAGAAGACGAAGAGGAAAGTGAAGATAAATAAACGTCTTTGCCTTTCATCTGTTCCGACTGTGTTTGTTTCGATAACTTCCGGAATTAAAGAACGGGTGATTAACTCAAATTAAATAAAAACCGACTGCATTCTCTCTGCATTCTTAGCGGAGAAATAGGCAGGCACAAAAAATCGGCAGAGAACTTGTTTTCTCTGCCGATTTGTGTTATAATGGTGTAGGTGATGCAAATGGATAATGAAAAAGAATTGCCGAAAAGAAAAGATATACGGCTCAAGAATTATGATTATAGTTCTCCCG
>CALXUV010000019.1 GCA_944391815.1 uncultured Clostridia bacterium | reverse complement strand
ATCGACTTCGTATTGCAGAACGGCATGGAGATCATTCCTGTGGAAGCAAAAGGCGGCGAGGACAAATCCGCACCGTCGTTCAAAAAATATATTGCCGAGCATCATCCGGCGAACGCCATTCGCTTCTCCAAGCGAGGATACCGCAAGGACGGTGCGTTTACCAACATTCCGCTGTATCTTGCGGGAAAGGCCAAAGACCTTCTGTAAACATTGCGGAACTGTGGGTAGCCAAACGAAAAATCAAAACGGTTTTTCTAACGTTTTTTCTAGAATTATTTAAGCAAACGTCTTAGAAAGCCGTGCCTTGATTTCAGAAGTTTTGCGGGCGGTTCGAATCGAAAACGCGCGAAAACCTTGCTGTACGCGGGGTTTTTGCGTCATTTATCTTCCGCTGTCCTGCGGCAAAATCCGGAGTGGCAAGAAATCTTGAAAACCGTTTGAGAGCAATCTCACAAGGGTTCGAATCCCTTTCCCTCCGCCAAAAAATTCGACAAGTTTCGACTTGTCGAATTTTTTTATCCATTGCGAAAGCAATGGCATATCATCACGCTTTGGCGTGTATCTCATCACCGAAGGTGTATATCATCAGCCGCAGGCTGTATCCTCTTTCGCAATGATGATATACAAGGCTTTCGCCTTGGTGATATACAAAACTTCGTTTTGATGATATGCACGCCTCACGGCGTGATGTGGCGCACGAGTTCAAGTCCGTACGAAAACTCGCTAAAATATCTTTTTCGTCCTTCTTACACAAATAAGGAACAGTAGATTGATACAATAGTATCGGCCTACTGTTTTCTTTTTATCGTTAAATATTAGCTGAAAGTCCTTGAAAATCAAGGTTTTTTTGCTTTTGTGGTGCATTTCGGTATATTCGGTGCCTATATCTTGTGCCTCGGAAGCCTTAAAATGCAGAAATGCACTACTCCCCGTCAAGGTGTAGTGCTTTCCTATCGTTAAAAGACCGCTATTCGTTAAAATACTGATTATGATTATTTTTGCTTCAAACACCACTCATTTTTCTAAATACAAACGTAACGATCGTACCGACACCGAATTCGCTTTCGATGTAAAGCTCTGCATTTTAGGATCTTTTATACGCGTTGCGAAAGGCGAGTGGGGTCGTTTTGTGGTGCTCCTTAAAATCCTTGATAAAATGCGATACCGTCGCGTAGGAGAGGCTCTCGGAGATCTCCAAGACCGACATATCTGTATACATCAGGTATTGGCGCGCCTTGCTTCGGCGGAGCTCGTTCTTGTACGCTACGGGAGAGAGCCCCTTTTGCTCCTTGAAGAGTCTGCGGAAGTATTCCTCGCTGACGTGACACATCCTCGCGAGAGAGGCGACCGAGGGATCCTCGAAATAATGCGCGTCGAGGTAATCGATTCCTAAGCGGATCAGGCCGCCCTCACTTTGCCGTGTGCCCGTATCACAAAGGCAATGAAAGAGCTCGAAGAGGATCGCCTTTTGCTTCATTGGAGAGGCGCCCGCGTTTTTGCTCAATAGGATCGCGCGCTCAAAGAGCTCGCGCAAACGCCTCTGATTTTGGAAAATCACGATTTCATCCGAAAAAATAAAGGGCGAAAAGCTCTCTCGGAACAAGAGAAAATTGATCTGAAGCGTCGCCGCATTTTGGGATTCCTCAATACAACCGACGGTATATTCCGCGCCCTTGGGAACGTAGACCACGTCACCCGGATGGGTGGTAAGCGTTCGTCCGCCCTTGTCCTGATACCGCGTAGAGCATCCGTCAACGTACAGGATCATATCCTGGCGCTTCGGATACCCCATCGAGGAAAAGAAAGGGGCGACCGTGCGCTGCGGAATACGGATCGCCTCCAAAAAGCGAAGATGATACCCCACTTTCTCACTTTCGTATATCGAAAGAACGTCCATCGGCATTTTCCCCCTTTGTATTCGTTATGGTTTTATTATAGCACCGCAAAGCCGTCAAATCAAGTCTTTTTGTTTTGAAAAACGATATTTTTATTCTGCTTTTGCTATTGAAGAAAAAGAGAGAGAGCCGTATAATGTCTACAAAGGAGATGATTTTATGAAAATACGCACCGATTTTACCGAGGGCCACATCCTTCGGCAGCTGATCGTGTTCATTCTCCCGCTCATCGCAACGACGGTGCTTCAACAGCTGTTCAACACCGCCGATATGATCATCGTGCGTTGGTTCGTCAGCGATACGGCTTACGCCGCGGTTGGAAGTACGGGAACGATCGTGGGACTGTTTATCGAGCTTTTCCTCGGCTTTTCCATCGGAGCAAACGTAACGATTGCAAAATTCGTAGGCGAAAAAAACGCAGAGCAGATCTCAAAGGGGGTACATACCGCGCTTACCCTCGCCCTCTTCGGGGGACTGCTGTTCGGCGGCATCGGTCTTCTCGCGGCAGAGCCGCTGCTTCGTATTACCAAGGTGCCCCCCGAGCTATTGGCCGAGGCCACGCTCTATCTTAAAATCTACTTTATCGGTCTGCCGATCTACCTGCTTTACAACTTTGCCGCCGCCGTATTCCGCAGTGTCGGCAAGAACCGCATACCGCTCTTTTGTCTTACGGTCGGCGGCGTGCTGAACGTCGCTCTGAATCTCTTATTCACCGCAGTATGGCATCTCGGGGTCGCAGGGGTTGCTCTTGCAACCGTGCTCTCCAACGCCGTCAGCCTCTGTCTTCTCGTTGGTATTCTCTCGTGTGAGAGCGAGGATATCCGCTTCTCCTTCCGAAAATGCAAGCCGGACGGCAGAATTTTAAGAAGTATCCTCCGCATCGGTCTGCCGTCCGGTCTTTTGGGCTCGGTTTTTTCGATCTCCAATCTATGTATGCAAACGGCGATCAACTCGCTTGGCACCAAGATGATTGCGGCATCCTCCTCGGCGTCCAACATCGAGATCTACGTGCAGTATCCCGGCAACGCCTTCGCGCAGGCGTGCACGACCATGATCGGGCAATGCTACGGGGCACGCAAGTGGCAAAGATGCAAAAAGATCTTCTTTACTGCATTATCGGTATGTATGGGAACCACTCTGCTGATCAGTAGCGGCGTTTATTTTAGTGCACCCGTAATTCTACGAATCTTTACGGACGATCCCGAAGTTATTAGCTTAGCACTCGAGAGGATGCGTTTTACGCTCCTTTGTAAATGCCTGCAAAGCGCGATGGATATTTCCGTCGGTGTCACGCAGGGCTACGGCAAGACGACCGTCCCCGCGATCTTTTCGCTCGTCGGTGCCTGCGGTCTGCGTCTTCTTTGGATTTTCTCCATATTCCCCTGCCACCCGACCGTCACCGTACTTTTTATGATCTATCCCATCACGTGGCTGATCACCTCGACGGCAAATCTGATCTACTATTTCTTCATACAACACCGTATAACAAATCTTAAAGCACAAGGAGCTGCATTATGAAAAACGATATTTTTGATTTGCAATTTAATGAGGAAAAGGGACTTTTGACCTCTCTCGTTCTTAGTCGCGATCCCGAAGGAGCAAATTTTATAAAAAACGGGCACGGGCTTTGCGAGATCCACTCTACCCTATGGTATGGGCGTGAAAACGGAAATTTTTTCAAGCAGCAAGAGGACTGGCAGCTCACGGCGTTCCATGAAAACGCGTCCGTGGCTGTCGCCGAATTTTCGCGTCGCGGCGTCGCTGTGAAGGAAACCTTTACCCTTACCGAGCGTGACCTTCGCATTTCCATAAAGGTCAAAAACAACAACTTTTACCCCGTCTATTTTAAGCGAGAGGATTTTGCCTTTTACACGCCGTTTGCCGATTCCTACGACGATTCCCTTACCTGCCAGAGGCTTCGCTGTCACGCGCATATGGCCCCCTTCCTCGACAACTCCTATATCCGCCTCGAGCGAATGGGAGAATCCGAGCACAATCTCGGTCTGCTCTTCCTTCGGGGTGCGGTATATTCCTATTCCCAAGAGGACTGTTCGCACAGCAACGACAGGGGATTTCTTTATATGAACGTCGAGCCCTTCTCTCTCGTAAAGGATGAGAGCTACGAACTCGAGCTCACCGTATTCCCTCACAAGGGCGGCGATGACTTTTTCACCCGTGCGGCAGAATACGAGCCGTTTATCAACGTCAAAGCAGATCCCGGCTACGTTCTTCTCAAGGACGAGGAGGGCGCACTTACTCTCACCTGCTCGCACAGCGTCGGCAAGGCGAGCGTGCGCCATAACGGTCGCCCTCTTTCCTTCACCGTTGAAGGAAACGTCGTACGCATCCCGCTTTGCTTTTCGAGCACGGGCGAGAAAAAGATCTCCTACGAGATCGATGGGCGACGGGGCGAGGCGTACCTTTACGCTTCCATGCCGCTTGCGTATTTACAGAAAAAACGCGCCCACTTTATCGTAAAGCATCAGCAATGCACGGACAAGCGTTCCCCGCTTTACGGTGCGTATCTCATTTGGGACAATGAGGAAAAAAGACAGTATTTCAGCTTCGACTGGACAGATCATAACGCCAATCGCGAGCGAATGGTTACGGCACTCTTCATTGTGAAATACCTGCGTAAGACGGGCGACCGCACGGTAGAAAAGAGCCTTCGCCACTTTACGGATTTCCTTCTGCGCGAATGCGTGGACGAGGAGGTCGCGGGGGCATACAACAACATCGGGCGCGACGCCAAGACCACGAGGCTCTACAACGCACCTTGGGTGATCCTCTATTTTTGCGAGCTCTATCGGTTGGACAAAAATCAGCGATGGCTAAATCTCGCGCTCCGCATGGCGATCAAGTACTACAAAAACGGTGGCACGGGCTTTTATCCCAACGGCATCCGTTTTCGCGAGATGTGCCGCGCGTTTGAGGAAAGCGAGGACACAGAGCTGTATCGCGAGGTGCTCGCATTCTTCGATCGACACGTGCAAACCCTGATCGAGCACGGCACGAATTATCCGCCGCACGAGGTCAACTACGAGCAGAGCATCGTTACGCCTGCCGCCTGTCTTCTGCTCGACAAATACATTATGGAAAAGGACGAGCGGTATCTTGTCGAAGCCGAAAAGCATCTTCGCCTGCTCAAAAAGTTCAACGGCGCACAGCCCGATTACCGTCTTAACAAGGTTCCCATCCGCTATTGGGACAACTATTGGTTTGGCAAGACGCGCACGAGCGTCTACGGCGATACGCTGCCGCATCCTGCCATGGCGCTCAGCGCGCACGTCTTCCACACCTATGGCAGGCTGACGGGCGATCCCGAATGGATCGCGTACGGCGTCGGTACCTCGCGCAGCGGCTACTGCCTGTTTCAAAATACGGGAGAGGCGTATAGCTCCTATGTTTATCCCGAACGGGTAAACGGCGACAGAGGCAGATTCTTCGACCCCTTTGCCAACGAGCAGGACGGCTTCCTCTATCTCGCCTACAAGCTCGACGAGGAATTGTAATCGGGAAAAAGGCTTTGTTTTTTACATATTTTCTTTGAGTATTTTAAGAAAAACGGATTGCATTGCAAAGGAAAAGGCGCTATAATGCAAATGATAGGTTGTGTCGGGCGTAAAGCGGCACCGACGAGGTTGAAAAAACACAATAAAGAGCCTGCGATTTAGCACAGACCCTTTGAACAACAAATAATGGCGGTGGGCTTCGGCTCACCGCTTATTCTATAGCAAATACTTCATACAAGCGTAGCGAGTGCTTCATATCGGCGTAAGCCGTTGCTTCATTAACACACGTATTCAAGTCTATACGAAAACTTCCGTAAATATCTTTTTTGTCCGCCCTTCACAACAAGGCAGGATCACTTACGATCCTGCTTTTTTTGTTTTCCGGAATAGTTATAATGGCAGTAAGTGACTTTGAGTCAAGGTTGGTTTTTAAATTAAATTACACAAGTAATGGTAAAAGTATCGGACTGTTCAAAGGACGGTAAAAAGGGGTTACATACCGCCGATTGCCGGAAAGACGGAGTGCAGGTTCTCAAAAAACACACCTTTTAAAGTAGTAAAGTATCGGAAATTCTGGCTATCGGGAGAGCGGATTACAAATAAATACTATTTGCGACAAAATATTTGCCTTTTACTATTGACTAATTAATTATTGTATGTTAAGAAATATCGAAGACGGATTAAGAAAACTCATATATAAGTATAAACATTTCCCTGCTGACATGGTTTTAACTCCTTACATTACATTTCCGGCAGCTATTGAAAACTCCGGCTACGGATTGCATGTAACAGAAGAAACTTTAAAAATTGACGAAAAAAGCAACGTGTCCTCCCACAAATACTCAAATCAATTCGAAAACGATGAGGATATCGAAAAAATTAAAGATATGTACATATCTTATGACAGCGAAGAAACTGCAAGGCGGAATAATATGCTTGCGGACATTTTACACGATATCGCTCCTGTTCGCGAAAAAGGAATATCTTTTCATTCCGGACTTTGGGATTTTGTATCAATGTATATGGGCGTTGAGGATATATATCTGGACTTAATAGACAGACCGGACTTTTTACACAGAATAATGGAGAAAATGACACATTCGATAATATCCGGCATTAAACAGGCTAACGCTTTGAAAATTCATGATACAAGTACTAATTCCTGTCATTGTACCTACACATACAGCGAAAAATGTTTACCTGACAGGTATACGGTAAATGAGGGTGTTTCTTATAACTGCCGGACTTTCGGAATGGCACAGCTTTTTACCTCGGTTTCAAAAAGCGTTACGGAAGAATTTGAAATTCCGTACATTTCTGAAATTGCCTCATATTTCGGAAACATTTATTACGGCTGCTGTGAAAAACTCTCTGACAGGCTCGACGTCATTTCAAAAATTCCGAATCTGAGAAAAAATATCGTGCAGCCCTTGGAGCGATCCCGACGAATTTGCCGAAACTATACCGAAAAATATAGTCATGTCAGTAAAACCGAACCCGGCATTCCTTGCCGCACCTTCACTTGATGAATATGCTATCAAAAAAATATTCAGGTTGCGCTTGACGCAGCAAAAAGAAATAATGTCTGCGTCGAATTTTTACTTAAAGATATTTCTACTGTAAAATACTGTCCTGAACGTCTTGAAAAATGGAACAACATTGTTATGGATATGGTTAACGCTTGGTAACAGGTCTATCAGAAGCTCATATTTTCTGTATTTGATTTCAATTCGCGTTATTTAAATTAAATTTTTAAACATTCCTGAATCGATATTTACAAGCAAATTGTCGTTTACGGAAAAAGATTATTATTGTCGTAAAAATAAACTTTCAAACACAATGCAGTTTATTTTGTCTGTTAATTGCAAACTTTCATCCGCAGGCGATCTCTCAATCCTTTTCTGCAAATTTCGGATTTTTCTTCCCTGCCTTGTGTAACATTCTCAATAAAAAGTCCTCTTACGGTAGTTCAGTTACCGTAAGAGGACACTTTTTCAGTAATGTTTTTTTCAGACTTGCCCTTCAGGACAAGATTTTTAAACTTAAAATTCTACAAGTTTCAGAACAGAAACTTTTTTACATTTATAAGAGTACAGTTTTTTACGGCAAATACTTTCCGGATGCAAGATATATTTCATACCAGTCACCATGTGTCAGCTCAATATTTGCCGCCTGGCATGCCTCCCTGATGTGCTGAGGATTGGTTGAACCTATTATCGCCTGCATTTTCGCCGGATGACGCAGAATCCACGCCAGCGCAACAGCCGCTTTGGTTACTTTTTCACGTTCAGCTATCTCCCCTAAAACTTCATTCAGTTTCGGAAACTCGCTGTTGTCTATAAACGTTCCATTGAACGAGCCGTACTGCAACGGTGACCACGCCTGAACAGTAATATCATTAAGCCGGCAATAATCAAGAACGCATCCGTCTCTGTTTACCGCAAGATCAGTGTTTTTACAGTTGAGGTGCAGTCCCTGATCTATTAACTGAGACTGCTCCACCGATAACTGGAGCTGGTTGAAAATTATCGGCACATTTACATATTTTTTCAGAAGTTCAATTTGCATCGGCATGGTATTGCTTATGCCGAAATAACGCACCTTACCCTGAGTTTTGAGGGCGTCAAACGCTTTCGCAACCTCTTCCGGATCAAATAATGCGTCCGGACGGTGAAGCAGCAGAACGTCAAGATAATCCGTTTTCAGCCTTGAAAGAATTCCCTCAACGCTTTTCATTATGTAATCAAACGACCAGTCAAACTCCTTGCATTTGCGGTCATTGCATATACCGCACTTACTCTGGATAAACACATCCTCACGTTTCAGACCACTGAGCGCAAATGCTTCGGAAAATCTTACTTCCGCTTCGCCTTTTCCGTAAATGTCGGCGTGATCGTAAAAATTGACGCCGCTTTCATACGACGAACGGATTACGTCGGCAGCAGAATTTTTTGAAAGTCCGGAAATTCTCATGCACCCCTGTACTATCGCAGACACATTTTGCGGACCGTTAATAATGTTTAATTTTTTCATATATTACTCCTTTGAAAGGCAGATTTCTTTTGATCGCAACTATCTGTACGAACTCAGCTAACATAATCTTTGACTTGACATTACCGTGCATCATCGCCTTTATAGTACCATACATTGTCTATAATGTCAAGTAAGCGGATGTCATCAAAGTGTTATTTTTATCCTTCCGCCGGCACCTACTGCATATCTTTCGAACATATCAGCGTGGTAAATTCAATACTGTATTTCATGACTGCCTCCTTACTCAAAATAAATCAAATAATATTTAAACTTAAATCGAAAAAACCGGAAATATTTACTTATAAATTGCTGAAATTAACTTATTTTAAGATATTTTAAGTTTTTTGTATTCAAAAAAATAACCGAACTTCACATTGTTATAGCGCGCTTTTTGTCTGTAAAAATCACATACAAGTTACCGTAAATTCAAATTCATACTTTAAAAATTCTGCAATATCAAAATTAAATATGCAAAAAAGTATAACCGTTTTTTAAATGAAATCCGGTTCAGGATTTTTTCAAATTACAAACAAAAATAATAATCTTTAAAAATGAAACCATTCAGTGATTTTTCTATCTGAAAACAAAATTCTACTCGCCCCCATCTTAAATCTCTTGCTATATCAACCGTTGGTGACAATACCTGACGTATTCCTCTTGCTTTACATTCACTTGCTATTACTCCTGCCACATTTTGCATACCGTCATCTGTTATGTAATTCTGGAGTAGCTTCGTCCTGAGCTGTGCGAGCTTTTCCTCTGTTGTCATTATTTTCAGAAGTTCTTTTGCTCTTTCTTCGCTTGAAAGAGCTTTGTCCATATATTTCATGCAAAAAATCCTCCGATACATTTGCTTATGATTTGATTTTACAAATTAAGACTTGAATTGTCAAGAAATGTTTTGTACAATCAAAGACATAATTTGCTGTACAGGAGGAAGTTATGTTATTTCAGAAAGAACACAACGGTACAAACTATTTTATGATTTCCACTTCTTTCAGCATAAATTACAAACTGCATTTTCATGCCGGATTTGAGCTTGTTCAGATTTTTTCAGGTGAACTTGAAGTTACTGTTGATAACCGCACACATACCCTTACAGCCGATAAAGCACTGCTTATTTTTCCTTATCAGCTTCATTCATACTGGACAGTCGAATTCTGTAAATACAGAATAATAGTTTTCAGTCCGGATGTTATTGAGCAGTTTTATCTGCAAACCAAAAATATGGTTCCGAAAAATCCGGTTTTCAATGTTTCCCATCTTAATGCTCATAACGGTGAATTAAGCAATTTATTTGAAATAAAAAGGTTTTTGTATTTTGTCTGCGGAGCTTTGACAAAACAGACAGAATTTGAGGTAAAACCAAATAACAAAAGTTCTTCTTTTATTGAAACGATCTTCAATTTTGTAGAAGAAAATTACATGGAAAATTGTTCGCTGAAAAAATTATCCGAACTTACAAAATACGATTATTCATACATTTCAAGATATTTTACAGACACAGTCGGAAATTCATATAATCAGTTTGTCAGCGAACGGCGAGTCAGTGCCGCTTGTGAACTCCTGCTGCATACCGATTTATCCGTTACCGAAATTGCCGGACTGTGCGGATTCAATTCTTTAAGAAATTTAAACCGGACTTTTTTAAAACTCAGGAAGTCCACGCCGAAAGACTACCGCTGCCAAAACAGCTTTTAAGACATTGCTCCCATATAAAAAATTTTATCATTCTCTGATCACGGAAACAAAGGCATAAGTTTCATCCAAACAATTTTATTCCCGGCTTTACTATTAACTTCTGAAAAATCCCTGACTTACAATTGCAGTCAGGGATTTTTAGTTTGATATCAGGTTAAAAAAGTTAAATGTTACAATGATACTATAAAAATAACTTGTCGGATAATTTAAAAAACATTTCGCTTTACTTCGGAATTTCAAGCTTTGATTTTACGGTTAAATAAATACCGTCTGCGTCAAGTTTATACAGTTTTCTCATCTCCTGCAAAGTAGCATGCGACGGAAATTCTTCGTCAACAGCGGTGACGGCAAAATCCGGAACATTCAGTTTTGCGCTGAACATCTCCGCAATCAGGTGCTCAGACACACCTCCGCTTTTTATCTGCTCTTCTGCAAAGAGAATAAAATCGTAATCCTTTATACTGTCATAAAGCATATTTATGTCAATCGGTTTTATTTTTTTCAGCGAACAAACCTTTACACAAATTCCCTCAGAACTCAGCCTCTGTGCCGCCGTGCAACACTCGTAAACAGTGCTGCCGTAAGACACAATACAGCACTTTGCTTTGCTACCCTCGTATTCATAAGTTCTGAGTTGGTCGGAATCTGAAGAAACTTTGTGATCAACCGTTCTTTCTGCGCCTTTACCGTATCTGATAAACACAGGAGTTTCGGTATTTACGGAATCTGCAAGATTTTTTTCAAGGTCTGAATAAAGTTCCGGAGTATAGACCGTCACTCCGGGCACTGACAGAAGAAATGAAGCATCGAAAATTCCCTGATGGGTTGCACCGTCTCCTGCCACAAATCCCGCTCTGTCCACTGCAAAAACCACTCCCAGTTTCTGGAGAGCCACATCGTGCAGAATCTGATCAAATCCCCGTTGCAAAAAAGTTGAATACACTGCAAGAAAAGGTTTTTTGCCGGCGGCTGCAAGTCCTGCTGAAAAAGTAACGGCATATTCTTCTGCAATTCCTACGTCAAAGAACCTTGAAGAAAACTGTTTTCGGAAACCATCAAGTCCCGTACCGTCGCACATCGCCGCCGTAACCGCAATTACATCACCGTCTTTTTCAGCGATTTTACAAAGAGTTTTTCCGAAGCATTCTGAAAATCCTGAATATTCCGCCTCAGAACCTTCCTTTCCGACACTTTCAAGACCGGTTTTTATATCAAAACCGTTGACAGAATGGTACAGCTCCGGATGCTGTTCGGCAAGTTCATAACCCTTTCCCTTCTTTGTACATACGTGAACTATCACCGGTTTTTCAAGAAGTTTTGCTTCTTTAAGAATTGCTTCGAGTTTTTTCTGATCATGCCCGTCAACCGGACCCATGTAATCTATTCCTAAATTTTCGAAAAAATTGGTTTTGAAAAGTATCCGCTTCATTGCTTCCTTGATGTGCTTGGTAACAAACGCTATCAACTTGTCAAGTGGCTTTATTTTGGTCAGTCCTTTTTTTACCCGCCTTTTCAGCCTGAAATATTTTACACTGGTTCTCAGTCTTCCGAAATATCTCGACATTGCCCCGACATTTTCAGAAATTGACATTTCATTGTCGTTTATTATTATTACTACCCTCAGATTATCCGCCAAAACATTGTTCAGGGCTTCATAAATCATTCCGTTGGTAAAAGAACCGTCGCCGACAACAGCAACAGCATAATTTTTACCTCCGTTCAATTTGTCTGCCTCGGCAAACGCAATTGCTGCGGCGATCGAAGTACCGCTGTGGCCTCCGCCGAAAAAGTCATATTCACTCTCGCTTCTGAGCTGAAAACCCGAAATTCCGCCTTTTTTTCTGAGATTTTCAAAACCTGCGTCTCTGCCGGTCATTATTTTGTGAGCGTAACTCTGGTGTCCTACGTCAAAAATCACTTTATCCTGCGGGAAATCAAACACTCTGTGCAACGCAACCGTCAGCTCCACAACCCCGAGGTTTGAAGCAAGATGCCCACCGTTGCGGCTCACATAGTCGATTATTTTTTTTCTCAGCTCCTCGTCCAGTTCCGACAGCTTATTATAGTCGTAATTTTTACATTCACTGCTTATATAATTATTGGTGTTATCGTTCATTATATATTCCGTTTCAAATATCCGCAAATTTTGCGGACAGATAATTTATGTTTTCTGTTCGGATGTTTATCTTTGTTATTATATCACATCGTATTTAGTTTGTCAACAAATCTGCTTTTTATGTGAATAGTCGTTGTGCTTTTTATGTGAATAGTCGTTATACTTATATCAAAGCTGTGAAACTGAAAAAGAAAAAATAAAGGCGCTGTGTAAAGTTAAAAGCTTTTGGCAGTCGGAAGAATTTGCGCAGCAAAATTTTACCAATTCGGATTTTTGTACGCTTATACTTTACATTAAGTACCATAAGAGCGACAGTTTTACAAAATCGTTTATGTAAATCTTCTGTGGTGACATATAAAAATGATAATGATAATTGACAGATAAAACTGTTTTTGCAGTAAAAACTTATTTTAATTCAATCACAAAAAATCAACCTCAGCTGTAAGTGCCTTACCATATGTAAATAACTTATGTTCATTTAATAATAAAAAATGTCATTTCAAGCGGGAAATCTCGGTTATGAATTTTTCCGCGATTTTTGATTTCATCTTGTGTTTTTTCCATACCAGAGAAATGTTCAGCTCCAGCATAGGATCAATTTCCTTGAAACAAAGTTCTGTACCTTCAATGTTTATGAGATCGGCAAGAGTCAGAACATATCCCATTTGTTCGCTCGCCATAAGTGTGCCCGTAAATGCCAGATTGTAACTGTTAATGATATTCAGATTTTCTCTTTTTGCCCCCAACCAATCAAAATAACCGGGAGAATCAAGCATTTGTCTTGACACAATCAAAGGCTTATCCCGAAGATACTCCGGTTTTATCCTATCCAAAACCGCAAGTTCACTTTGATTATGCATTAAAACTCCCCATCTCTCTTTGTATGGCAGTAACAGATAATCATATTTTGATCTGTCAGTTTCTCCGTACAGAATACAGAAATCAAACAGCCCTTTATCAAGTCTGTCGATAAGATCAATTGAATCTCCGCTTGTAAAGTGAAATCTTACATCGGGGTACTCCTTCTGAATTTTATGAGCCACTTTTATTATGTGCCGAACGGAAGCTGATTCACCTGTCCCGATATAAATATCTCCGGAAAGTGTATTTATCTGATTTTTCATTTCATCTTCGGTGCGTCTGGAAAGGCTGATGATTTCCTCCGCTCTTTTCAGCAGATACTGACCTTCTTCCGTTAATGTGATTTTCCTGTTTCCCCTGATAAACAATTTTTTACCAAACTCAGACTCCAACTGCATAAGCTGTCTTGACATGGTCGGCTGTGTAATATGCAGTAATTCAGCCGCCCGTGTTATACTTTGTTCTCTTGCAACAGTAAGGAAATATTCAAGTACTCTCAGTTCCATATTTTTCAGTTATTCTCCGTTTTTTTCAGATAACCCGACAAGTTGTGATTTTGCAGATCTGCCATAAGATTTTTCATCAAAGAAGCTATTTTCAGGCAAACGAGTTCTCCTTTGACATTAATAGCAGTCCTGCTCAACAAACAATCTTTGTCATATGCTATATTATGAATTTTGTCTTTCATCCAAGATTATATTAACATTTTTTGCTATACCTGTCAAGCATAGCTGAACATTTTACATAGGTATTTGATATTTTTACGAATACATGCTATAATAAAATCGAAATCATTCAACATCTTTGATTTAGTTTTTCAAAAAACAACTGAACTTTCCGCAAGCAATGTTTTACTCCGCCGACTTTCCGGTTTCAAGACTCAGACTCAAAAGACATGTTAAAACACAGTAATTTACACCTTACAAATTGAACGGTTCACTTAAAATCACCGTACAATTTTATTTTCAAAACTGTTTTTAAGTACTTTTGCATTTATTAAATTTCCAATCTATCCCATTAAAAATGCGATTTTTTTCTGATTTCTCAATTGATTTTGTAGATCCGAGATAAATTAAACAAACCAAAAAAGTTTAGTAGGAGGATTAGTATATGAAGCTAAAATATTTTCTCTCAGCGATTCTGATGTTCCCTGTTCTGCTTTCAGCTTCATGCGGAGTCGGAAGCGGCGGCACGGCCGATAAAACTGAAAACGGCAGCCATGTTCCTGAAAAAGACGGAATAGAAAGCGAAAATGATACCTATGTTCCCGACGAAGACGGAACTGAAAACGAAAATACGGAAAAAGATGAAACACTGTCTGATAACAAAAAATACTTCTTTGTTATTGCCGGCAACAGTTATTTTAAAGCTGAACTTGCTGAAAACACAAGCGCATCTGCCTTTTATGAAAAACTGAAATCAGGCAATATTACAGTTGATATGTCGGATTACGGCAGCTTTGAAAAAGTCGGGAATCTCGGATTCAGCCTTCCGAGAAACGACGAAAATATAACTACTGTTCCCGGAGATATTATTCTGTACCAGGGCAGCTCTATCACCATTTATTATGACCGCAACACCTGGAATTTTACAAGAATCGGAAAAATACACAACGTTTCCAAAAACGATCTGCTTTCAGTTCTCGGTGACGGAAAGGTAACAGTAACTTTTTCAATTTCAGAGCCTTAATTTCTCACATCAGTCAATTTTCAAACATACTTTTTCCATACTTAAACAAAAGTCAGTATTGAAAACTGTACTGATATGAATTAATAAGTTTTTCTGCTGTTTTCTCATAAAAATCTACCGGGTAATAATAAGAGTGTAAAGTCTGTTTTTAAGTTAAAAAGAACTGATAAATGAAGGTAAATTACAGACAATAAAGGTTTTCTTAATTGGTTAAACGGTTAAAAAATTTTACGGAATAAATTTGGAAATAGTCTTATGTCATTGATAGTAAAAATTATTTCTTTTCAAATAAAAAGCTTAAAAGAAAATTTTTTCCGAAAAAACTAAAAATCTGCGAATCAAGGATCCTTTTTCCCGACTGAAAGGATAAATACGGCCTAAAGGCGGAAAGGAGAATGCTCTTGTCTGACATTGAAACAAATCTCGACAAAAAATGTGAAGAATATATTCGTTACCTTTACCGGATTGCATATCACAAATACAATGACGCCGACGACATTGATTCTATTATTCAAGATACAATGACTGCCTTTATACTGAAAATAAAGCAGGGAGTTCTTATTAATCATCCTAAAGCTTATCTTGCTTCGATACTAAGCAACAAGTATAATGACTGGCTAAGGGATAAATACCGCTCTGAAATGTTAATTCATGAGGATACGGAAAATGTTTTCTATCCGGAGACGACTGACGAAATCGAACTGACAGAAGAATACGAATATGTCCGGCGTGAAATCGGGAGACTGATAAAGATTTACCGGGATGTTACAGTAATGCATTACGTAAAGGGAATGAATATCAATCGGATTTCCTCAGAACTGGGTATATCACGAGGAACTGTTTTGTCGAGACTATCAAGCGCCAGAAGTCAGATAAGGGAAAAATTACTGTCAATGGAAAAGTATTCTGAGATCAGCTACTTGCCGAAAAAGCTATCGATCGGAATTTGGGGAGGAGACGGAATTTCCGGAGAGCCGTTTTCTCTTGTGCGTTCACCAATAGAGGAAAATATTCTGATATTGTCCTACGAAAAACCTGTTTCGATCAGAGATCTTGCCGAAACAATGGGGATGCCATGCGCCTATCTTGAACCGGCAATTGACAAACTGATAAACGGCGAACTTATGGGCAGAACAAGCGGCGGGCTTGTCTTCACACGTTGTTATATGCGAAATTATGAAGATTCGTTCGGTGACATTAAAAAACAGGAAGCCTTTGCGGAAAAATATGCGCAAACAATCTGGAATACTGTATGGGAAAACATTTCACCGCTGACACAGCGAAAAGAATTCTCGGAAATGTCCGAAAAACAAAAAGCAACTTTTATTTTGTTTCTTATCATGCAGGCGCTGCAACAATGTATTATCAGATGCAAACCAGATTTTGACGACAAATTAAAATTCCTGCCGGATCGTCCGAACGGAGGAAAATGGTTGGCAATAGCTACCGTTTTCGAAAATGGTCAAAAACATAACAGCATATACGACTCCTCAGGACCTGTAGAGGTAAACTACCGTGATCAAGAAAACGGTAAAAAAATGTGCCAGATGTTTGACTTTCAATCCGTTTTCGGTGACACTCACTGGGCGTACGGAAATTTCAGGTACAAAGTTTCACTTGTGGAAATATTGCGTTTTTACGCATCATTACTGCCATGTGACGTAAAACCGGCAAATAGTCTGATAAATCAACTTATTCCGGAATTTGAAAAACTGCACATTGTCAAAACAGATAAAAATGGTAAAGCCGTCCTTGATATTCCTGCACTTTCTTTTGAAGAAATAAGTGTTTGGGATCCTGTTTCAGTAAAAATAAACGATGATTTATACGGCATTTTAAACGAAGGACTTACAAAAATCATAGCCGAGCATACAAATAAAATACCTAAGCATGTAGACTGCCGTGAATTTTTCCGTAATGAATCAACACTTAACGCCTATGCTATCGCTCAGCTGAGAGCTATTGTAAACAATGGTTTTTTACCATATACCGTTGAGATAGGAAAAACACCAATTATTTATCTGGCTTACCGTAAAAAATTCGATACATAGAAACATTTGCCATTTTTAAAAACAAATTCCTTGTAACTTATTTTTTTCACTGTATCATAAATTGTGTTCATCGGTCTTACCAATGTAATAACCTAAAAATTACAGCGATAGAATTTCTCTATACTACGCCGATTCGCTTTTATCATAATTTTTTCAAAGAAATCAAAAAAATATAAGGCTCTCCGTATAATCGCTTTGATAACGGAGCGCCTTGTTTTTTTCTTAAATTTATAGCCTGCGTAATATTTGAATAATATCGGCGAACGGTCGGTTTAGCGGAATTTTCAGATTTTACTCGCTATTTCGCTTTTCAGTCTTGATATTATTTTCTTTTCGAGTCTTGATATATATGACTGCGATATGCCGAGCATATCCGCCACTTCCTTCTGAGTCAACTCTTTATTGCTTCCGTTCAGACCGAATCTCAGCATTATGATCTTTCTCTCACGTTTGCTTAAATTCTGCAAAGCTTCTTTGATGGTTTTTTTCTCTTCATACGCCTCTATATCCCGGTAAATCTGTTCCTCATCACTGCCGAGAACATCGGACAAAAGCAGTTCGTTTCCGTCGAAATCATTGCTCAGCGGCTCATCAATTGACACTTCGCATTTTTTTCCTGCGTTCTTCCTTATGTACATCAGTATTTCGTTTTCTATACATCTTGACGCATAGGTTGCAAGTTTTATATTTTTATCGGAGCGATAGGTATTCACCGCTTTTATAAGACCGATTGTCCCTATCGAAATAAGGTCTTCAATATCCGACTCCACATTCTCGAATTTTTTAGCTATGTATACTACAAGCCTTAAATTATGCTCGACAAGTTTAGCTCTTGCACTGTCGCTGTACTGAATCTCTTCTATTATTTCCGCCTCTTCTTCAGCACTCAGAGGCGGCGGCAGGCTTTCCGATCCGTTTATATAGTTGACTTCCGCTTCCCCCATAAGACTTTCTTTGATCTTACGGAAAAATTCGCTCACTTTTTCTCTTTTTTTCAATTTTATTACCTCTTTTCTTTATTTTTAGCTATATCAGTGAAGTGGGTATTATTCCGTCAACCCCACTCATACTCAGATTTTTTCCAATCGCTATCCAGGCTGAGCACTCTTTTCTGCCGAGCCTGATACTGTCGGGTTTAAAACAGACACTCATGTCCCTGCCGCTTACCGTACGGTATACAACTATTCTGTATCTGCCCTTACTACTTCCATTGTAAACAGCCTCTTTCATTTTCATTGCTGAAACAAGTTCTTCGCTTCCGAACTTCATTACCGACGCCTCTTTAAGAAATATTACAGGTTGATTGCTTATCGGCTCGGTGAGCAGATTTCCGCTGTCCTCAGCTAAGGTGAAATCGCAGGTCTTACCGCTTGCCGTTATACTTACCTTTACAATTTCGCCTTTTGGCCGTTTTGTGTATATTCTGATTACCGCTTTGCTGATAATAATCAGTACTGCAAGCGCAGTCATAAACACAAGCGGCGGAAGATTTTCTTTTATCGAATTTACGTTTCCGTAATAGAGAAAATCTGTACCTTTGTCTGCAAGTTTGTTGAATAAATTGAAAATAACAGTCATTGCTCCGCCAAGCATAAGATTGACAACATAAAATATTATAACTGTCTGCAATACCGTTTTCAGTCCCGAGCCGTAATAAGCTATCAGGCACATAAGCACCGATACAGCTACCGAAAGCAAAATATGTTCGCTTCTTGTCACTACCGAAATGACTGAAAACAAAGCTCCTATAACTGCGGCAAAAATGCAACTGACAGTTCTGAATCTTACTTTTATGAACACAGCCGTAAGATAAAGCGATAGAAAATCCATACTGATATCGATAAGAAAGAGTATATCAGCGTATATAACCTGTTCCAAATTCTCACCTCGCTTCCGTTGACAGTATAGCATTGCGACAGTCAAAAAAATGTCAGATTAGGTAGAACAAAACATTTACCGCCAAAAATATTTATCGACTTTTTTATTAAATTTTATTTAGCTGTTGCAATTCAAAATAAGATGTGATATAATTATAGAGAAAATTTTCCGGAAATATCATTACGGAGGATCCGATTTGAACAAAGAAATTTATGTTGATACCGCCTCCATCAGAGAGGCAGCTGAATCTCTCAGAGCAGGTGACAGAATTCTTCTGTCCGGTACCGTTTACTGCGCCCGTGATGCTGCTCACAAAAAAATCATTCAGCTTCTGCATGAAGGCAAAGAACTGCCTTTCCCGATTCGTGACTCGGTCATATACTACTGCGGTCCTACTCCTGCTAAACCCGGTATGCCAATCGGATCCTGCGGTCCCACCACTTCTTCAAGAATGGACACTTTTATGCCTGCACTGCTTGATCTCGGACTTGCCGCAACCATCGGAAAAGGTCCGAGAAGTCCGGAAGTACGCAGACTTACCGCAGACAAAGGCGCAGTTTATCTCTGCGCAATGGGAGGTGCCGGTGCGGTAGCCGCAGAAAGTATTGAAAAATGCGACGTTATTGCTTTTGACGAGCTCGGATGCGAATCGGTTAAGAAAATGGTGTTCAGAAACTTTCCGCTGATTGTAGGAAATGATATATTCGGCGGATCTGTATTTTTCTGATTTTCGACTTTTTCTCCGTAAATAATACTATATTTTTCTTTTTTCAATCAATATATATGAAAGGTTTACCGAAATGATTACTGTTAATAACCTGAGTTTTCACTACGGCGGTCAGACTCTGTTCAAAAACGTCGATCTGAAATTCACTCCCGGTAACTGCTACGGCATTATCGGCGCCAACGGTGCGGGTAAATCCACATTTTTCAAGCTACTGTGCGGAGAACTCGAACCTTCAACCGGTGATATATCTATTCCCGACACCGTCAGAATGTCTGTGCTCAAACAGGATCACTTTGCATATGATGAATACAGCGTGCTTGATACCGTAATAATGGGGAATATGCGCCTTTACAACATAATGAAGGAAAAGGACGAGATCTACGCAAAGGAAGATTTTTCCGAGGAGGACGGTCTGCGCGCCTCAGAGCTTGAGGGTGAGTTTGCGGAGCTCGGCGGTTGGGAATCGGAGAGCGATGCCTCGAAACTTGTGCAGGGACTCGGACTTCCCGCTGACATACTCTACTCTCAGATGGCTGATATCAAGGAAAGCGAAAAGGTAAAAATTCTTCTCGCTCAGGCACTTTTCGGTAACCCGGACATCATTCTCCTCGACGAACCTACAAACGGTCTTGATCTGCCTGCCGTTGCATGGCTTGAGGATTTCCTTGCCGATTATTTCGGTACCGTTCTTGTCATTTCTCACGACCGACACTTTCTTAACGATGTTTGCACGAATATTGTCGACATTGACTACAACGGAATTAAAATGTATGTCGGTAACTACGAGTTCTGGTACGAGTCAAGTCAGCTCATTCAGCGGATGATAAAACAGCAGAACAAGAAAAACGAGGAAAAAATCAAAGAGCTCCAATCGTTCATTGCCAGGTTCTCTGCAAATAAATCAAAGTCAAGACAGGCTACTTCGCGCAGAAAATTACTTGATAAAATAACCGTCGAGGAGCTTCCCGCATCAAGCCGGAGATATCCGTTTATCGGATTTGATATTGACAGACAGCTCGGCAAAGATATTCTCACGGTTACCGACCTTTCTTATGAAAAGGACGGAATCACCTTATTTAAAAATCTCTCTTTTACCGTCGGCAAAGATGACAAAATTGCTTTTGTAGGAAATGAAATGTCTGTTTCCGCCCTGTTTTCGATACTTTGCGGAGAAACAGAGCCGACCGGCGGAAGCTTCAAATGGGGGATCAGTGCCACAGTGTCATATTTTCCTCACGACAATACTCCTTATTTTAACGGTCACACCGAATCGATAATCGACTGGATGAGAAATTATTCTACCGATCAGACGGAAGCTTATCTCCGCTCATTCCTCGGCAGAATGCTTTTCTCGGGAGACAGCGTTTACAAACCGGTAAATGTTCTCTCGGGAGGAGAAAAAGTCAGATGTATGTTTTCCAAAATGATGCTTAAAGGCGCAAATGTCCTTATTCTCGATCAGCCTACCGACCATCTCGATCTCGAATCGATTACCGCCGTCAATAACGGGCTTTCTGATTTCAAAAGCGTAATACTCTTCTCTTCTCACGACTACGAAATTGTCAGTACGGTAGCAAACCGTATCATTTCTCTTACCCCGGACGGTCACAGAGACTATCTCGGAAACTACGAAGATTATCTTAAAGTAATAGCGGACAGCTCCGCCGAATAACAAAGAGGACTTAAACAAATAAAATGACTTCCGATACACATTCATTAAGTCATCACGGACTAAGACACCACCTTCACTCGGCTGTATCCAGTGCCGTAGCGATCATTCACAAAAATACAGTTCTGACAATAGCAATTTTGATAGCTGTAATCACTTCAGTAATAGTGCCGCCGGATGCAAAATATTTATCATACGTTGACTTTAAACTTCTTATCTGCCTTTTTTCTACACTTGCAGTCATCTGCGCCCTCAGAAACATCGGTTTCTTTTCCGCAATCGCCTGTAAAACAGTTGCGCTTACCGGTAATCTACGTATAGCTTCTCTTGCGCTTATCTACATCACATTTATTGGCTCAATGATAATCGCAAACGATATGGCTCTGCTCACATTTCTTCCTCTTGGTTATTATGTTCTTCATTATACTTCAAGCGAAAAATATATGGCAAGACTTTTTGTGCTTCAGAACATTTCCGCTAACCTCGGCGGTATGCTGACTCCCTTCGGAAATCCTCAGAATATTTATCTTTACAACTTCTACAACATCGGGAATCTCGAATTTATGAAGATAATGGCAATACCGTTTGCGGTAGCAGTTCTCATGCTCACACTTTCCTGCCTGCTTTTCCCGACAACCAAACTGTCGGTTTCAGGGTTTACCGACACCGTTGCAAGTAAAAAAAGAGCTGTTTTTTACTCGGTTCTGTTTATTGCGGCAATTCTGATGTTCCTTAAAGTTCTGCCATATGCAGTAACTTTCCCGCTCCTGGTCGTTTGTCTGCTGTTTACGGATCGCAGTTCGCTTAAAAAAGTCGACTACGCTTTGCTTCTGACATTCTTTTTCTTCTTTATCGCCGCCGGAAATCTGTCGAGAATACCGGCACTTAGCAACCTGCTCTCCGGACTTCTGCAGAAAAACACCCTGCTTTATTCAATCATTTCATGCCAGTTTATATCAAATGTACCTTCTGCCATCCTTCTTTCAAACTTCACCGACAACTATAAAGCTTTGCTTATCGGTGTAAATATCGGCGGTACGGGTACGCTTATCGCCTCGCTTGCAAGTCTTATCACTTTCAGGTCATATGTTTCCCTGAACAAAAATTCAGCCGCATCCTTTTTGAAAACTTTTACTGTTTTCAGCTTTTCTTTCCTCATTATTCTGTATTTTGTATCTTTAAATGTACTTGAATTTATCTGAAAGAGAGGATTTTAAATGAACAAACTTATTGGCGACATCAAAGAAAATTCCATCAGCTACGGTAGTATTCCGTTCTGGAGCTGGAACGACAAGTTAAAGTCCGCAGAACTGAAAAAGCAAATAAAAAACATGAAAGAGCTTAACATGAACGGCTTTTTCATGCACGCCAGGTGCGGTCTTGAAACTGAATACATGTCAAGCGCCTGGTTCAACGCAATAAAGACCTGCGTAAAAGAAGCAAAAAAGCTCGGTATGCAGGCTTGGGCATACGACGAAAACGGTTGGCCGAGCGGTTTTGCAGGCGGTAAACTCCTTAAAGACAGCGATAACTTTGCTCTTTACCTTAAACATGAGTTTTCCGACAAATTTCCCGAAAACTCCGACAACATACTTGCCGTCTATGCAGTAAAAGGTTCCGGAAAACCGCAAAAAGTTGACTTTCCGGTTGACTTTGCCGAAAAATACCTTACCGTTCGCTGTTTTTCCGACAGTTCCTATGTTGATACGTTAAGAGATGACATCACCGAAAAATTCATAAAAGAAACGCATGAGCGTTACAAAAAAGTACTTGGCGACGACTTCGGAAAAGCCATGCCCGGTTTTTTTACCGACGAACCGCAGTATTACAGATACGCCACTCCGTATTCTAAGTTTATGGACAAATGGTTCAATGAAGAATACGGTTATTCAGTGTTTGATGCGCTTCCGGCTGTTTTTATGGACTTTGACGGCTACCGTTCCTATCTCTATGACTACAACAAAATGCTCCATACTAAATTTATGAGCAATTTCGCAAAAAAAATATACGATTATGCTGAAAAGAACGGCATTCAGATAACCGGACACGGAATTGAGGAATCCTCTCTTACCGGTCAGATGATGTGCTGCGGCTCGGTTATGCCTTTTTACATGTATCAGCATATTCCGGGAATTGATTACCTCGGAAGAGGGCTTCAGACACCGATGTCTTCCAAGCAGCTCGGTTCCGTCTGCGAACAGCTCGGCAAGAAAAAAGCACTGTCCGAAATGTTCGCATGCTGCGGATGGGATGTCTCTCCGTCAGAACTGAAACATATAGCTGAGCTTCAGTATACCGGCGGCGTAAATGTTATGTGCCAGCATCTTTACCCTTATTCAGAGCGTGGGCAGAGAAAACGCGATTATCCTGCACACTATTCTGAGCATTCAACGTGGCAGGACAAATTGGCTGATTTTGATACATATTTCAACAATCTCGGTTACCTGCTTTCAAGGGGTAAGGAATGTGCTGATATTCTGGTAATTCACCCGATTCACAGCGCCTGGCTTGACTATCGCAGAGAAAACGACTCGAAAATCAGAAATCTTTCCACAGACTTTAACGACCTTTTCATAAAACTTTCCCGCAATCAGATCGACTACCATTTCGGAGAAGAGACAGTTATATCCCTACACGGCAGAGTTGACGGAAACAAATTCATTATTGGTAACTGCAGTTACGGTAAAGTCATACTACCTGCTTTGGATACTCTTGATAAAAATACCGTACAACTTCTTAAAGAATTCTCTGAAAACGGAGGAGAAATCTTTACATACAAAAAACATTTACCTGCAATGCTTGACGGAAAACCGGCTCCGGCAGATGTATTTTCTTTCCTTGAAAACAAGCCTGATCTTGCTGATACTGAAGTATTTGAAAACCTCAAAAACTCTTCTCTCTGCACCCTTTGCGACGAAAACGGAAATAATATTCCCGAAATTTCATCCATGTACCGTGATACCGAGTACGGAAAAGTTTACTTTTTTACTAACCTGAGCGACAAAAAATTCACTGATTCATTACTGAAAATCAGAACCGATAAAAATCTTGCTGCGCTTGATCTTCATAATCTTACTTTAAAGCCTTTAAGAGCGATAGTTAAAGACGGCTTAACTGAAATTCTGCTTGATTTTGATTCTTCAAGAGAATTTGCAATAATAGAAAACGACACACCCTATCTACCCTTCTCTTCTTCAAAACAAGAAAGACACATAAGACTCAGCAGCCGGATGAAAATAAAAAATCCGCCTGAAAACATGCTTACTCTTGACAGAGCCGCTGTTTCCTTTGACGGAAAGATATTTACCGACATTCGTCCGCTCGAACAGATTCGTGATAATCTCCTTTATCAGAGATTTTCCGGAAACGTTTGGCTGAAATTCTCATTTGTGTCCCGATTCCGTCCGGAAACGTTATACCTTGCATTTGAAAAACCGGGTGTCATTTCTGTCTCGGTAAACGGAAATGAACTGAATATTTCGGAAAAAACCTGGTGGGATGAAAATTTCAGCAAGACCGATATTTCAGCTTTCGTAAAAAAAGGCATAAATAATATAGTTATAAAGATGGATTACAGACAAAACGAATACGTGTATCACGTGCTTTACGGAAACGTAATGGAAAGTCTGAGAAACTGTCTTAATTTTGATACCGAGATTGAATGTTGTTATCTTATCGGTGATTTTGCCGTCAAGACTGACAAAAAAGCCTTTAAGGCTGCAGATAATAACGCATTTTTCTATCCGGCGAGCGCTGAATTTGAGCTGATTCCGCAGAAGAAATCAGTTGATTCAAGAAACCTGACAACTGACGGATATCCCTTTTTCTCCGGAAAAATTCAGCTGGAAACAAATTACTTTTACTCTTCCGGTAAGCCTACGCTTTTGAGACTCGGGGGCAGATATTCGGTTTGTGAAGTAAGAGTAAACGGTCAGAAAGCCGGAGAATATATGTTTTACGACAGTATTGACCTTGCTCCGTATCTCAAAAACGATATCAACAATATTATCCTTACCGTATGTTCAAGCAACCGTAACCTACTCGGCCCGCACCATTGTAAAACAGCCGAACCGCTTTCAGTAGGTCCTCAGACATTTTCCTTTGAAGGCAAGTGGAATGGCGGCAAATGCGATTCGTTTAATTACGACTATGCTTTTGTACGTTTCGGAATAGACACAAGCCGCTGAATGGGTTTGATTTCAAATATTTTATATTTCTTTGTTGTTGTCTTACTCGATGTATTCTCAAATATTATCGGTTTTTCATCTGCCGAACATTAGCATAATCACTCAGATACAACTTCTATGATCTCACTGTAAAAACAGCCGTAATCTGCGCAAAAGATAATTATCTTCTGCCGCTGATCAGATTACGGCTGTTTTTTATTGTCAGTGACTGTTATATATTATTTATAGCTGAAATAAAATACCTATCAAATAAATTTATCCGAATGGATTTTTGTAATTTCAGCCTTTTATTTCCTCGAAATAATCCGCACTGTGCTTACACCACGGACAGACAAAATCTTCGGGAAGGCTTTCACCATCGTACACATATCCGCACACCTTACAGACAAAACCTTTTTTCGTCGACTTAGGTGCCGCTGCAGGTTTAATATTTCTCTGGTAATAGTCGTAGGTAAGTGACTTCCCTTCTCCTGTTATCTTTGAGCTTTCTATCTCCGAGATGAATACATAGTGAGAGCCGACTTCTATTTTTTCCTTCACTTTTGCCGAAATAACCGCATTTGAATAGCTTGTCAGATATTTTATTCCGTTCTCTGTCTCCGCTGTCTCAGTGAAACCGGAAAATTTATCGTTTTCCCTTCCACTGACGTAACCGAATCTTTTGAAAAGTTCAAACGGTGTATCTTCGGTAAGTACTGAAACGTTGAACCTGCCGCTTCTGTCGATGATTTCAGTTGTGTAATTTGTCTTGTTCACGCTTATAAGCATTGTGTATGGATTTTCAGAAACAAGCTGTGCAGTGTTGATTATACAACCGTTATGAATACCGTTATCTTCTGCTGAAAGCAGATAAAGACCGTAGCTTATATTGAAAAGAGCCTTCTTTTCGACTGATTGTGTCATAAAATTTTCCTCCATATTACTTTTTTATCTATTTTGATAATTGAATCGTTCTGAATTTTATGGTATAATACCTTTGTATTTAAAAATATTTTATGTTAACATTAAGTCAGGAGCGTATATGGTAAAATTCGGAAGTAATGCTGTAATCGGTCAGTCGGGAGGTCCGACAGCTGCAATCAACGCCTCTCTTGCCGGTGCACTTCAAAGTCTGATATCACATCAGGAAATTACTAAAGTCTACGGAATGTCAAACGGCATCGAGGGACTGCTGAAAGAAAAATTATATGATCTCAGAAATTATTTTGACGAACGTTCCGACGGTATTTCGGTTCTGAAAACAACTCCCGGCGCCGCTCTCGGATCTTGCAGATACAAACTGCCGGACACAGATTGTGACGATAATAATATATACAAATCCCTCTTTGATATTCTGAAAAAGTATCAGATAGGTTACTTTTTTTACATAGGTGGAAATGACTCGATGGATACCATCGCAAAAGTTTCCGAATATGCTACCAAAAACAACATTGACCTTAAATGCGTAGGTATACCCAAAACCATTGACAACGATCTCGTTATGACCGATCATACACCGGGATTCGGATGTGCAGCTAAGTACATAGCAACCGTCTTTGCGGAAATGCGCAGGGATACCGCCGTTTACTCTCAGAAAGCCGTGACAGTTGTTGAGGTGATGGGCCGCGATGCAGGCTGGCTTACAGCCGCCTCTTCTCTTTCAAAAACCGAATATACCGACGGTGTCGATCTTATCTATCTGCCCGAAACACCTTTTTCTTACGATAAACTGTTCACAGATATTGAACGGATTTGGAAAAACCACAGCGATGTGCTTATTGCCGTATCAGAAGGAATCCGTCTCGAAAACGGTAAGTATGTCGGGGCAGACGGCAGTATCAAAGATAAATTCGGACATCTTAAACTTTCCGGTGCTGCAAAAGTTGTTGAAGAAAAAATCAAAAACCGTTTCGGTTGCAAAGTACGTTCGGTTGAGCTTAATACTCCTCAAAGATGTGCTTCTCATATATCTTCTCTTACCGACATTGAAGAATCGTTCGATATAGGCGGTTTTGCCGTAAAAATGGCATTTGAAGGTAATACCGGCGTTATGAGCGGTATAGTCCGTAATTCCGACTGTCCATACTCTTCACATTTTGAGCTTTTCGATATAAAAAGTATTGCAAACAAAGTAAAAAGCGTACCGGACAATTTCATTGATACCGAAAACAGTTTCGTTACAGAAAAAGCCGTATCTTATTTAAAACCTCTTATTTTCGGAGAAGTATATCCTATCTACGATTCCGGTATTCCAAAGCATTTTATTTTCCCGAAAATCTGAATATAAAAAACTGCTTTATTTTAAATTCAAAAAACATTTGACATCATATTTTGTCTTAAAGCAAATAATATTAAGCAATAATACTCGATATTTACACTAATCCGAATTGCTACACAAAACAAGACTTATTACATTTCTAAGTTTAAGAGTACAAAATACTTCAAAAAATACCGCAACAAAAAAATAAGAATTAATTTACGACTAATTACAAATATAGCCGGTTTGATTTACTTAAATCAAACCGGCTTTTTCTTAAAGATAAAAATTGATATACAGTCCCTCTGCACGGTCAGGCTCAGGATAAATAATTAACTGCAACCAAATCAATACTTGATAAAACGCAATTCAGGAAAACAATCAGAACGATAAACTAATCAACAAAAGTTTTTCAGTTTGCCGCCCGACTGTGTTCTGTTAAAGCATTTATAATACATGATATGGAAGCCTTAACCGCACCGAAATCAGAACTTAGGAATGTTTATCTCTATTTCCTTACCTGCCGCATGTGATTTAGCAATACCGTCAATAATCGCCTGGTTGTAGATTATCTGCTCAGAAGGTACCGGAACCGGTCCGACGCCCTTGCAGGCATCAAGGAAGGAACGTATCTTCTTGTCAAACAGCGACATATTCTTATCTTCCGGAATGATCGGAATTTCTGTTACTGTCTGCTGTCCGCAAACCTCATGATAAATCTTCATTGCGCCTCCGACAGAGCCGTTCCAGCATTCAGTCGAAGGAATTCTGAGTCCGCCCTTTGTTCCGAGTATAAGCGTATCGCCGGTAGTGTCTATGTTCATTGCCCAAGCGATTCTGAAGTCAAGGATAATTCCGCCTTCAAGTCTTACAAACGCTGCTGCAAAGTCATCAACTCCGAAAAGCTTTGCATATTCAGCTCTTTTGTCAGCGCGGTATCCGGAATAGTTGCTGTCTTTACCGAAAAAGTCACTCTTATAACCGGAAACAGTCAGCGGCTTCGGATATCCTATCGCATTGAGAACCATATCGAGTGAGTAGCATCCGATGTCTCCGAGCGCACCGAGTCCGGCTGTTTTATCCTCAATAAAGGTTGTTCCGAAGGGTGTCGGTATACCTCTTCTGCGTCCGCCGCCGGTCTGTATATAGTAAATCTTTCCGAGCTCTCCGCTTTCGACGATTTTCTTTATCATCTTCATGTTTTCATCAAGACGCGGCTGGAAACCGATCGAAAGTACTTTTCCGGAAGCTTTCTCCGCTTTTATAATTTCAACCGCTTCTTCGGTTGTCACGCACATCGGTTTTTCGAGAAGAACATGAAGTCCTGCGTTAAGACAGCTTATAGCGCACGGAGCATGCTGACGGTTATATGTACAAATTGAAACGGCATCAAGATTAAGACTCTTATCCGCAAGCATATCGTCGCAATCCTTATAATCAGTCTTAACTCCGGCAACGCCGTGTTTCTCAAAAAACGCTTTTGCTTTTCCGGGGATAAGGTCGCATCCCGCTACTATCTCAACATCCGCCATTTTTTTGTACGAAGCGATGTGAGCATCTGCTATCCAGCCTGTTCCGACAATACCTATGCGGACTTTTTTAGAGGTATCAACAGCTTCTTTTGTGGTATTTGCGCTGTTCGGATCATAATTAAATGCCATATTATTTTCTCCTTTAATTGTAATTACGGTCTTAAACCATCACGATTATAGCACATTATTTATCCTTTTTCAATAGCTTTTATAATTTTTTACATAAAGATTTTATCTGCGCAGAACTTTTTGGTTGTATTTTTTGTTGTACGTAAAATTATCATTAAATTTACTTGTTGGTTATTGAATTTTATTCGGTTTTATGGTATAATGAAAGGGATTTGTAAAATTTAATTCTCAGAGGAAATTATTATGAAGCGCACAAAAATTATATGTACTTTGGGTCCTGCGAGCACAAACGAGGACATGATTAAAAAAATGCTTAAAGCAGGCATGAATATTGCCAGGATAAACTTTTCTCACGGAACTCACGAACAGCATAAAAAAACTATCGCACTTTTCAGAAAAGTCCGCGATGAAATGGGACTTCCCGCCGCCGTCATGCTTGATACAAAAGGTCCGGAAATCAGAACCGGTGATTTTAAAGACGGGAAAGCAGTCCTCAAACCCTCACATAAATTTACTCTTACCACCGAGGATATTGAGGGGGATGAAAATATCTGTTCCGTCACTTATAAAAAACTTCCGGACAACCTGAAAAAAGGTAACCGTATACTTATCGATGACGGACGTATTGTTCTTGAGGTACTGAATACTTCTGAGACCGAGATTGAATGCGTTGTAATAGAAGGCGGTATCATATCCAATCATAAGGGAGTAAATATTCCCGACATACATCTTGACATGCCTTATTTAAATGATAAGGACAAAAGCGATCTTCTTTTCGGTATCGAGAACGATATCGATTACGTTTCGGCTTCATTTGTCAGAAGCAAAGAAGACGTGATAATCATGCGCAAATTTCTTGACTACAACGGTGGCCACAACATAAAAATCATCTCAAAAATCGAAAATAACGAAGGCGTAACAAATTTTGACGAAATTCTCTCGAGTTCTGACGGAATTATGGTCGCAAGAGGTGATATGGGAGTTGAAATTGATTACGAAAAACTCCCGGGTATACAGAAAAAATTTATAAAAAAATGTTATCAGGCGGGCAAAATGGTCATTACCGCAACCCAGATGCTTGAGTCAATGATAAACAACTCCTCGCCTACCAGAGCTGAAATCACTGACGTAGCCAATGCGATATTTGACGGCACGTCAGCCATAATGCTTTCCGGCGAAACGGCTGTCGGAAAACACCCTGATAAGGTTGTCGCCGTAATGGCAAAAATCGCCGAGCAGGCTGAAAAGGACTCTTTCGAAATGAACAGTTACAGCGGTATTCAGTATGATACAGACGCCAGCGACAGGACTAACGCCATTTGCGACGCTGCCTGCACAACGGCGCGTGACATTGCCGCAAAAGCAATAATAGCCGTAACCAAATCCGGTTATACGGCAAGAAGAGTTTCTAAATTCAGACCGTTGCAACCTATTGTTGCCGCCACACCTGAAATAAAGACATTCCATCAGCTTTCGCTCAGCTGGGGCGTCTACCCGGTTCTGGCTATTTCACAAAAGAACGAGGAGCAGCTTTTCAGACACGCCATCGACTGCGCAAAGCAAATCGATATTGTAAGCGGTGGAGATAACGTTGTAATTATTGCGGGTGTTCCGCTTGATACATCAGGAACAACCAATATGATAAAGGTCGAAACTGTACGTGATAACAAGTAACTTAGGTAGCAATTGTTTTGAATCTAAAACCACAAACTCACTTCACAGCCTTATAATGACTATGTAAAAGTCGTATATTGTCGAAAATCATCAAAAAAAAGACTGTTTATTGCTGATTTGCAGCTTTTAACAGTCTTTTTTATTATTTGGTTTTTAATTGGTAATCAGATTTTCTTACTTATGAATAATACAATAAGTTGATTTAAGGCGATTTAAATTGATGTTTGAAATCATATGAGTTAATAAAATTAACAGCAAGTAAATATGAAATACAAAACAAAAATTCGATTGATACTTTTCACGCAGAATATACCGGACTATCTTAGCTGTTTATATTTCAGAGTTTGATATAAGCTTCACGCTCAGCTCCGACTGAAATATAAGTAATTTTACATTTCATCTGCTCTTCAATATATTTAATGTACTTCTTTGCATTTTCCGGCAGATCCTCAAATTTCCTGCATCCGGATATATCGCTCATCCAACCGTCGAAATATTCGTACACCGGTTTTGCTTTTTCAAGTCTGTCACCTATCGGGAAGTCGTGAGTTATTTCACCGTCAACACTGTATGCAACGCAAACCGGTATCTTTTTCAGATAGGAAAGAATATCGAGTTTGGTCAGCGCAAGCTCAGTGGCGCCCTGAACACGAACCCCGTAACGGGATGCGACTACGTCAAAGCCTCCGACTCTGCGGGGTCTTCCGGTAGCAGCTCCGTATTCTCCGCCGGCTTCTCTTAACTCTTTTCCTTCTTCGCCGAACATTTCACATGTGAACGGTCCCTCTCCGACACAGCTTGAATAGGCTTTAATTATACCTATAGTGCTGTCGATTTTAAGCCCGGGTACGCCCGCTCCTATCGGGGCATAAGCCGAAATCACAGAGGACGAGGAAGTATACGGATAAATACCGAAATCAATGTCTCTGAGAGCTCCGAGCTGTGCCTCAAACATTATTTTGCTGTCTTTTTCCGCTTCATCGTGCAGATACTTTCCTACATCGCATATATAGGGTTTCAGCCAGTCTCCGTATTTTGAGAGCCACTCGAGCATTTCATCAGCGTTGATAGCCTCATGACCGTATCCGTTCTTTATCGTAAGATTTTTCCACTCAACTATGTTTTTGACTTTCTCTGCAAGAGTGTCAGGCATCAGCAGGTCTCCCATGCGGATACCCTTTTTCATGTATTTGTCGGAATATACCGGAGCTATTCCTCTGCGTGTCGAGCCGAATTTAGCGTCTCCGAGTCTGTCTTCTTCAAGACAGTCAAGAAGTTTATGATATGGCATGCATATTATTGCCTTGTCGCTTATTTTCAGATTTTCCGGAGAAATCTCTATTCCCTTTTCGGTAAGAGAAGCAACCTCCTTTGTCAGGTGCTCTATATCGATAACCATGCCGTTTCCCATAACGTTCACGGTCGTACGGCGAAGGATTCCGGAAGGAAGCAGATTAAGGATAAATTTTCCCCTTTCGTTAACCACTGTATGACCGGCGTTGTTTCCGCCCTGGTAACGTACAACGACATCGTAATCGGAGGAAAGCAGGTCAACCATTCTGCCTTTTCCTTCGTCTCCCCAGTTAATTCCAACGATAGCAGTAAGCATTTCAGTATTTCCGTTTCTCCGGCGCACTTTTTGGATTTTTTTGCCTTCGCCGGTTGGCAATCTGTCTTTTACAGCAAAAAAGCATGGAAATCAAGACAGTTTCATTCCGTGCCCGTAATATTATAACTCTTTTCTGTCGCAAAGTCAAGCACTTTTCTGCAATTTTATTTAACCGACTGCATTACTTAAACAAAAATTTCGCTTGACAAAATTTCCCTTGAAAAAATAAGTGTACTGTGGTATACTGTACCTGTGTCATTGTAAAGCGCAAAAGTTTTCAGTCTGAAATACGGGAAAGGAGGAGCACATGAACGAATTTGAAGAAGTATACCGTACTCATTATAAAGATGTTTACAGATTTCTTTATTTTACCTGCGGTAAAAACCATTCCCTTGCGGAAGAACTGACTCAGGAAACTTTCTACGAAGCGTTCAGATGTTATCATAAGTATAACTCGTCTTGCTCTATTACCACCTGGCTTTGCGCTATCGGGAAAAATATATGGTTTCATTACCTGAGAAAAAACAAGGGGGTTCCGGTTGATTACTCGGTACTCAGTCAGATGGTAAGCGACGATTACGACTGCGATCCGATGGAAAATGTCGAAAGGGACGAGGTCTGCCGCAAGGTGCGAAAGGCTGTCGCCTCTCTGAAACCAAAATACCGGGAAATAGTATGGCTCAGGAGTGTGGCTGAACTGCCGTTCTCCAAAGTGGCGGAAATCATGAACATTTCGGAAAATTCTGCCAAAGTGCTTTTTTTCCGGGCAAAGAATCAAATTAAGGAGAAACTTGAAAGTGAAGGATTATTTTAAAGGCAAATGCGAAATAGTCAAGGATTTGCTTCCGCTTTATTCTGACGGATCATGCAGTCCGGTTACATCTGAATATATCGGCGCACATCTTGTCACCTGCAAATCCTGCCGGAATTATCTCGCAACCATAAAAAACAACCGCGTTACCGAAAAGGCTTTCGGTGAAATACCGGACTCATCTCCGGATTTTGAAAAACTTATCGCCAAAATACGCCGACACAAAATCGTTACAAGATCCGCATTCGCCGCAGTAACGGTAGGACTTCTGGCTCTGAACATTTCTCTGTGGCTGACAAATGACTGATAAAAAAAGCTTTGAAATTAACGGTAGCCATGTAAATTTTCAAAACCAAAACCATGTTGCTGCCGTCATTTCCGACTCCGACATAATCCCCTCAAAAGCTGAAAATGTTGCCGTATCCGAAACTCTTTGTAACTGCGGAAGCAAAGCACCGGAAGCCAATTGCGGGTCGGGTGGATTAGATAAAGCGGAAAAGCACATTTCAGAACAAAAAAACCAAGAAACTACGGAAAAGTATAGCACGCTTTACGATAATTGCCGGCTTTGTCCGTTCTGTTGCCAAGTTAACCGTAATGCAGGTATCAAAGGCAGGTGCGGCGCCCCGTCAGAAATACGGGTCTCAAATATACAAAAGCATGAATGGGAAGAGCCTTGCCTATCGGGACAGGGACTTAAAACACCTGTGAAAGGCTCGGGAACCGTTTTCTTCACTCACTGTCCGCTTGGTTGTGTATTCTGTCAGAACAGGCAGATTAGCCGGCGCAGTACATCACTCGGAAGAGAAATGTCTGCGGATGTACTTGCCTCCGAATTTTTAAGGCTTCAGCAAAGCGGTGTTCACAATATAAATCTTGTTACACCCACGCACTTTGTTCCGGGAATAATCGAGGCACTTCTGATAGCAAAAAGCAAAGGACTTACCGTACCGGTTGTTTATAATTCAAGCGGTTACGAAAGCGAGGAAACGCTTCAACTACTGAGCGGACTTATTGACATCTACCTCCCCGATTACAAATACTTTTCTTCACATCTTTCTGAGCTTTATTCAGTCGTTCCTGACTATCAAGAAAAATGTGAAGCCGCTCTGAAAGTAATGCAAAAACAAACCGGCAAACCTTTATTTGACGAAAATGGTATAATGAAAAGAGGAACAATCGTCCGTCACCTTGTTTTGCCCGGATGCGACTACGATTCTCTAAAAGTCGTTTCGAGACTGCACTTGCTTTTCGGAAAAGAGGGCATTGTGCTTTCACTTATGAGTCAGTATACCCCGACAGGCAACCTCCCTTTTCCGGAACTGAATGAAAAGCTACCATACTCCGCATACCTGAGGGTAGTTGCCTCGGCACAGAAGTACAAATTCAGATATCTCTACACTCAAAGCGAAGAAAGTGCTGCGGAAAGTTTCATTCCGGTTTTTATCTGAAATGACTTTGCACACCAAATAATAGTAATTTAAACAGTAATAAAATATATTCTTTCTTAAACCGAATTACTGAGAAAATATTTGCTATTCAGTTGACAAATCGGAAATGATATGTTAAAATTGATAAGACAGCAGTGTTAAAATTTTACTTTTTTTGAAAATAATTGCAGAAAGGTACACAGAGAATGAAGTTTTACGCAATGGAAAAAGAAGCCGTATTCGATTCGGTAAAGTCCTCAAAAAGCGGACTCACTTCCGAAGAGGCAGAAGCACGGCTCGCCGCCAACGGCAAAAACAAACTTGTCGAAGGCAAGAAAAAGTCTATTTTCAGAAAATTCCTTGAGCAGCTTGCGGATCCGATGATTATCGTACTGATAGCCGCAGCGGCAGTATCAGCGGTCACGGCAATCATAGCAAAAGAATCTTTTGCCGAAGTTTTTATCATTCTGTTTGTCGTTATACTCAACGCTGTTCTCGGCGTAATCCAGGAGAGTAAAGCCGAAGAAGCGATTGCGGCGCTAAGTGAAATGACCGCCGCACAAAGTAAGGTTCTCAGAAACGGTGTGATTACTCACGTAAAAAGCGAGGATCTTGTAGTAGGCGACGTAATAATTCTTGAAGCGGGCGATGCAGTTCCGGCTGACGCAAGAATTATCGAATGTGCATCAATGAAGATTGAAGAAGCTGCGCTCACAGGTGAATCTGTCCCTGTAACAAAGGAAGACAAAATATTTTCCGACAGCGAAGATGTCCCGCTCGGTGACAGAAAAAATATGGTGTATATGGGAAGCACAGTCGTATACGGCCGTGGAATTGCCGTTATATGCGCCTGCGGAATGGACACCGAAATGGGCAAAATCGCATCTGCTCTCTCTCAGGCTGCCGATGAAGCAACCCCGCTTCAGGTTAAACTCGGTCAGCTCAGTAAAATTCTGACCTATCTCGTTCTCGGTATCTGTGTATTCATTTTCGCAGTAGGTGTTCTCAAAGAAGGCGAAATCAATCCGAGTGTTCTGCTTGACACCTTTATGCTTGCTATCTCCCTTGCGGTCGCCGCAATTCCGGAAGGACTTGCCACCGTTGTTACCATAGTTCTTTCTATCGGCGTAACAAAGATGTCAAAAAGAAACGCCGTAATAAGAAAACTTACGGCAGTCGAAACCCTCGGCTGTACCCAGATTATATGTTCGGATAAAACAGGTACTCTGACTCAAAACAAAATGACTGTTGTCGATTACAGTACGGCAGACAAAAATCTTATTTCGGTCGGTATGGCGCTCTGTACCGACGCGGAAGTTGATAATGACGGAAATGTTGTAGGTGAACCCACAGAAGCTGCTCTTGTTCAGTTTGCCTATGCAAATAACCTTCCGAAATTCACCTTGAAAGAAAAATATCCGAGAGTCGGTGAGGCACCGTTTGACTCGATGAGAAAAATGATGTCTACCGTTCACAAAACCGAATTCGGTTTTCGGCAGTTCACAAAAGGAGCTCCGGACGAAATACTGAAAAAATGCAAGTATTTCCTTTCGGAAAGCGGGGTGAGACCTCTTACCGGAACCGATATCGACAATGTCCTCGAAACCAACAAAAAAATGGCAGACAAGGCTCTGCGTGTGCTTGCATGTGCTTACAGAGATTACAAAAACGAGCCTGAAGAGTATTCTCCTGAAGCTCTTGAACACGACCTTGTGTTTGTCGGTGTAATGGGAATGATAGATCCTGTTCGTCCGGAAGTAAAAGATGCAATCAAACAGTGTCACGAGGCAGGTATACGTGCCGTAATGATTACCGGAGACCATAAAGATACGGCAGTTGCGATAGCCTCCGAGCTCGGAATTATTTCTGACGCATCAGAAGCTATAACAGGTGCGGATCTCAATCGTATGAGCGATGAGGATCTTTCAAAGAATATTGAAAAGTATTCAGTTTATGCAAGAGTTCAGCCTGAACACAAAGTTCGGATAGTCAAAGCATGGAAGTCACTCGGAAAAATCGTTGCGATGACCGGAGACGGCGTAAACGATGCACCGAGTATCAAGAGCGCAGACATCGGAGTGGGTATGGGAATTACCGGTACCGATGTTACTAAAAATGTTGCAGATATGATTCTCGGAGACGACAACTTTGCTACCATTGTTTCAGCTGTCGAAGAAGGAAGAAAGATTTACTCGAATATCCGTAAGGCTATTCAGTTCCTTCTCTCCTCTAACCTGAGCGAAGTCGTTGCCATCTTCTTTGCCACTATGATGGGCTTTATCATTCTAAAACCTGCCCACATTCTCTGGATAAACCTTATAACCGACAGTCTCCCCGCACTTGCACTCGGCATGGAAGACAATGAAAAAGACGCAATGAAAAAGCCTCCGCGTAATTCCAAAGAAGGAATTTTTGCCGGCGGAGTTGCTTTCGATATTATGTATCAGGGATTTATAGTTGCAATAGTCACTCTTGCGGCTTACCTGATAGGTCACTGGATGGAAGCCGGTAAATTCGAATTTACCGAAAGCGCAGACGGAATTACTATGGCTTTCCTCACTCTTTCCATGGCAGAGATATTCCAGTCGTTCAATATGCGTTCAAGACGTAATTCAATATTCACAATGAGTAAACAGAATAAATGGCTCTGGGGAGCAGGCGCACTTGCCCTTCTTCTTACAACAGCCGTCATTTATATTCCTCCCTTCCCTGCAATATTTGATTTTGAGCACATAAATGCTGCCGAATACTTTACTGCTCTCGGACTTGCATTTACTGTCATTCCGATCGTTGAAATTGTAAAATTCTTCCAGAGGCTCTACGCAAAGAAGAAATCTTCTTCCGTAAAATAAGCATTTGATTTTCAAAATAGCACTATTTAATCAATCCCTTCGGAAATTGTATTTCTGAAGGGATTTTATAAACTCAGATTTTACCGTTCAGTTGTAATTTTATAATTTTCAAAAATATCAAAGAAATAATTATGTAATGTCAATTTTCTGTTCAGTAACGAGAGGATAAGAGCAGACGACGCAAAAGATTCACTTATCTGTGTGATCTGAACTTTGCAGTATTACTTTAAATCTGATTTTCAATGACAAAAAAACGTATGAAAAATAATACCGCAGTTGCGGAAAAAGAGGTAGATATATGAATAACATTATACCGAGAAACGAACATCCCCGTCCCGACAAAAAACGTGAAAACTGGCTTTGCCTTAACGGCAGATGGGATTTTGAAATCGATAACGCAAAAAACGGAATTTTCAGGAAATTTTATCTTCGTGACAAACTTGACACTGAAATTATCGTTCCGTTCTGCCCCGAAAGCAAACTGTCCGGAATAGGTGAAACCGATTTTATAAATGCCGTATGGTACAGACGCTCACTTGAAATTCCGGAAACAATGAAAGGAAAAAATCTTATACTGCACATTGACGCCTGTGACTATCACACCTTGGTTTATCTTAACGGCAAATTTGTCGGCGAACATTTCGGAGGTTATACATCTTTCGAATTTGACATCACCGATAAAATTTTACCCGACGGCAACTACATAACAATATATGCCGAGGATGATCTGAGAAACGAAAAACAGGTCAGCGGAAAACAATCACATAAGCTTGACTCTTACGGCTGCTTCTATACAAGAACAACGGGCATCTGGCAAACGGTCTGGCTTGAAGCGGTACCGAAACATCACATTGTAAATTATAAAGTGTATCCTAATATAACCTCTCCATCCGTAACACTTCTTAATGAAGTTACACGTGAATCGTTCGGGGCAGAGCTTACCATATCTGCCTGTTATAACGGAAAACAGGTGGGTTTGGCTCAGTGCACAATAAATTCACTTGAAACTTCGGTTACAGTTCCGCTCAGTGAAAAACACCTGTGGAATCCCGGTGACGGACAACTCTATACTCTTAAATTTACTTTAAGAAAAGACGGCGAAAGCGATGAGCTTGAGGGTTATTTCGGGCTCAGAGAGGTCGCTCTTACCGAAAAAGGTCTTAACATAAACGGAAAAACAGTATTCGGAAGATTTGTTCTTGACCAGGGATTCTACAAAGACGGAATTTATACAGCTCCTTCCGATGAGGCTCTGATTTACGATATCGAATCTTCAATGAAATGCGGATTCAACGGTGCAAGACTTCATCAAAAGGTTTTTGAACCGAGATTCCTTTATCATGCCGACAGACTCGGTTATATGGTGTGGGCGGAAACCGGAAACTGGGGACTTGATCACACAAAACCGGAAAACGTATATAATTTCCTTCCGGAATGGATTGAAGAGGTTAACCGTGATTTTTCTCATCCGAGTGTTATCGGATGGTGTCCGTTCAATGAAACCTGGGATATTGAAGGCAGACGTCAGAGCAACGAATTTATCGATATGGTTTACTCGGTAACCAAACTTGCGGACAAAACAAGGCCTGTAATAGCCAACAGCGGTTCTTTCCCTGTTCTGCGCTCTGACGCAAATGACGTTCACGATTACGAGCAGGACCCGGAAAGGTTAGGATCAAACTACGAACAAGCTAAGGAAGGAATAATAAAGGATCAGCTTTACCGGATGGATCCACAAAGACAAAAATTTGACAAAAATCTACCGCTCTTTGTCAGCGAATACGGCGGAATCAAATGGGTTAAAGAAAAAGATTCTTCTGCATGGGGCTACGGAAAAGACGTAATGTCAGAAGAGGAATTTTTCACAAGACTTGAAGGACTGACAAAGGTATTTCTCTCCAATCCCTCTGTTTTCGGATTCTGTTATACTCAACTTTATGATGTTGAGCAGGAGCAGAACGGTCTGCTTACCTACGAGCGGGAGTATAAATTCAGTCCGGAAAAATTCAAAGCTATATTCTCGTCAAAATCGGTCATAGAAGACTGACTTCATTAATTTACAATTCAGGATATCAGACTTTTCAACAAAATCATACAAAAACAGCCCGACAAACGCCATTTTCCTTAAATTACAAAAACTTTAAGGAAAATTATGACCGGTCGGGCTTTTCTGTTTTCTTAAAATCTGACTTTCAATTTTATTTTAACGGTTTAAAAAGATATTTTATTCTTTTATTTGCACTTATTTCAAAGCCGGCTACTTGAGTTTACAAATAAAAACTGCGCAATACTTTTTTTATATTTTCCGATAAATTAATTTGTGCGCATTAACATTTCTAAGGTAACTTATCTGTCAGAAAAACTGCACTTTTCCGTAAACCGCTATAAACATCCTGAATTTATTTGCAGAGTAATTTCGGTTTTAGCAATTCACATATAATAACCGTTATAACAGATTCTGAATTTCAGCTACGTTTACTTCTCTTGGCTGTATATTTTTCTTAACGGCTATCGACGCAGCAGCTCCTGCCGCCTCCCCTATCGCCACGCATATAGGCATAGCTCTGAAATTCGAATGAGCCATATGTGTTCCGGAAATATTGCGACCGGATAGCAAAAGCCCGTCTGTTTTCACGGGAACAAGGCATCCGTATGGAATGGTGTATCCTTTCTTTTGAGTAAATTTCTTCTGTGAGCCGGTTTTGTCAAGTCCTGAACCGGTAAGATTATGCACGTCAAAATTGAAGTAAGCGTCTCTTACCACCCAGTCATCAAAAAACCGTGCTTCTGCAATATCCGTTTCATTTATTGTCTTTAATCCTTTGAAATGCCTGGTCTCTCTTATCCCGATAAGTGAAGCTGCTCCGGTTATATAACACTTTTCATAACCCGGGGCATATTCCCGCAGAAACTCAACTATCGGTTCCATCTGGCTTCTGCAAACCGTTTCTGCCCTTGTAAGATCCTCAGCCTTTGTTCCGTCGACGTCGACGCAGTTTGTCATATTGCAAGTAACCGTACCCGGAATTGTTGATTTGTAAAGCAGCACATGACCGGCGGGATACGGAAGTATTTTTTTCGCCAGAGACTGCAGCTCGCCTTTTTCCGTCTCAACCTCCGTTTCAAACGAACCGGGGAAAACCGCCCTGTCTGTATCAACTCCGCCTACTTTGAACATAAGAGTCGCCGGCTGCATCTTTCCGTCTTCTTCCCTGCCCTTGAAATATTCTGCGCCGGCAAAAAAGGCAACATCTCCGTCACCGCTGCAATCAATTATTATTTTGGCTTTATAAGCTCTTCTGCCGCTTTTACTCTCGGTTATCACACCGCAAACTCTGTTATCTTCGGTTATAACATCGCACACAAAAGTGTAAAGAAGCAGTTCTGTTCCGGCCTTACTAAGCATTTCATAATACGTGTTTTTGAGCATCTCCGGATCTATTGTAACACGGCTTGCATATCCTTTGAAAACATTTTTTTCTCCTGCATTTTTGAGTATTCTTTCATAAAGATTACTGCGGACATTTCCTGTAAAGTGGCTCATCATTCCGGTTGTTGAAATGCCGCCGACCGCTCCGCACTTTTCTATAAGCAAAGTTTTACATCCGGATTCCGATGATTTAATCGCCGCTGCGATTCCTGACGGACCCGAGCCCACTACTATCACATCGTATCCCTCGATCAGTTCTATCTTCTTTTCTTTTTCAGTATAAAACATATTTTCCCGCCTTTCTTACTTGACTTTTTTATCAGTATTGTTATAATGTACTTGCTGCTAAACACAAATATATCATCAGTTTTCGCTATAATTATAATACAAATTACCATCTGTTTCTATTGATTTTCAGCGATTTTATTATAAATTCGTGCAAAATATCTTGACTGAGAAAGGAATCTATACATGCAGGTTTCAGAAAGTGACATCAGCTCCTATATAGAATTTTTAATACACGAGCAACACCTTTTTGTAAGTCTCCACGGGAAAATATCAGTATACAGTAATCTTACCCGTTATAATTCCCATCAGCATCCTTACTGCCTTTTTGTCAAAACAGTCTGTTCATACTGGGATAACTGCATATCAAGACAACATAAAGTGTTCGAAAAGTGTAATGAAGGTGAGTTTTTCGGCACATGTTATGCGGGAGTTGCGGAGTTTGTATATCCGCTCAGACAGGCAAGCAAAGTTGTCGGATTTATTTCTGTCAGCGGTTACAGAAGCGACGACGGCATGACCGAGAAGAAACAAAAAATTTTCATCGGAAAAACATCTGTTTCGCAAAAAGAAATAATGGAACAAACCGAAACGCTTATTCTGCCACCTGAAAAACAAAAAATTGATACTGTCATTCGTCCTTTAGTCAATATGTGTGAAATATTACTTGAGAAAAACCCACCAGACTCCGTTTACAGAGATACTGAATTTTCAAAAATAATACAGTATGTAAACGAATATCATACCTGTGATATTTCTGTCGGAAAACTTTCGTATATCTTTGCTATGAGCATATCTTCGATAAGCCATCAGTTCAAAAAACAAACCGGAAGCAGCCTCTCGGAATATATTGAAAAGCTGAGGGTTGATGACGCCAAGTGGTTACTGCGTCAGACAAAAAAACAGATAGTAGATATTTCGGCTTTACTCGGCTTTTGCAACAGCGGATATTTTTCCGCTGTTTTCAAAAAACACTGCGGGCTTTCGCCAAAAGAATACAGAAAAAAGTACAGTTGAAAGTTAATTTCATAACATATCTGATCATTTGAAGCATATCCGATAATATACTTATTTTTGATAAAAGAAATCGTCGTGCTTAATTTCACTGTAAATTAGTAGAACAAATAAGTTTTTACCAAAACGGAAAAAATAAAGTTAAATTGCATATAAGGCGATTTACGGTATAATAAGCATTTTTATTTGCATATTATCAGACCCTTTTGAGATGCATCTAATATCGGCAAGACCATTTTTGTGCAAACTGATTATACGTTCACACTTTTTTTAATTTGGAGAAGAAAGATGTTTTTCTGAATTCAAAAATATACTTATTTGTAATTTTCCGAGTGAAAAAACCTGATCTTAAAACTTCATGTTGATATGAAATTCAGAATTTTGAAAGTCTCCTGTATTCTCTCGGAGTAACGCCGAAGATTTTCCTGAAAAGACGATTAAAACAGGAAATCTGTCCGAACCCAGCCTCAAAGGCAATTTCAAGTATCGGTTTTTCCGTCTGTCTGAGTGAATATGCCGCGGCGGCCAACCTTGTCTTTACCAGAAAGTCACGGATGCTTACTCCGGTTTCTCTTTTGAACAGTGCCCTGAGATGTGAACAGCTTAAATTGCAGTAGTCCGCAATATTACTTTCCATAACCGCTTCTTTTTCAGCGTAATTTTCACTGATATACATAATAGCTTTTTCGGTTATTCCGCTCCGGTCGCTTTGCTTTTCAGTACCGCAAAAGCGGACGGTTTCCATAATAATCAGACCCGCAAGAAAAGCAGCTTCGGTTCTGTTATAATTTTCATTAAGGCTAAGCAGCTCCTTGAATTTTTCAAAAAGCACAGACAGATATTCATTTTCTTCCGGATGAAAAACACAGCTGTAATCGGTTGTGTTCAGTTTGCTTACGGCGGCTTCAATACTTATATTCTGCTTAATCAGCATTTGTTCCGGTGAAAATGATATCCACACCCAGACACTTTCACCGCATTTTTCATCTGATGCCGAAAGATGTGGTACGTAAGGAGAAACATATTGAAGATCCCCTTTACGGTAATGATAGATGCGGTCGCCGATGTAAGTAAGTCCCTCTCCGGAAACGCAAATTCCTATTTCCGCCCCTTCATGGTAATGCAGTGCTTTTATTTTTCCGGGACTTAGTACGCAGTTAAGGCTGACAGTCGGATCTTTTTGAGTATCTCCGAGATTTTTAAGATAATATACAGGCAGGTATTCTTCCCTTTTCTGATATAACATAAGATGAGCCTTTCAAAGTTATTTGCATTTTTTGTATGTTAAAGTTACTCCGGATTTTTGTTTTGCTTTACAGTTTTGTTTATGCCTGAAAACTTTTCAGTTTTTTCTGATTTCAATTTTTACTGCTTGCAGTTTTATTTCCGCTTTAAAGTTTTTTAATTCTGATTTACAGTATTGTTTCTGCTTTGAGTTTTAATTCGGCTTTGAGTTTTAATTCTGCTATGAAGTTTTAATTCTGCTTTGAAGTTTTTTCCGCTCGGCAGTTAAATTTGAACTTAACAGTTTTATTTCCATTTTCAGTTTTTGTTTTTTTAATTTTTGATATATATTTTTTTAGTTTTCTTGCGATAATGATGATTTGATCTGATTAAATATTTAATTTTACTTGCATATCATCGGATATTCTACTTTTTTAAATAAACTTTTTGCTATCTTCCAAAAATCAATTCAGTTGCTAAAAAAATATGCTTAACATTCTGAGTAAAAAATATCTGACCACTAAAAAACAAATTCATCGCTACCCTGTATCTTAAAAAACGAGCTGATTGAAAACAAACGTTTAAGGGAATGAAATACAAAACTCACTCTCCGGATATTCCGTGTACAAAAATATCCGATTAAATACTGATACAATATGCAGACTGCTTATAAGATATTTTCATTGAATTTATTTTACATCAAATCAGCGAAAAAGTCAAGTTTGTTTGAAAAAGCGTAGATTTATTTAACTATAAGTGCTAATATTTAGACGAAAAAACAAATATTAAGGGAGGTTATATAATATGCTAACACTAAACCGAAACGAAATCAGAGACAAAATTTACGGTTGTTGGCTCGGAAAAAATATCGGCGGTACAATCGGCACCCCGTATGAAGGTAGAACCGAAATGCAGGATATATCCGGATTTTCCAGCAAAAAAGGAGAACCGCTGCCCAATGACGATCTTGATTTACAGCTGGTATGGCTAAGAGCTTTGGAGGAGGTGGGTCCGTGGAGCCTAAACAGCGAAGTGCTGGGTGAATACTGGCTTTCTATGATCACTCCTTCATGGAATGAATACGGTCTGTCAAAAGCAAATATGCGTCGCGGTTTTGTACCTCCGCTGTCGGGCGAAATCGGTAACGGCATGTGGAAAAATTCAAACGGCGCCTGGATACGCTCCGAAATCTGGGCTTGCCTTGCTCCGGGATATCCCGGAATTTCAAGAAGATATGCTTTCGAAGACGCAAGCGTTGACCACGGTATGGCAGAAGGAACAATTGCGGAGCTTTTCACTGCTACGCTGGAATCCGAAGCATTCGTAACCGGCGACATAATGTCCCTGATAAAACGCGGTCTTGAAGCCATTCCGGAAAACAGCAGAGTTGCGAAGGCGGTAAAACTTGCAATGGACTGCTATCTGAAAAAAATCGACTACCGGCAGGCGAGAAATATGCTTGTCGAGCAAAGTGCTGACATCGGCTTTTTCCAGGCACCGGCTAACCTCGGATATGTAACTCTCGGTCTTCTATACGGTGAGGGTGATTTTAAAAAATCAATCATCTACGCTGTCAACTGCGGAGACGACACCGACTGTACCGGTGCAACGGTCGGGGCAATACTCGGCATAATTTACGGTGCTTCCGGTATTCCCGAAGACTGGAAAGAATATATCGGCGACAGAATTATGACAATATGTGTCGGAGGAAATTTTGTATATCTTCTGCCTAAAACCTGCGCAGAACTTACAGAAAGAGTTTTGAATATGACGCCGTCCGTTTTCCTTGCCAACGGAGTCTCAATGTCGCTAACCGAAGAGCGAAGCAATTGGGAAAACGACCGTTTGGAAAAGGGTGTTGACGGAAAAAAACTGATGCAGCTTTCGCCTTGCTCACTGCGTTTTTCAGATGTGTTTTTCTCCGGTAGCGCAGAGTATGAAAGAGAACCGGTTATGGTAAACGGTGAAAGTTTGAAAATTCATGTTACTCTGAGAGCAAAACATGAACCGGTCTGGATGAAAGTGGAGCTTATTTTACCTGACGGCTTTAAGGCAGTTTACCCGGAAAACGTTCTTATAAACCCCGAATACACGCTCTTCCCGGGAAAATTCTGTGAATTCGATATATTGCTTTCGGCAGAAAATGTAAACAAATCGGTTAATACCGTAATAATGGTTATGAAGGGCGACGGCAGAATGAAAACTGTCTGCGTGCCTTTCGTAATCGGTTCAAAGTGATTTTCAGTAAATTTTTTTATAGTAATTACTGACACGGTGTAATAGTTTTGTTACTGTTACTTTCCGTGAACAGATTTCTGCGGACTTTCGGCTAAAATTCATTTTCAGACTCATTTGTACTTACCCGACGAATTAAAAATGATTTTTTAAAAAATAAAGGCTTCGACAGAGCGATATAATTTCCTCAGTTCTGACACTTGAAAAACAATTAAGCTATTCAAGGCAATGCTAAGGAATTATATCTGTTCGCTCGGTACGAAGCCTTTTTATTTTGCAAGGATATGAGATTTATAAGTAAAGTACTTACTTCACAAATTTCGTCAAACCATTCAGAATGTTATCTTCAGACAGTTTGTGTATTCTGTCGGCAGTTTCTCCGGAAGTTTGACCGTAAGCACTCCAAAGCTCTGCTCGAACGGAAGGGCATCACCGCCGAGAAGCGAAACAGATGTTACCTTTTCGCTTTCTGTAAGCGACTTGATAACAGCCACTCTGTTTTCCGGTGCTCTCATCATGAAGGCATAGAGATTGTTGCCTTTTGCGGTAAATCTGTAATCGGAGCTGTTCCACTCAACGGCATTTTCCTTGAATCCGTCTATAAGAACTCGGCTGTCTCCCTCTCCGAATATTCTGAATGGACGTGTTCCGTATATTCCCTACACACATCAGTCTTCTGCCATGTGTTTTATTCTTTTTATTTCCGGCATTGTCTCAAAGCCGTAAAACTTAGCGGCGTTTTCACCGAGAAATTTCTTTTTTCTGTTTCACTCAGTATTTTGCTCTCAGAAACAAAATCAAGACTCATCCGATAAGTAATAGCCGTCATTGTTCTCGGGTAATCGCTTCCCCACATAAGTTTATCTATGCCGACTGTTTCAATTGCCGTTTTAATCGCTTTTACCGCCGACGGATACGGGTAAAAATTCGTTATTATACAGCCATGTTATTCCGCCGCATTCTATGTAAACGTTTTTCTTTTGTGCAAGTTTTATCTGACTTAGCCACTCTCCTCTGCCGGCCATTCCGAAATGTCCGACTGCAATTTTAAGCTCAGGAAAGGTATCCGCAATTTCCGAAAGCATAGCGCACTGGGTGCTTCCCTCTTCAAGGTCAATTGAACCTCAAAAGCTTTAATATGTCTGGTCAGATCCTTATCACCGAGTCTTGAAGCACAGATCTTTATACCGTCAAATCCTTCGGTACTGACTTGAAAGTCCGGCTCGTAATCAAGGTAAAGACTGCAAACTTTTATTCTTCCCGCAAATCTTTTTGCAACGTCTTTGAGATAGTCGTCCTGACAGCCGTCTATGTATTCCTGCGTTACAACGGCGCAGTTTACACCGGCAAAGTCCATATTTGCGATCAGCATTTCCGCAGTAGCGGACCCGAAGCAGGGCTTCATCTTTTTTACATTCCGGCAGTTTTTCCTCTGTATTTTCAACTGATATTTTTCCCGGCTCGGTTATTCTTACCGTTTTCATAATTTTTTCTCCCCCAAAGCCCGAAATTTAATTCTGACGGGCTTTTTGTGTTTATAGCTGTTTTATGTTTTCAGTTTTCCTGATTTTTCTTTTCCGATAAGTCAAAGGGTAACACCGTCTTTGAAAATCGCTATGTCGCTGAAACCGTTGATTTCGTTGCGTGTTTTCTCGCCCGACGCAACTCTTAAAACATAATCAAACAGGTCTTTAGCCAGTGCCTCTCTTCCGGCTCCGTATATCAGCGGTGAAGCGTCAAAATCTATCCAGTGTTTCTTTTTCGTAAAAAGCTCTTTGTTTGAAGATATCTTGACGGTGGGCACCGGTCCTCCGAGAGGTGTTCCCCTGCCCGTTGTAAACAGT